>DAIDGS010000134.1 GCA_027459845.1 Vulcanimicrobiota bacterium | reverse complement strand
CTGCATCCCTGGCAGGAAGCTATCGCGCAGTTTTTCGACCGCAAGGATGCCGTCGACGAACTCTTTGCCCTGCGCCACGTCGAAATCGGCTGTTCGACCGAGCCCGAAGCATACTATCTGCTCGGCTGGCTCGCCAGCCGGCTGGAGTGGACGCCGTGTTCGGAACGCGAGTTCTGCAATCGATTCGGGACAACGATCGCCTTCGCGATCGCGCGCAAAAAGGGCGTTCACCCGATCGGGCACGTGGAACTGCGGTCGGCTGCGACAACGTTCCGCGCAACCGCAACCGACGGCGACGCGCCGACCATCGCGCTGGCGGTGAGCGGAGCGCTGCGCCACCCGGCCCGGATGCGACCGATCGTGGATACCGGGATCGCCGCGCTCGTCGAGCGCGCGATCCTCACGCTCCAGCACGATCGCGTATTTGTCGACTCGCTGGCGATGGCCGGCACGATTCTCGAAAGTAGAAAGGGTTAGACACGATGCCACACGGCTCGCTCGTCGTCTGCAGCAACTCCGACGAAGTTGCCGCCAAGGTCGCCGATCTCTTCATCGAGACGGCGCGCACCGCAATTGCCGAGCGCGATGCCTTTCGCGTCGCGCTCTCGGGCGGCAACACGCCGCGCAACGCATACGCGCTACTCGCGCGGGCGCCGCGTCTCGATGCCGTGGCGTGGCCGAAAGTCTTCATCTACTTCGGCGACGAGCGCTGCGTGCCGCCGAACGATCCCGAATCGAACTACCGCATGGCCGAAGAGAGCTTTCTGCGCGCGGTGCCGATCCCGCCGGGTAACGTGCATCGCATCCGTTGCGAAGCCGATCCCGGGCACGCTGCCAACGAGTACTCCAGCCTCGTTCGTCACGACCTGGGTGACCCGCCGCACTTCGACTTGGTGCTGCTCGGGATGGGTCCCGATGGTCATACCGCCTCGCTGTTCCCGGGCCAGGATCCGACCATCGACTCCTCGGATCTGGTGCGCGCGATCTACGCCGAGTCGCAGCAGATGTGGCGCGTTACGATCACGCCGAAGGTCATCAACGCAGCGCGCGTGGTCGCCTTCGCGGTCGAAGGAACGACCAAGGCCGACGCGCTGGCGGCCGTCTATCAGGGACCGACCGACTGCATTCGCTACCCGGCGCAGATCGTCGATCCCAAGGACGGCAAGCTGGTGTGGATCGTCGACCGACTCGCCGCGGCCGAGCTCACCCCTGCGTAACCGGGGCTCCAGCGCACCGTCGCCGCGACTGATCGTCACCGGCGACGACTTCGGCATTTCCCGCGAAGTCAACGAGGCGATCGAACGCGCGCATCGCGATGGGGTGCTGCGCGCCGCCAGCTTGATGGTGGCTGCCCCGGAAGCCGCCGATGCGATCGCACGCGCCCGCCGGCTGCCTGGACTCGCGGTCGGTCTCCACGTGGTGCTCGTCAGCGGGCGCGCAGTGCTCCCGCCCGAGCGCATCCCGGATCTCGTCGATGCACGCGGCGAGTTTCCCACCGATCTCTTCCAAGCCGGCGTGCGCTTCTTCTTCCATCCGCGTATCCGAGCGCAGCTCGAGGCCGAGATGCGCGCGCAGTTCGAGCGCTACGCCGCGAGCGGGTTGGTGCTCGATCATGTCGACGCGCAGTGCCACATGCACGTGCATCCGACCGTCTTCGGGATGCTGCTGCGGGTCGGTCGCGAGTACGGCATGCGTGCGATCCGGCTGCCGCGCGAACCGTTCTGGCCATCGTACCGCGCGGCCGGCGACGGCTTCGCCCGCCGCTTCGGCAACAGCGCGCTGACCGAGCCATGGCTAGCGCTGATGCGCACGCGCGCGCGCCGGGCCGGCATCGCCGCCAACGACTACGCCTTCGGCATGAACGATCCCGGCGCGATGACCGAGGATCGCGTCGTCGCGCTGATCGAACGCCTGCCCGACGGCATCACCGAGATGCTCTTCCATCCTGCCACCGGGCCGTTCGCCGGTGCGGACGCCGGCACCGAACACTTCGCCTGGGCGGGCGA
>DAIDGS010000133.1 GCA_027459845.1 Vulcanimicrobiota bacterium | reverse complement strand
GAACGACCCGGCTCGCTGCGCGAATCGGTGCCGTTTACCGGCTTCGGCGGACCGCAGTTGCAGCCGACCGCCTCGCAACTCGACTACGCCAAGCGGTTCGACGTCGCAGCGGCCAAGGCGTTCGCCGCGTACGACGCCTACGTCGCGTCGCTCGCATCGCTCCAACCGGCGCTCAAGACTGCCGGACTGAAGCCGCTCGCGGGGCTAACCCAAGAGCAGCCGTAACTACCCGGCGAGCAGTCGGCGAAGGAGCGTCTCGTGCTTGTACGAGGCGCTCCTGCCGTAATGCAGCACGGCGAGATCGTGCGAGGGTATCAGGTACAGGCCTTGACCGCCCGAGCCGCTGGCGTAGATCGTGTCGCTGGGCAGTCCGGGCGGCGCCAGCCACCAACCCAATCCGTAACGCGGATTCGCTGCGCTGCCTTCGAAGCAGGCCGCGAAGCCGTTGCGCTCGCGCAGTATGAAGCGCCCGTACGCAAGCCAGTTGCGCGCATCGAGCGCGGCACCGGTCGGGAGCGGCTGCGTCCCGTCGGGGAGCGTCCGCCACGCGGCAATCGACACCCCGGCCTGGTCGAGCAAACGCTCTTGAAGGTACGACTGCGGTGTGAGTCCGCGGGCGGCGAGCTTGGCCGCGAGCACCGCGCCGAAGACTTGCAGTGCGATGCCGCCGTAGGCGAAGGTCGTGCCGGGCGGGTGTTTGAGCGGCATGGCCAGCGCGCGCGGGTAGGTCGGTACGCTGCTACCCAGTCCGCCGAAGCCGTAGCCGGCCGTCAATGCGAGCAGCATCCGCAGCGTGATGCGCCGGCGCACCGGATCGTCGCGCCAGGCTGCGATCGTGGCGGCCACCGGCTCGTCGAGCGCGAGTAGCCGGTCGTCCTGCGCGCGTAGCGCGAGCGGTCCCCAGAAGCTCTTGGTGCCGCTGTAGAGGGGGTGCGGCCGCTCGCAGCCGCCCGCGTCGCCGTAGGCTTCGAGCAGCACGCTCTCGCCGCGCATCACCACCAGCGCGAAGAGCGCATGACGACGGGCATACTCCTCGGCAGCCTTCAGGTTCACGGAAGGAGCGTTCGCCCGGCCGATGCAAAAGCGCTCCATGAGGCCCTACGTCTTACTGGTTGCCTCCGTCGCCGCGCTCGGGGGACTGCTCTTCGGCTACGATACCGGCGTCATTTCGGGCGCGGTGTTGTTCATCACCAAGGACTTCGCGCTGGGCACGCGCCTGCAAGAGTTCACGATCAGCGTGGTGCTGATCGGCTGCATCCTCGGCGCCGCGGTGACCGGCTGGATCGCCGACCGCATCGGACGCCGCGCGACGCTCTTTACCGCCGGCATCGTCTTTTTCGTCGGCGCGCTGCTCTCGGCGTTGGCCCCGAGCGAGACCGTATTGTTGCTGGCGCGCGGCGTGGTCGGACTCGGCATCGGGTTGAGTTCGGTGGTCGCCCCGCTCTACATCTCCGAGGTGGCGCCGGCCGACGTACGCGGCGCGCTCGTTTCGCTCTATCAGTTTGCGATTACGGTCGGCATTCTGGGCGCGTACATTATCGACTACGTCTTCTCTGCGGCCGGCGAGTGGCGTTGGATGCTGGCGCTGGGCGTGGTGCCCTCGCTCATCTTGATCTTCGGGATGCTCGCGATGCCCGAGAGCCCGCGCTATCTCTTCAAGATCGGGCGCGGCGATCGCGCGCGTGCGGTCCTAGCGCGCATGGATACGCCCGCCAACGCCGCTGCCGAGGAGCAGTCGATTCACGCCAGTCTGGCGGTGAAAGCCGGAGGATTCGAAGTTTTTCGCGGGCGCGAGGTGCGCTGGGCGCTCTTCATCGGCGTCGCACTGGCGGTCTTGCAGCAGATTACCGGGATCAACACCGTGATCTACTACGGGCCGCAGATCTTTCAGTTGGCCGGCGTCGCCAGCGCTCAGCACTCGATCTTCGCGCAGGCGTTGGTTGGAACGGTCAACTGCGTCATGACGTTGATCGCCATCTTTTTCGTAGATCGCGTCGGCCGCAAGCCGCTGCTCTACCTGGGGCTGAGCGGAATGTTCGTGGCGCTTACGGCGCTCGCGTACGCCTTTAGCCAATCTCATCTCAGCGGCTCGCTCAGTACCATCGCGTTGGTCAGCATGATGCTCTACGTGGGCTGCTTCGCCTTTAGCCTCGGTCCGATCGTATGGCTGCTGATCTCCGAAATCTTTCCCCTGCAGGCGCGCGGACTCGGGATGTCGATCGCGACCTTGGCGAACTGGGTCGGGAACTTTCTCGTCTCGCAGTTCTTTCTCACGATGCTGCACAAACTTGGGACGCCGGGTACCTTTGCGACCTATGCCGCGATCTGCATCGTGACGCTCCTCTTTATTCGCGCCCTCGTACCGGAAACCAAACGCGAGCTGCTGGAAAAGATTCGCGTTCGCGGCGGATGAGCCGCGCCTTCGTCAAGGACGACGACGATCGCCCCGAGCGTCCGCTCCCGCGTGCCGAAAGCGAGCACCCGAACTACGTCACGCCGGCCGGCTTGGAACGTTTGCGCGCGGCGCTCGAGCGCGCCCGGGCCGACGGCGCCGCGCGCGACGTCGCGTATTTCGAACGGCGCATCGCAAGCGCGGTCCTTCCCTCGACGACCGCGGCGCCGGATGAAGTCGCCTTCGGTGTGACGGTCGAGGCGCGCGAGCCGAGCGGGCGGATGCTGCGGGTGCGGATCGTCGGCGAAGACGAGGCCGATCCGCGCCACGGCGCGGTGAGTTGGACGGCACCGTTCGCGCAGGCGCTGCTCGGTGCGCGCGTGGGCGATCGCGTGGTGGTTTCGCGCCCCGCCGGAGCGATCGGCGTCACCATCGAGCGCGTCGAACCGCCCCAGGCGTAGAAGGCAAGCTTCCGCGTCATCGAAAAGCAGTACGCATGACGCGTTGGCCGCTCGGAATCGTTGCGATGCTGCTGTTGAGCGCGTGCGCGCCTGCCGCCGGCTCGCCGCGCACGGATTGGCCGATGTTCCAAGGTGGCTTGACCCACAACGCGATCGTGCGCGGCAACTTTCCGGCGGTTCGCTGGGACGACGACCTGCACTCCAAGATCAACGGCGGGCTCGCCTACGACGGGTACAATCTCTATGCCGTCGACTTCGCGCACGCGCTGCTGGCGATCGATCCGCGCACCGGTTACGTGCGCTGGCGCGCGCGCGGCGACGACGTGTTGATGTCGACGCCGATCGTCGGCGGCGGTCTGGTCTTCGTCGGTTCGGGCACCAACCGGGTGTTGTGGGATCGTCCCGACAGCACGGTATGGGGCCGGCCGGAGGGCAACCGTTGGTTTGCGTTTTCGGCCCGGACCGGGCGGCTGGTGTGGTCGTACCACACGGTCGGCGAGGCGATGCCCTCGGCGGCCTACACCGGCGGCACACTGATCTTCGCCACCGGCAGCAATCACGCTACCGCCCTGCAGGCGAGCACCGGGCTGCGGCTGTGGCGCAGGCGGATCCCCGGGGTCGCGACGATGGGTTCGGCGATGACCGATGGCCGCCGGGTCTTCTTTGTGGCGACCAAGGGCGTCGCGCTCTATCAGAGTCCGACGCGCAACCACACCGTCGCGTTGCGCGTGCGGGACGGCAGCCGCATTTGGTCGGCACCGTTCGGTAACTCCGACTGCACGCCGACGCTCGCGCAGGGTCTGCTCTTCGTCGAAGGCGTTCAGGACGGGCCGCCCGGGCTGCACTCGGCGCTCGGAACCAACGACGTCACCGCGTTGGATGGCGCGACCGGCAGGGTGGTGTGGCACTATCGCAGTCGACCGGGATACTTCACCGGCGTCGCGACCAACATGCGCGGCATTCCGGGCACCTATCATGCCGGCGTGCTCTATCAGCCGATCGAAGCGCGCAGCGAGGTGATCGCGTTTCGCGCGCGCGACGGTCGCATCGTGTGGCGCCTGCACACCGCCGCACCGGTGAAGATGAGCCCCGTGATCTATCGCGGCAAGGTCTACTTCGGCGATACTGCCGGAATCTTCTACGTCGTCGATGCGCGCACCGGAAGCGTTCGCGGGGTGCTCGAAAATTCGAAACCGTTTACGTCGTCACCGCCGCTGATCGTTGGCAAGACGCTCTTCATCGCGAACGCGAGCGGCCTGCGCGCCGTGCCGGTCGGGACGCTCTGAGCGCGGTAGCCATGCGCGTACTCTTCGTGGTGCGGCCGAGCGTGCACGCGCGCGGCGGCGGCGACATGATCCA
>DAIDGS010000132.1 GCA_027459845.1 Vulcanimicrobiota bacterium | reverse complement strand
GCCGACGCGCTGCGGGCGGCAATCGACGCGTGCAGCCTGGTCGCCGTGCCGTCGCGCTGGTCGGAACCGTACGGCTTGATCGGGATCGAAGCGTTTGCGCGCGGACGGCCGGTGGTGGCCTTTCGCGTCGGCGGGATCGCGGACTGGATCGAGGGCGGCGGGCTGGCGGTGGCGCGCGACGACGTGGCGGCGCTGGCCGATGCGATCATCGCTCTGCACACCCCGCAGCGTTGGCACGCGGCAGCGGCAGCGGCGTACGCCAGCGCCGATCGGTTTCGCGGCTGCGCACCGATCGAGGCACTGCGTGCGATCTACGCGGGCGCCGAGCGATAAGCGATGGAACGCATCGTCCTGGCGAGTGGCCTAGCGCGGCGCGGCGACCGCCTGCTGTTGGTCGCCTCGCGCTACGCCAATCGCCCCGAGCCGCTGTGGGGTCTGCCCGGCGGGCGCCAGCGCCCCGGCGAACTGCTGGCGCAGACGCTGGCGCGCGAGGTGCGCGAGGAGACCGGCCTGCGGGCCGAGGTCGGCGCGCTGCTCTACCTCAGCGAGAGCCTCGATGCCGCCGGCGGGATGCACGTGCTCAATGCCACGTTCGCGCTCGAGGTCACCGGCACGATTCAGATTCCGGGCGAGGGCGATCACGTCGCCGCCGTGGAGTGGGTCGCGCTCGACGCGGTGGCCGCGCGCATCGCGGTCGCGGTCGTGCGCGAGCCGCTATTGGCGCACGTCAACGCGACGCTGTCAGGGCGCTATGCCGGTTATCCCGAGGCCGGCATCACGATCCGATGGCCGAGCGACGATGGGTGAGTTCCTCCCAGCGCTCGCGCGCGAGCGAGAACGCCGCAACGTCGACCGAGCGCCCGTTGACCGTCGCGCCGTGCGCGGTAAGGCCGTCGCCGCGAAAGCCGCACCGGCGCAGCACGCCCAGCGAGGCGGCGTTGCCCGGCACGCAGTAGGCGCGCAGTTCGTGCAGACCGACGCGCGCGAACGCCTCCTCGACGATCGCGCCGAGCGCCTCGCTTGCGATCCCGCGATTGCGCTGCTCGACGACCACGCTGTAGCCGACCTCGCCGGAAGGCGGCACGCGCTCGGCGACGCGTAAAGAGACCCATCCGATCGGTTGTTCGGTGCTCGCGCCGCGCTCGAAGTAGAGCAGCCACTCGTAGCGGCCGCCGGCGCCGGCACGCAACTCGGCGGGCCGCTGCGCCACGATGCGCGCAAACTGCGCCTTGCCGACGTCGGGCAGGTCCTGAAAGTCGCGCAGGCCGGGACGCTGGAGCACGTCCCAGAGCACCTCGGCATTGGCCGGGGTGACCGGGACGAGACGCAACCGGGCGGTTCGCAAGAGTCTCATAGCGGAGCGTCGGTCTTAGCCGCCCGAGCCGCCGTTCCCGCCGGTGACTGGTCGATCGCCCGCGCGCGCGTGAAAGCAGTGGTATGAACCTGTCGTCGGCCTACCTGGGAACCGCAGCGGCGCACGTCGATTTCAACGCGACCGTCACCTCGCCGCCGCGCTTCTTCTACAGCGCGCGCTCGCGTCTGCACCACGAAGCCTTCGCGGCGCAAAGCGCCTGCGGCCCGCTCGAAGTGGTCGATAACGTCGACATCGCGCCGCCCGCTCCGGTGCAGCCGGGCGACCGCGTCGAGATTAGCGGCGTGATGGTGCACGATCCGGGCAAGGCGCCGATCGTTCACTGGACCCATCACGACCCTTCGGGAACGCATCGCGGCGGATTCATTCGCGTAAACGGACGCACCTACGCCTGAGCTAACGCCGGCCGTGCGACGCGCGCGCCGCGACCGCCTGCGCGCGGCGCAGCGCCAGCAGTTGCGGCACGGTGACGAAGCGATAGCCGCGCGCCTTGAGCGCCGAGACGATCAAGCGCGTCGCTTCGACGTCGGCGCTGCGATCGCAGACGTGCGCCGCCAGGTGCAAGCGCGCGCACAGGATGCCTTGATTGCCGTCGTGCAGATCGATGATCGAGCCGTCGCCGACGTAGCGCAAGACGCGCCGCGCGATCGTCGTCGCGGAGGGATACTCCCAGTCGTGCGGCAACGGCACCGACCACATCACCGGGGTGTATCCGAGGCGGCGCACCTCGTCGAGCACCAGCCAGTCGCGTCCGCCGTAAGGCGGACGCATGAGGTCGGTCCGCGCGCCGGTGGCGGCCAGAATCGCCGCCTGGGTGCGATCGAGCGTTCGGGCCAACTGCGCGCGATCGTCCAACACCAAATGATCGTGCGCCCAGGTATGGTTTCCGATCGCGTTGCCGGCCGCGACCTCGGCGCGCACGACCTGCGGATAGGCCGCGACGGCGCGGCCGACGACGAAGAAGGTCGCGTGGACGCCCTCCGCGCGCAGCACCCGCAGGATGCGCGTGGTGTACGGCGGATTCGGACCGTCGTCGTAGGTCAGCGCCACGATCTTGCGATCGCGCGGCCCGTGCACCAGGGTCGCGCCGAAGAGCTGACTGGCCGGACTCTCGGCGGCTTCGTACCCGAAGAACAGCAGCGCCGCCACGACTCCTAGGAGGACGACCGTCCAAGCCGCGCGTCGCGGCATGCGCGCCATGCTAGCGGCCGCGCACCCGGGCGATGGCGCGCGCAACGTTGTCGCGAAACTCCTTGGGCCCGAAGTTGCGGAAGTCGTCGACGATCATGGCGTAGTGCGGATCGGCAATCGCCGTGCCGTGCAACTTCAAGAGATCGTTCGGACTCTGCTTCGAGAGGTCGATCTGGAACTTTTGGCCGGCGGTGGTCGCCCAGTAGTGGGGATTGGTGAAGGTAACGGTGCGCGATCCGTGCCGGTAGTCGGCGTACTGCTCGACGAAGAGCGTGTAGTGCGCGTCGGGGTGCGGACGCGGCGGCTTGTCGACGAGATCCCAAACGCCGTCCTGCACCAGCCGTCCGAAGAAAAAGCTCACGTCGTAAAACTCGCCCGGCGGCTGCGTAATGGTGATCTCCTTACCGTCGTAGCCGCGGACGCGATAGCGATAGGTCGACTTTCCCTCGACGTCCTGCATCGAATACGTCTCTTCGTAGATCGGCGGACGGTCGTAGCGGATCGTCAGGCGCGCGTAGAGCCGGCTGGGCGCGTTCTGCGCGCGCTGGACCGCAGCCAAGCGCCCGAGATCGTTGTGACTGCGAAAGTAGACGCCGTAGGCGACCATGGCGACGACGAAGACAAAGATGGCCCATCCGAGCGGAAAGCGGCGCATGCGCGGACGTTACCTCAGCTCGAGGCGGCTTCCTGGTCGAGCACGCGATTGACCAAGCGGTCGGCGAGGGCGTTCTGCTTACGCGGCACGTGACGCACGTCGACGCTGGCGAAACGCCGCAGCAGCGCGGTCGCCTGGCGATGCAGCGGCTGCAGGTCGGCGTGCTTGACGCGGTATTCGCCGCGCAGTTGCTTGACGACCAGTTCGGAATCCATGCGGACCGCCAGGTGGCGAATCCCGCGGCGGGCCGCCGCTTCGAGCCCGATCACCAGCGCCGTCCACTCGGCCACGTTGTTGGTGGCGGTGCCGAGGTAGCGCCCGACTTCGTCGACCACGCTGCCGCCCGCGTCGAGCAGCACGGCGCCGCTGGCGGCCGGACCGGGGTTCCCGCGCGAGCCGCCGTCGGCAAAGAGGGTTGCTTCGGGCGTGGGTGGGTCGAAGAGGGTCGCCATCGCAGCGCGCTTTCGGCGTCGCGGCGGCATGAACCGCTCGCCGGGTGGGTAAGCCCTCAAGATGAAACACGCACTTTTCGCGGTGGCGGCGATCGCGCTGGCCGCCACCTTTACCCTCTCCCCGCGGCCGGCGCTGGCCGCCAACGTCTTTTACGGCATCACCGTCCACGTCTCCACCACCAGCATCAAGGTGCAGGACCCGAAGACGAAGCAGACGCTCAGCTTCGAGTTGGTGCCGAAGTTCGATCGCGTCTTTTCGGCCGACGGCAAGACCACGTACCAGATGCGCAAGGTCAAGCCCGGACAGTACGTCGGCGTGATCTACGATCAGAAGCTGCTCGGCGTGCGCCACGCCGACAAGATCTATCTGCTCGACAACGCGAACCAGCGCATCGGCGCGCAGTAGCGCCAAGCGGCGCGCGTCACTTGACGGTGACCGCGAAGATGACCGTCCCCTGCCAGTTCTGCCCGCTGTAGTTCTGCGGGTAGAGTTGGAAAGCGGAGCCGCCGATGGTACAGGTGAACGCTGTGCCGACCGGGATACCGGTGCCGGCACCGGAGTAGCTGCAGGTCGTTCCCGACTGCGATGCACCGCAGGCACCCGGACCGGCGGTCCCGCAGGTCGTGGCATAACTTCCGCCGGCGCCGAGGGTGGTGGTCAGGCCGCTGCTGTTGGCACCCCAGGTGTTGCCGCCGGTCGTGCCATCGTCGGCGATCGCAAGCTGGCCGGCCGAGGTCACGAGAAACGCGCTGGCCAGCGCACCTTCGGTCCCCTGACCCGCGCCCGCCATGATGTTGCGATAGTCGAGCGTGTACTGCACGACGCCGCCGGGACAGACCTTGGCGCCGCTCGCATCGCTCACCGGCAGGGTGGGATTGGTACCGCTCGGACAGCCGGTCGACACGACGTCGGCCGTTTTGGTGACCGGGATATAGCCGGCATAGAGTTCGTTATGCGTGAAGTTGGTGGTCGTTCCCTGATCGTCGGTTGCCGCGATCGATCCGTCGTAGCGCGCAAAGGCGGTGAGGCTGGTGGGGCCGGTGTAGACGACCCAGTACGGCACGTTGAGCGTGTTGCCCGACTTGACGCAGATGTTCAACGTCGACGTGGAGCCGGCCGCGGGCGCCGAATAGACGTAACTCGTCGTCTTGTTCTTACAGGTCGTAAAGGGCGGCGTAAACGCGCAGTTCGGCGTGCTCAGGACGGGCGCGGCGTTGCTGGCGGGAACGCCGTTGGCGGTATAGCTGCTGTCGGGACAGATTTCGGCCGTCCAGCCGGTCGGTGGCGTCGCGGTCAGGGTGACCTGATCGCGCGTTCCGTTCGACTTATAGTACAGCTCGTTTGGAACGTTGACGGTCGGCGCGCTGCTCAGCGTGAGCGCGTTGCCGATCCACGACCCCGCAACGGTTCCGCTGTTGATCGGGGTCGCGCCGGTCAACGGAATCGGGCGCGCGGTAAAGTCGTTATTGTTGGTCGCCGGGACGCTGCCGTCGAACGAGCCGGTCATGCTGGCGCCGTAGTTGGCGGTGTTGGTCGCGTCGTACGGGCCGGTGTACATGTTGCCGCCGGTCGGACTGTAGCACTCGGCGCCCGAACTGACGCCCGGAATCGACGCGGCTGAGATCGAGCTGACGATGCCGGCACCACCGGGATTGGCGCCGTAGGTGTCGCTGGCGTTGCCGATCGTCGTGCCGGCCGCACCGCCGGTCACGGTCCCGCTGACTGAACTGCTCGAGAGCACGACGCCGCCGCCGCCGCCGCCGCCCGGGCCGTGCTGGTAGGTCGTCGCGGTCTGATTGTTGCCGGCACCGGTGCCGGCCGCGCCCTCGGCGTAGGCGGTGATGCCGCTAAACGTGCTGGGCGAGGTAATGACGATGGTGCCGCCCGCGCCGCCGCCGCCGCCACCATCGTTCTGCGGTTCGGCCCCGGTGGTGCCGTTGGCATAGAGCGTCGCGGCGGTGCCGCTGGTATTGGCCAGGCGCATCAGGATGATGCCGCCGCCGACGCCGCCGGAACTTCCGTACGGTGGGTTGGTGCCGTTGTTATTGGTACCGGCGCCGCCGCCGCCGCCCATGAAGATGCGCGACGCCGAAGCTGCCTCGGCGACCCCGCCACGGCCGCCCAGATCGTGGAAGTTGCCTGCGGCGTAGCCGGTTCCGGGCGCCGTATGCACGCCGTACTGGCTGTACTGCGGCGTCGAGCCGTTATAACTCGGCGTCCACGGGTAGCCGCCATTGCCGCCCGCGCCGCCGTTGCCGCCGCCGCCGCCGCCGGTGTTTTGAGAGTTGGCGGCCATGTCATCGTCGGTGCCGCCGCCGCCGGCGTTGCCGGGCGCACCGCGCGCCATATCGCCGCCCGGATAGCCGTCGGCGGTCGCGCTGCTCACGATGGTCGGTCCGGCCGGCGTACCCGGCGTCGAGAAGTTGCTGTAGTAAAAGATGTACGAAGGCGTTCCCATGATGCCTTCGCCTTTGCTACCGTCGGCAGGCGCGGCGCCGCCGTTCATGGTGACCGATGCGGCATAGTCGGAGTTGAGCGCGCTGGCCGGCGAGGTACTGCTGTCGCTGACGGCGCCGCCGCGAAAGCCGTTGCCGGTGGCATAGATCGACGCGCCGCCGAGGTTGAGGGTCGAGGCCATGTCGATTGCGGCGACGCCGCCGGTTTGGCCATCCCAGTACGCCGAGCTGAAGTTGCTCGAGAGCGTCGCGGTGAGGTATTGCGGCACGCGCACGATCTGATAGGTCTTCTGCCCGCTGGTCGCAGTGGCCGGCGCCTCGGTGTAGGTGTTGAGCAGGCCGCCGCCGCTGCCGGTACTGGTGATCGTGGCGGTACTGCCGTTCACCGAATCGACCAGCACGTACTCGTAGAGTCCGGCACTGCCGAGCGAGGTTTGGCCGCTCCCGCTGGCACCGTCGCCATACGTCGATCCGTTGGAGTCGTTGAAGCTGCCGTCTTGCATCTGGATGATCAGCAGTTCGTCGCCGGCGGCAATCGGGGTCGACGCGCCGCCGCCGGCGGTATCGATGGTGCCGAGCGCAATCGAGGTGGACCCGGCACTCAGTACCGACGTCGCGGGCGGCGCGTAGTAGCTGTTGTAGACGCCGCTCAGCGTCCCGGGCGAACCGTCGTTGCCGGGGGTGGCGCACACCGCAGCGGCGCGCGCCGGCGCGGTGGCAAGCAGCGTGCCGACGGCGGTGGCGGCGACGATCTGCGCGCCGATCAGCAGCGCCGCGAGCGGTCGTCCGAAACGCTTCACTGACGCCCCCAGGCGAAGATGCGATCGATCAGCGTGGTGAACGTCACGTAGATGCCGCGATGTTCGGGATTGCCGACCAGCGCCGGGTTGACGCCGCCGGTGAAGTTGTAGCCGATCGCCGCGCGGCCGCTGTTGCCGACCTGGTACCCGAGCTCGGTCGCAAACGCGGTCGAGGCCGCGCCGCCGATCCCGGCGGCCTCGATGCGATCGATCTCGCCACCGATGTCGAAGCGCGGACCGACGTTCTGACGCACGCGCAGTCCGACCAACGACGTATGCGCGCGATAGTATCCGTCGCCGCTAAGTTTGAAGGCATAGCGACCTGCCAGCTCGGTGTTGTCGGTGAGGCGATAGAGCCCTTCGGCCGAAAGCACGTCGCCGGTCGAACCGGTCGCCGAGCCGCTGCCGCTGGTCTGATTCCAGCCGAAGAGCCCCACGAAACGATCGTTGTCGCTCGGCCGGTAGGCGAGCGA
>DAIDGS010000131.1 GCA_027459845.1 Vulcanimicrobiota bacterium | reverse complement strand
GCGCCGTGGATTGAGTTGGGCGCACGCGCAGTGGCTCTTTCGCACCAATCCGGCCAGCCCGAACCACGCCGAAAAGCAGCGCATGTGTCCCGACCTCTGCGCGCAGCCGTTCTACCGCGCGCTCACGTACCTGCACGTTCCGCTGCAACTGGCGCTGGCGCTGGCGTTGTTGGCCATCGGCGGCTGGCCCGCGGTAATCTGGGCCGGTTTCGTCCGCTTGGTCTTCACCTACCACACCACCTGGCTGGTCAACAGCGCCTCGCACTCCAGCGGGTACCGCACGTATGCGACCAGCGACCGCTCCACCAACTCGTGGTGGGTTGCACTGCTCTCGTGGGGCGAAGGTTGGCACAACAACCACCATGCTTTTCCGTTTTCGGCGCGCCATGGACTGGCGTGGTGGGAGATCGACGTGACGTGGTGGCACATCCGGATGTTGCGCGCCTTACGACTGGTGGATCGCATCCTGCTTCCGACGGCGGCCATGCGTGCGCGGCTGCGCGCGCAGGCGTTGCGCACGCAGCCGTTCTAGCGGGTCCGATATCGGCCGCCCGCGCTTAGGGCGTCAAATCGCGTAACGGGAAGGCGATCGTGAGCGGCTTGCCCGCGCGCGCGATCTGCAGCGTCGCGCGGTCGGCGTGACGTAGCAGCAACTCCAGGTCCTCGAGTCCCATCCCACGCATCGAGATCCCGTTGGCCGCGACGATCCGGTCGCCGGCCTGCAGTCCGGCCGCCGCGGCCGGCGTTCCGGTCGCGACGCTGAGCACCGCGATCGCCCCGGCTGCGGTCTGTTCGGGTGCAAAGCCGAGGCGCACGCCGCGCAGGGGTGTGCCGAACCGAGCGTTGGGTTGGAAGAAGACGACGTTGTGCGGATAGTCGATCGTCAGCGTGAAACGGCTGAGGATCTGCGAACCGATGTTGCCGGCCAGTGTTTTCGAGGCAAATGCCCCGCGCGTTGCGGTCGTGATCGCAATCGGCGGCGAGGCGACCGTATACGGGCCGATCTGTAGCGTTCGCGCGCGCGCGAACGTCTCCCGGCTCGTGCCGCCGATGCCGCCCGGCTCGGTCAACGCGATCGTCGTCCCGGTCGGCTTGGCGCTCGGATGCGCGGCCAGGAACGCCCCGAAGGCGATCAGGCCGCCGTGATTGCCGGTATCGAGTTGAAAGGTGCCCGGCACCCCGTCCAGCGTGGCCGGAATAAACGGCGTGTGCCCGTCGGTCGTGAAGTGCACCGCCGTGCCGCTGCCTTGGTAGGTGAATCCGTGCAGGCTCGCGAGCGTCATGCGCCGACTCGCGTAGTCGATCGTGACGGCGAAATTTTTGAGCATCTCGAAGCCGAGCAGACCGTCGATCGGAAGGTCGTGGCGCGCACCGACGATGCTGGGCGGGAGCGGGAGCACGATGAAGCGCTGATCGCTTAGGGTTGCGCCGCCGAGCTGCACCGCGCCGACCTTTGCAATCGCTGCCGTCACCACATGCGCGCCGGTGCCGCCGACCGGAATCCGGCCTTGCATCGTGAGCCCCAAGCGTTTGGCGACCGCCGGCGTCAGAATGTTGGCCCCGCCGGTATCGAAGACCAGGTTGACCGGACCCTTGCCGTCGATCGTCGCGCGCACGACGATCCAGCCGTCGGTCTCGGTGCTCAGCGCGAACGGCACGGTCGTCGGGCGTCCACCTGCCAGCGTGCCGCGGAGTTGCGTGTGCGGGCGCGCGAAATCGGCCGCGACGACGGATGAAAGAAAGGTCACGCTGCGCACGCGACTGCGGAGGTCGAAGCGCGGGTTGCCGTTGCCGCTGATCGATTCGTACGGATACTGCACGCCGTCGATCGGCCGGTAGTGCGCGAAGGCGGCGACGATCTTCGATCCGGTGTCGGTCGTGTCGACGACTTTGGCGATCAAGTGGGTCTGAGCGTCGATCCAGACTTCGAGCGGGTCGGCATTGGCCGGCGTGACGTCGACCACGTCGCAGACCCGGCCACTGAGCGATTTGCGGCCGACGTAGCTAAACGTCGCGGGGTCGCTGCGCGGATGCCACCAACCGTTGCGCGCGACATAGGCCTGCGCCCGGGCGGTGCGCTGCGCGTCGAGCGCGGTCGTGCTCTGCACGATGGCGTTGGTTTCGTACCACGGTCCGCGGCGATCGTCGCCGCTCCCGCTGGTCGTCCCGTCGATGCGTGCGATCGATTTGGAATACCCGGTGCGCGTATCGGTGTAGGTCACATAGGTGCCGGTCTGCTGCGCGCCGCGCAGGGAGCCTCGTTCCACGATCTCGGCGATCCGGTTCCATGCCGCACCGCCGCTGGCGGCGTGGTTCGCCGCAAAAATGGCGACCGGGTCGGGCACGGTCGCACCGATTGCCGGTACGGCGAGAGCGAGCATCGCGGCGCCGAGCGCCGATGCCAGTGACGATCGTAACACGGGTACACCTCCTCGTAGTCGTCGCACGTACCACCGTACGGCAGCCGATGTTTCGATCAGAAGGAGGGGTTGGTTTGGCAGCGCTCGACCGCCGGCGAGTCGCTCGGAAAGATCGCGAACATCGTCCCGCGGCGCACCTCGATATTCTTGCCGTCGTGAAAGTAGTCGAAGAGGCCGATCGCGGCGCCGACCCCCGGCACCGGAATGGCGCCGAGATAGCCGGGAACGCCGCCGGTTGCCCCGCTCTTTTGTAAAGAATCGGTATTGTGATCGAGCACCACGCCGAGGTGCGATCCGTCCGGCATGACCAGGTAACGAGGCTCCAGGACGAGCGTTCCGGGACGACTGCCCCGCCCGGCCGGCACCGCGATCGCGACGATGCCGTAGCCTTCGGTGCGCTGCGGGATGACGATGTGCGTGCCGACCGTGACCGCGTTGACGGTCTGAAAGCGGAAGAAATCGCCCGGCCGCGCATCGGACGAATCGACGTTGTCCATCATCTCGGCGGCCACTACGGTACAGGGATCGAGGGCGCGCATCGCGCGCACCGGTCGCGGCATGCACGCCGGCGCGAGTGCGAGCGCCGCAGCAACCACCAGGAGGATCGACCGGCGCACCATCGACGATCACCTTTGTTTGCCGCAGTGCAGTTCCCTGGCAGGCGGGGGTCGCCACGTTTCGAGCAGAACGACCGAGGTGAGCGAGCCCTCGGAGGTCACATTGGCAGACGCCACGACTGACGCAGCGGTACTGCAGCCGAATCTTGCGCTCGTCCTCGAGCGCATCACCGACGGCTTCTTTGCGCTGGACGCCGACTGGCGTATCGCGTACATGAATCCCGAGGCGCGGCGACTGCTGCGCGTCGAGGGCGATCCGATCGGCGAGGTATGGCTCGAAGCGTTCCCCAAGGCGCGTGGGCGGCGCTTCGAACGCGAGTACGTGCGCGCCATGCGCCAGCAGACGCCGGTGCAGTTCGTCGAGTACTCGGCGACCGCCGAGTGCTGGTTCGAAGTCAAGGCCTATCCGTCGAGCGACGGGCTCTCGGTCTACTTCCGCGACGTGAGCAACCGCATCGAGGCGCAACGCGAACTCGAGCACAACGCGCGCCGGCAGCGAGCGATCATCGATTTTGGGCGAGCTGCGCTCGGCGGGCTGTCGTACGAGCAACTGGTCGAGGACGCGCTCGACGTCGTTCGCGACGTGATGGAGGCGGCGACCGTCGACGTCTATCGCTACGATCCGGTCGCCGAGACGTTTACGGTGACGGCTTCGGCCGGCTGGGCGGCCGGTACCGCGTTCGATCCGAAGCGGCCGCCGCTCGAACACCTGCGGCATGTGGTGCGCTTCGGCGAAGCCTTCGTCTGCGCCGACCTGGCCAAGGATCCGCGCGCGGCCGAGCTGGCCGGACTGCGTGCCAACGGCGCCGCCGGACTGATCGGCGCGCTGATCGGCACGCCCTATCAACCGATCGGGGCGCTGGTCGTCGCGACCGCCCAGCCGCGCAACTTTCCGGTCGGCGACGTGCGCTTCGTCGAGTCGATCGCACAAACCGTCGCCGAAGCGGCTCGGTCGCACGAAGCCTATCAGCGGATGCGCCAGGTCATCGAGAGCATCCGCGACGCATTCGTGTCGTTCGATCGCAACCTGCGGATCACGTACGTCAACGCGCGGATGGCGCGCTTCTGGGGGCACACGCCCGGCGAGATGATCGGCATGCCGCTGCAGGAGCTGGCGCGGGTCGCCGGTGCGGCGGCCGAGTCGGTGATGGCGGCGCTGCGTGCGACCATCGAACAGGAACGTCCGCGCACCTTCGAGAGCCGCTTCGACGGGAGTTGGTACGAGTTTCGCGTCTACCCGTTCAGCGAGGGGGTGGCCGCCTACGTACGCGACATCACCAAGCGTAAGGAGGAACAGCAACGCATCATCGACCTGAACCAAGAACTGGAGCGACGGGTCGAGGAGCGTACCAAACAGCTCGAACTCGCGAACAAGGAACTGGAGTCGTTCTCGTACTCGGTCTCGCACGACTTGCGCGCGCCGCTGCGCGCGATCGATGGCTTCAGTCAGGCGCTCGTCGAGGATTATAACGACCAGCTCGACGGGCGCGCCCGCAACTACCTCGATCGGGTGCGCAAGGCCGCCCAACGCATGGCCGACCTGATCGACGCACTGCTCGGGTTGGCGCGCGTCGCACGGACCGCAATCGTATACCGCAACGTCAATCTCTCGGAAATTGCGGCCTCGTTTGCCGAAGAGCTGCGCGAGCGCGACCCGAGCCGCACCATCGAATTTACCATCCAACCCGACATCGTGGTCAAGGCCGAACCGCATCTGATGCGGGCGGCGCTCGAAAATCTGTTAGGAAACGCCTGGAAGTTCACGCGCAACGTGGGGGTTGCACGGATCGCCTTCGGTCGAACGTCCGAGGGCGAAATCTTCGTTAGCGACAACGGTGCCGGCTTCGACATGACCTATGCCGGCAAGCTCTTTGGAGCCTTCGCCCGGCTGCACGCCGTCGAAGAGTTCGAGGGAACCGGCATCGGCCTCGCGACGGTCGCCCGCGTCATCCATCGGCACGGCGGAACCATCCGCGCCGAAGGCTGCATCGGGTCGGGAGCCACCTTCACCTTCACTCTGCCGGAGCACCCAGACGGAGCTGCCTTATGAATAAACCCTACATTCTGCTGGTCGAAGACAACCCCGACGACATCGAACTCACGCTGCGCGCGTTCGAAAAGAACCGGATCGTCAACGACATCGTCGTGCTGCGCGACGGCGCAGCCGCCAGCGAGTTTCTCTTCGACCGCATCGGCGACGGTCGCGGTTTGCCCCAGGTCATTCTGCTCGATCTCAAGTTGCCGAAGATTTCGGGACTCGAACTGCTCGAACAAATTCGCGCGCACGAAAGCACCGCGCTTATCCCTACGGTGATCCTGACCTCGAGCAAACAAGAAGAAGACCTGGTGGAAGGCTACCGCCTGGGCGTCAACAGCTACGTGCGCAAGCCGGTCGATTTCAACGAGTTCGTCGAAGCCGTTCGCCAAGTAGGCCTCTACTGGCTCATGCTCAACGAGGCTCCCCCGACGGCGGGCGGCGGGCTCTGATGGCCGAACGCTCGACCCTCCGGGTGTTGTGCGTCGACGACTCCCCCGACGATGCCGAGTTGAACGTGCTCGCGCTGGAGCGCCACGGGCTGAAGGTCGAGAGCCGGCGGGTCGATCAACGCGACGATGCGCGCGCGGCGCTCGACTCGGGCGTGTGGGACCTGATCCTGTGCGACTACTCGATGCCGGCCTTCAGTGCGCTGGCGATGTTGGAGCTGATTCGCGATCGCGATGTCGACGTGCCGTGCCTGATCGTCTCGGGTGCGGTCGGCGAGGAGGCGGCTGCCGAGACGATTCGGTTGGGTGCCTACGACTACATCTTCAAAAACAACCTCAAGCGCCTCGGTCCGGCGGCCGAGCGCGCGCTGCGCGACGCCGAGCTGCGCCGGGCGCGCAGCGTGATGGAGCGTGCGCTGCACGAGCGCGAGACGCGCCTGCGGCTGCTCTTCGAACAGCTCCCTGCACTGGTGATCTCGTGCGATTCGAGCCTGACGGTGACGTCGGTCGAAGGCGCGCAGATCCAGGCAGTTCCGGACTCACCCGACTCATTGATCGGGACGCACGTCGCCGGCTCGGCGTTGCTGGCCGACGAGTCGCGCTTCCCGATACGGCACGCGCACCTGCAGGCGCTGCAAGGCGGCTCGGCCGAGTACGAGATGATCTGGGGCGGCAAGACCTTTCGCGGGCACGTCGAGCCGTTGCGCGACAACGACGGTCGCATCGTGGGAACCATCGCGGTTGCGTTCGACATCACCGAACGTAAGATCGCCGAGCAGCGCTTGGCGCACTTCGTCCAGTACGACCTCCTCACCGATCTGCCCAATCGCGCCTTGCTCGAGGATCGCTTGATGCAAGCCCTCGCCAACGCACGGCGCCACCACGGTTCCGTGGCGCTGCTGACCGCCGACGTCGATCACTTCAAGGAGGTCAACGATCTCTACGGGCGGACCAACGGCGACGAAGTGCTGCGGCTGATTGCCGGGCGGATGCGGCGGCTGGTCTCCGATGGTGCGACGGTTTCGCGGATCAGCGACGATCAGTTCGCCGTTTTGCTGGTCGATATCAACGGCGCGGCCGAGGCGACCACCTTCGTCGAACACCTGCACGCGGCGTTCGACGCTCCATTCGTCGTCGGCGACACGGAAATCTATCTGACGCTGAGCAGCGGGTACTGCGTCTATCCCGACGTCGACTACGACGCCGGCGACGCGCGCACGATGATCCGGCTCTCCGAGGCGGCGATGCTGGCCGCCAAGAGCGTCGGCGGCGCCACCTGGCGTCAGTTCGCACCCAGTATGATCGCATCGTCGAACGATCGGCTCGCGATCAAGCGCGACCTGCGCGCGGCCGCCGCGGCCAATCAGCTGGTGGTGCACTATCAGCCGCTCTTTCGTTCGGTCGACCTGCGCTTTGCCGGATTCGAAGCGCTGGTGCGCTGGGGGCATCCGGAGCTTGGATTGCTGCCGCCCGACCGGTTCATCGCGTTGGCCGAGGAGACCGGTGCGATCGACGAGGTCGGCCTGTACGTGATGCGCACGGTCTGTCGGCAGGTGAAGCGCTGGGACGATGCCGGGATCCACGTTCCGCGCGTCTGCGTGAACATCTCCGCTCGCCAGTTCGAGCGTCCGGGGCTGCGCGAATCGATCGCGGGCGTGCTGCGCGAATCGAATCTGGACCCCGAACGCATCGAGCTCGAACTGACCGAGTCCTCGATCATGCGCGACATCACCGGCGGCATCGCGATGCTGCACGAGCTCAAGGGGCTAGGCGTGCGGCTCTCGGTTGACGACTTCGGAACCGGCTATACCAGCCTGAGCTACTTGCGGCGCTTCCCGATCGACGTGCTCAAGATCGACAAGACCTTCCTGCGCGATCTGCTTCCCGGCTCGCGCGACGAGGCGATCGTTCGCGCCATCGCAACGCTGGCGGGAAACCTGGGACTGACCTCGGTGGCCGAAGGCATCGAATCCCGCGTGACGCTCCAGCAGATTCGCGCGATCGGCGTCAGCGAGGTTCAAGGGTTCTTCCTGGGCGAGCCGTGCGACGCCGACGAAGCGGTCGGGTTCGTGGGCGAGGTGCACGCCGCGCGCATCAATCGCGGCTAAGGGCGCTCAGGGCGAGAGCTGCAACTCGCTGTTGGCATAGTCGAAGAGCACGCGGAAGTTGGCCAGGAACTGCGCCCCGAGGTGGCCGGAGGCGGTGCCGCGGAGCGTCTCGGTCATCCCGATGCTCTGCGGGCCGGTGTCGAGCCCGCCGATGGTGACGCTTGGAATGGTCCCGATTTTTTCGATGCTGCTGCCGCCCACCCCACCGACCGCGCGTTCCTCGGTCGCCGCGAACAGCGACGAGTGCTTGGCGTAGAACGCACTGCCCAAGTTGATGTTGGATTCGTCGCCGGTGTCGACGGCCAGTTTGGCGGCGAGCGCGCCAAGCCGCACGTTTACCACGGGAATGAAGTTGTCGAAGGCCAGCGGCACGCGCGTGGTCGTTCCGCTCGGCAGGGCATGCGCACCGAGCAGCACGACGTGATGTGCCGCGTCCAGCTCGACGCGCGTATTGCCGAGGACGTCGGCGCCGAGCACGACGTCGTAGCCGAATCGCTTGATGTCGTCGAGGACCACGTAATACGCGCTGGGAAAGCTGGCGTTCCCGATGCGTAGCGGGCCGGCCCGCACGACCTGCGTGGCATAGCCCCCCAGTCCGCTTACGTGAAAGCTTCCAACCACCGGCGCATCCAACCGGCTGGCGAGTTCGGAGCTGATCGAGAGGCCCGAGTTTCCCGAATCGAGCAGGCAGCGCACCGTCACGCCGCCGAGCGAGCACCTGAAGACCGGAATGGCAAGCGAGGCTTCGGTGTGGATCGGGCGCGGCGCGCCGTCGAAAACCGGCTTGAAGCCGGCCGGTGGGACGAACGGCGCGACGACCGGCGTGCGGTCGTCGTAGCGTTCGAGCACGTGGCCGTTGCGACGAACCTCGAACGGAACGCGATAGCCGTCGACGTCGCGGTAGTGGAGATACGCAAAGGTGTCGTCGCCGTCGACGTCACGCGCGTAGCGCACCAGGGCGGTGTGCGGATCGACGAAGACCTCCATCGCGATCGCCTGCGGATCGACGACGAAGAGGCGGTCGTACGGCTTGCCGCCGAGCATCACCGTACCGCCGTCGTCCACGTGTCGTCCGTCGCGCGCGAAGCCGGAACCGAGAAAGGTCAGCGACGCGATCGAGCGCAACGCGCGCAAATACGGCTCGCCGCGCTGCGACTGCGGAACCGCGGTATCGTTGACGTCGACCGAGTACAGCCGCGTGCCGTCGAAATAGGTGCCTTGGCAGAGTTGGCTCACGCAGTGGCGTAGCGTGAAGCGTAGGCCGCTCCCGTCGCTCTCGACTACCGTCGTCGCATCGCCGACCGCCACCCGCGAGACCGAGACGAACTGCGTGCGCCAGACCGGCCCGGCGGCGGCGCGCATGCGCGCCAGCAACGCCGGCAGCGGGTCGCGTGGACCGCGTGCGCCGAGCAGCAGTGCGGCGGCGACGAAGAGCAAGGCGGTCCGCACGGCGAAAGCCATGGCATGGAGTTCGAGTTGATCGACGGCTATCTCCTCGACGGCCGGCCGGCCAAAGCCGAGGTCGTGCGCCGGTTGCTCGCACGTCCCGCGCCGATCGAGCGGGCGGGGGCGTTCTACGAGGGGATGCGCGTGCTGGCCGGTCGCACTCCGGATTTGAGCCTCATGGCGTTGCGCTTGACGCTGGCCGGAAAGCCGGCCGACGATGCGGCGGTGGTGCGCCTGCGCGGGATCGTCGAGCGCGCACGGGGCGGCGACGACGGCGCGCGCGCCGCCTATCACGAGGAACTGCACTGAACGCTCGGCGCGAGTTCGGCGCGCTCGAACTGCACGACGTCGCGGTCCGCTACGCTCGCGCGACGCCGGCGCTCGACGGCGTGACCCTGAGCGTCGCGCCGGCCCGCACGCTGGCGGTCGTCGGACCGTCGGGAGCGGGCAAATCGACGCTCCTGAAGGCGATCGCCGGGTTGGTTCCGATTGCGGCCGGGCGGATCGCGCTGGCCGGTCGTGCGATCGAGCGATTGCCGCCGCAAGAACGCCGCGCCGCGCTGGTCTTTCAGGACGACGCCTTGATCGCAACGATGTCGGTGCGCGACAACCTGCGCTTTGGAATGCGCGACCGCGGGCCGTCGGAACGGCTGGCGTCGGCCGCTCGGGCGCTGCACGTGAGCGGCTTTCTGGACCGTCGGCCGCGCGAGCTTTCCGGCGGCGAACGACAGCGTGTCGCGATCGCGCGCGCGCTGCTCTCGGATCCGCACGCGCTGTTGCTGGACGAACCGTTGGCGCACGTCGATCCGGCGCTGCGCCGCGCGGTGCGTGCCGAACTCCTGGGCGTGCGCGCATTCTTCGACGGACCGATGCTCTACGTCACGCACGATCACGCCGAGGCGATGGGCGTTGCCGACGAACTCGCCGTGCTGATCGACGGGCGGATCGAGGATTGCGGCGAGCCGCAGCGCGTCTACGATTGTCCGCGCACGATTGCGACCGCGCGTGCGCTCGGCGATCGCCCGATGAACCTGCTGACGCACGCCGGCGAACTGCTGGGAATCCGTCCCGAACGCGTCGTGGTCGGCGCGCACGGAGCGATCGACGGCGAAGTGGTGGATCGCGAACCGAGCGGCCCGGATGCGTATCTGTGCGTGCGCACCGCGCTCGGTGACGTGATCGCACGCGTCGACGCCGCCGCGACCATCGGCGCCGGCGAACGCGTGCGTCTCGACTTTCCCGACGCCTGGGTGCGTCGCTTCGATCCGACGACGCGAGTCGCGCGATGACCGCCGCGATCGCGGCGCTGGCGCGCGGCGTGGTCGTCGCCGGTTTCGACGGAACGGCCGTCCCCGAACCGTTCGTCCCGCTGGCGGGTTGGCTGCTCTTTGCGCGTAACGGAACCGCGGTCGCGCAGGTGCGCGCGCTGAGCGATGCGTTACGCGCGCGCTATGCCGGCGGCGTGGCGCCGTTGATCGCGATCGATCAAGAGGGCGGGCGGGTCGCGCGCCTACGCGAGGGACTCGAAGCGCTGCCGAGTGCGATGGCGTTAGGCGCGGCCGGCGACGTGGCGCTGGCCGAGCGGGTCGGCGAGCAACTCGGGTTCGATCTGCGGCGCGCGGGCTGTTCGCTCGACTTTGCGCCGGTGCTCGACTTGGCGCTCGATCCGCGCAATACGGTGATCGGTACCCGCGCGTTCGGCGATGCGCCGGCGCGCGTGAGCGAGCTGGGCGCGGCGCTTGCGGCGGGGATGGAGCGCGCCGGAACGATCGCGTGCTTCAAGCACTTTCCGGGTCATGGTGCGACCGCCGACGACTCGCACGTCGGCGCTGCGAGGATCGCCGGCGATGCCGCCGGCTGGCGCGCGCGCGACCTCGCCCCGTTCGCGGCCGTCGCACCGCGCGCGCGCGCGATCATGAGCGCGCACGTGACCGTCGAGGCAGTCGATCCGAGCGCGCCGGCATCGCGTTCGTACGTGCTCTCGACCGGGCTGCTGCGCGGCGAACTCGGCTTTGACGGCGTGCTGGTGACGGACTGTCTCTTCATGCGCGGCGCCGATGCACGGGGCGACGTCGTTGCGGCGGCACTGGCAGCGTTGCGCGCCGGTGCGGATCTCCTGACCGTCAGCCACGGGATTGCGACGGCCGCCGCCGTCGTCGATGCGATCGTCGGCGCGGTCGAGGCTGGAACGCTGGAGCTGCGCCGCCTCGAGGAAGCCGCCGCGCGCGTCGCGCGACTGCGGGCGCAGGCGGCGCCGCCGCTCCCGCTCGAGGCGCCGCCGCCACACCGCGGCGTCGGGCGTGAGGCGGCGCGTCGCGCCGTAACGCTGATGCGCGGCGTTCCGCACGCCGATCCGGTTGCCTCGAGCGTGTGGGTCTTTCGCGCTGCGACCGGAACCGGCGCCGAAGATCGGCGGCATGCGGCGGCGTCGCTGCGCGACGAGGCGCCCGCCCTCGAGGAGCAGGCGTTGCCGCTTGCCCCCAGCGATGCCGACGTGGATGCCGCGCTGACGACCCTGGCTGCCTCGGGCCGTCGCGCGATCGTCCTGATGCAGCGCGCGCATCGCCATCCCGAGCAGGTGCGCGCGGTCGAGCGGGTGCTGGCGCGCAATCGCGATGCCGTGGTGGTCTCGACGGCCGAGCCGTTCGATCTGGAGTGCGCGGGTGCGGCGCGCCATCTGCTGGCGTGCTATGGCGACGACCGCGCCGCGCTGGCCGGGTTGGCCGACGTGCTCTTCGGCGGATCGATGCCGCAGGGCCGGCTGCCGGTGGAGTTGGCCCGTGCGCGCTAGCCGCTTCGGCCGCGTCGATGCCGTGTTGCGGGCCGCGACCGGCACGCGCTTTACCGCCGCGGTGGCGCGCATCGAGCG
>DAIDGS010000130.1 GCA_027459845.1 Vulcanimicrobiota bacterium | reverse complement strand
GGCTTTGCCGTGGCTGGTTCCGCTTGCGTCGAGCGTGTACTGGGTCGTGCCGTGCAGGCGAAAGACGGCGCCTCCACTGCCGCGCGGATAGCCGTCCGACCACCGCGAGCCGTCGAGGGACGGCGAGGTGCTGTAGTAGAGAGCGTAGCCGTTGCCGGTATCGACCGAGGTTGAAATCCACCGCCGATGCTTGGCATCGTAGCCGACATAGCCAACCAACGTGCCGGCGGGCTGGCCGTACGCAGCCGGGTAGGTCCCGACATCGCGAACCCAGGGGCCGAACATCGCGTAGACGTCCTTTTCACGGTACGTCCGGTGGTTGCTGGTCTGCGTGACGCAGGTCCACGTCCCCACCAACGCGGCGACCTGCTTAGCCGGCGACGTCGTCGCCCCCGAAACACCGCTCGTAGCGGCGGCAATAGCGGTCGCCATGGCAACGGCGCCGGCGACCGCGCGAACTCCTTGAAGCATAAAGCCCATGTCCTTTCCACATACGCGAGCTGTACGGACGGCACCCGAGCCCGCGGTGCTGCCGGCTGCACGGCTCGAACCGAGCGCACCGACGACGCGCACTGTCCGGCCGCATCGTAGAGCCGCGCAGTTAGCGGGCAGTTAATTGGCGCACAGGAAAGCCGGCGAGGGCGTGCAAGAGCGCCCCAGCGTGCTCGTCGGCGACTTTGTCGGGTCGGACCTCATGGAATCGGTGCGCCGCGCTCCCCCGAAACTGCTCCTGCTGGTCGCCCCAGCCGGTTTCGGGAAGAGTGCGATGGCGTCTGCCTTTGCGCGCGAGACACCCAGCGTCGTGGTCGACGATGCCGAGCGCCTCCCCGATCTCGATAACGCCCTGCGTCAGGTCGCGCTCGACCGGCCCGGCGCCCTCACGATCGTTGCCTCGCGCCGGCCGCTGGTCATACCGTTTTCCATTGCGTTGCCGAGCGAAACCCGCGTCCTGCGCGCTGGCGACCTCCGCTTTACGTCGGCGCGGATTGCGGATTTCATGGCAGCCATCGAACCCACCGACGCCCAAATCGACGGGCTCCACGCAGTCACGCTGGGCTGGCCGGCGGCGCTCGCGCTGGCGCGCCGGCGAGCGCACGAGAGCGATCTCGCTCGTGCGCTCGACGATCTCGACGCCCTGGCGGACGTTTCGTTTGCTCGCTACGTTACCGACGAAGCGATCGCGTCGCTCTCCGACGCAGCGCGAAGCCTCGTCCTCCTCACGAGCTTCGCGCCGATCGCCCTCGCCGACGTCGAAGTCCTGCTGGCCGCCCGCACCGAGTCGGCGCTCGAGGAAATCGAGGATGGTTTTCTCACACGCGACCCTGCCACAGGCACGTATCGTCTGCATCCGCTCCTGAAGCGCGCGATTCATCGCCGTCTGGCACCCGATGCACGGGCCGCGGCCGCCGCGCTGGCGCAGGCCTTCGAAGGGGCCGGGCTCCCGCTACGGGCGGCGAGCTGGCACCTCCGGGCCGGCGACGATCGTGCCGCCAACGCCGCCTACGGTCGCCAAACGTTCGCATCCATGACCGCGATCTCGAGCGACGATGCGCTGGTGGCGGCGAAACTCGATACCGCGGCTCTCGTCGACAACCTTGCAATCTTCAACGTGGCCGCGATCGAGCAACTGTACACGCGCGACTACAATCACTGGTTTACCCTAGCCGAACAGGCACTGACGCGAGCGCCTGCTTCGGTGCCGGTGGACGTGCGCGCGCTGGCGATTATCGCCATCGTCTCGCGGTATGCGTATTTCGGGCGCTTCGACGACGCGCGCCGCGTGCTCGCTGCGCAGACGGCAATGTGTGAAGGCCGTCCCGAGTATCGGCTCGCACTCGACTATTGCGACGCGTTCATTCGCGCAAGTCACGACGAACGGATCGACGTCGACGATCTGCGCCTTCGTCTAGGACCGTTCATCCTCGATCCGTACGGCCGGGTTAGCTTCGCGGCAATTGCGGCCTATGTCTATGGCGTGCAGGGCAACTGGCCGGCTCAGCGCGACGAGTTGCTGATCGCGATCGAGACGCTGACCGGCGCCCAGCAGCACATGCACCTGGCGGAGACGCTCATGATGGCCTCGTTCTTCGCGTGGTTCTACGGCGACGACGTAGCCTTGCGCGACGCGCTCGATCGGCTCGAGCGGACGCCGGCCGACGTTGGCTCGGATTTTTTCTTGCGTGCCGTTCGCGATGCCGATCCTCCGAATGTCGAAGGCTACGAAACGGCTCAAGTTCGGGTCTATGCGTATTTGATCGCCGCCTCGATCGCGCGCGAAGGCGGACGGGCGCGCTGGTACGCGCGGCACGCGCTGGTCGAGGCCGAACGGACCGCGCGCCGGTTCTTTTCGGTGCTCGCGCACCTTGCGCTGGCCCTCCTCAATGCACCCGAAGCGGCGCAGCATCTCGCCTCGGCCGCCACCCTGGTGGACGCGGTGGCATCGCCGGCGTTGCAGCGGGCCGTCGCCGAGCTCGCGCGCGGCGGCGAGGACTTGGGAATGTTGCATGGGTTCTGTCGGCGCTACGCCGCCGCGCCCCGCGGCGTAGGCCTGCTTACCGTCAACGTGTTGGATGCCACGATCGCGTGGGAGGGCGAACCGCTCGCGCTTAAGGGTCGCCCGCGCCAAGTCGTTCTGGCGCTGGCGCTCGCGGGTGCGCCGCTGCGCGGTGAGGAACTCGCGGCCCGCGTTTGGCCGGATCGAGATCCGCATTGCATGCAGAACGCGCTGCGCGTTCACATTGCGGCGATCCGTAAGGCCGCGCATCCGAGCGCTATCGTCTACGACGGCGGACGCTACCGCATCGCCGCCGCCCATGCGATCGACCTCGATGCCGCGGAGATGCTGGTGCGGCAAACCGCCCGAAGTAAACCCCTCGGGCCTCCGATGCGACAGTCGCTCGAAGCGCTGGTGGCCGGCATCGAGCGGCGCGCCCATGACTGGGACGATCTCGACTGGTTCGAGGCGATCGCGCGGCGGATCGACGCGCTTCGCGGTTCGGCGTTGGTGACGCTCGGTGAGGACGCACTTGACCGTGGGGACGCAGCCGCCGCGTTGCGATACGCCGGGCTTCAGATTGCACGCGATGCCTGCGATGAGCGTGCGTATGCGATCTCCATGCGTGCGCACGTTCAGATGGGCGAGGATGCCGAAGCACGTCGCGAGTACCTCGCGTATCGCCGGGCGCTACGCGACGAACTCGGCATCGAGCTTACGCCTGATCTCGAAGACGACGAGGCGCTCCGGTCGCTCATCAGAGACTCCGCCGCACGCGGCTGATGCCACGTGCGCGCCGTTCGCCTGCACGCATCGCGCCGGCGCTGTCGCGGCCGCTTGCGCCGGCGCAGGCGCACGGGCGACGCCCGGGTAACCTAGCCACGAGTCAAACCGTATGCCAGGCACAATTTCGACGCCCTTTTTGGATGACGGCGCCAAGGCGCGACCCCAGTTCACCCTGCGCGACACGCTCAAGCTGGAGAGCCTGACCCACGCGCGGCTGGTCGCCGGCGAGGCCGGGCTCGACCGCCCCGTCCTGTGGTCGCACGTGGTCGACATGCCCGATCCGGCGCCGTGGGTGCCGGCCGGCTACTTTTTGCTGACGACCGGCTACAGCTGGCCGCGCGAGGCGCGCGCGCAGCGGCGCATGATCGAGGCGCTGGCGGCCGGCGGCATCGCCGGCGTGGGTTTGGCCGTCGCGCGCTACGTCGAGAGCTTCTCCAAAGCCGAGCGTGAAGCTGCCGATCGGGCGTTTCTGCCGCTGGTCGAGATCCCGTTCGAGGTGCCGTTCGCGCGCATCACCGAGGAACTGCACCGCGCGATCATGGCCGAGCCCTATCGCGCGATGGAGCGGGCCGAGCAAATTCACCGCGCCCTGATGCGCGGCGCCTCGCGCGACGCGACGCTCGACGATCTCGCGCGTATCCTCTGCCCGTTGATCGGCCGCTCGGTCACCTTTGAAGATCCTCACGGCAAGCTCTTTGCGCACTGCTCGATCGACGAGCGTGCCGACGCCGTCCGGCGCGAAACGCTCGAACGCGCGCAGACGCCGCCCGAACTGCTACGCGCGCTCGCGGCGATCGGCCTCGAAAAGCGGCTGCGCGCCAGCGACGTTCCGGTGCGCGTGCCGGCGATGCCTGAGATCGGCATGACGGCGCGGCTGGCGTGCCCGATTCGGCTCGGCACCGAGCTGGTCGGCGTGGTGTGGATCATCGAGGGCGACGAGCCGCTTTCGGATCTCGATCATCGCGCCGCCGAGTACGCGGCGCTGGTTGCCGCCATTCGGATCGCGCATCAGCGCGAGCTGGCCTCGCTCGAAGCGAGTCTCGGTCACGCCTCGGTGCTCAGCTTGCTCGAATCCGAGCCGGATCAGACGCCTGCCGCCGAAGAGCGGGTACGGCTACTCGGGTTCGACGCCGGCCGTAGCTACCGCGCGGCAATCGCGCTGCTTCCCGAAGAGATGCCGCTGGGCCGCGACGGCTATCTGCGGCGCGACCGTTTGGCGACGCGCTTGCGCGACGCGTTGCACGCCGCCGGATGCGCGCAACTCGTGGCCGTCGTCCTCGATCGCGTGCCGTTCTTGCTCCCCGAAGAGGTCGACGTTGCGACGATCCTGGGCGCGCTCGGCGTGGATGCGCCTGCGATCGTGGTCGGTCGCGCGCACCCCGGGGTCGAAGGCGCGCGGCGCAGCTATCGCGAGGCGCTCTCGCTGATCCGCTACCGCAAGCGCGCCGCGCTGTGCCGCTTCGAAGACGTGCTGGTGCCGCGCGTACTGGCGGGCGACGCGGAGGCGCGCCAAACGTTCCTCGCCGATCTGCTCGCGCCGCTGCGCGCGCAGCGCGGCGGCGCGGGTTTGGTGACGGCGCTGATCGAGTTGGCCCGTTCGGGCTTCCGGATGCGCGAGACGGCGGAACGTTTGGGCATCCATCCCAACACGTTGCGGTATCGGCTCGGCCGTGCCTCCGACATCCTCGGCACGACCTTCGAAGACGCCGAGATCCGCTTCCGGCTCCAGCTCGCGGCACGCTTATTGGATATCGACGACAGACAAAGTCTCTGAATTTGTCCCTCGCGCCCGTAGGACGGATGCCGCCCGGCGCACTATTGACGCGGCATGGCTCGTAGTCCACTCTTTCGGGCGTTGCGCCGTTTGGCGGCCGAGCACGCCCTGGCCGAACGGGAGGGCGTTGCGGTCGCGCGGGTGCGGGAAGGACTCTCGCGGGGCGAGTTCGCACGCGGGCTGGGGCTGGCGTCGTTGGCCGCGCTGAGCGTTCCGAATCTGGTCGCCTGCGGCAGCTCGGCCGCGCGCGGGCGCGAGCGGATCGCGATCGTCGGCGCCGGGATCGCCGGATTGGTCGCGGCGATGCACCTGCGCGACGCCGGCATCGACGCCACGATCTACGAATCGTCGGGGCGCGTCGGCGGACGGATGCACTCCGAGCGCACCTACTGGAACGAAGGGCAGCATACCGAGTGGTGCGGTGCGATGGTCGACACCACGCACCTCAACATGCACCGCCTGGCCAAGCGCTTTGGACTCGGGTTGCTCGACACGTACTCGCAGCGCCCCGCCGGCGCGCGCGACACCTGTTATCTCGACGGCCGCTACTATGCGATGAGCGACGCCGATCGCGACTTCGCCAAAGTGTATCCGACCCTGCAAGCGCAGCTCTCCAAGGTCAACCCGACCACGACCTACGCCAACGCAACGCCGACCGCGCGCGCGATCGACGCGCTCAGCATGACGCAGTGGATCGAGCGCTACGTTCCCGGCGGTCATCAATCCCAGCTTGGGCGGCTCATTTACGAAGCGTATCGCAACGAATACGGTCGCGAGTGCAGCGAACTGAGCGCCCTCAACATCGTGGAGCAGTTGGGCGCGCAGCTTCCGAGCTACGCGACGAACCACGAGATGAACGTGCTGGGGTACTCGGATCAGCGGTATATCTTCGCCAAGGGAAGTCAGTCGCTTCCCGAAGCGATTGCGGCCTGGCTACCGAAGGGGTCGATTCGCTTCGATCACCGGATGCGCGCCATCCGGCGCACCAGCCGCGGCGCGTACGAGCTGCAGTTCGATACCGGCGGTCATACCGAGTTCGTGCGTGCCGATCGCGTGGTGCTCGCGATTCCGTTCATCATTCTGCGCGGCTTGGACTTCTCGCAGGCCGGCTTCGACGCGGCCAAGACCAACGCGATCGACAACCTCGGCTACGGCTATCACACCAAGCTGCACCTGCAGTTCGACCGGCGGGCCTGGATGCGTGCGCAGCATCCCTGGCCTGAACCGACCACCGGCCAAATCTGGACCACGCTGCAGGTGCAGAGCGCGCTCGATTTTTCGCTCGGCCAAGCCGGCGGCGACGGCTTGATCGAGGTGTTCACCGCCGCCGGCCCGGCGATGATCGATACGCCGCCGATGCCATACGCCTTCGTCGACCAAGCGCCCGCGGTGAGGCGCCACGTGTCGAGTTTCTTCGAGCAACTCGACCGAATTTGGCCCGGGGTCTCGCCGCACTGGAACGGCAAAGCGACCTTCGGCGACGCGCAAGCCGATCCGAATATTCTCGCGAGCTACTCCACCTGGCTGGTCGGACAGATGACGACGATCGCCGGCCACGAGCCGCTGCCGCAGGGACGCGTGCACTTCGCCGGCGAGCACACCTCGATGGAGTATCAAGGCTTCATGGAAGGCGGCGCGGCCTCCGGCTTTCGGGCCGCCAACGAGATCCTTGCCGACTACAAGATTCGCCATCGTTCGGGGTCCGGCGCGTGAGCGCACCGGGCACCCGAGAACTCACCCCTTCGCCCTGCGAGGTTTCCCCATGCTGAAACGCTCTATCTCGGCCTTCGTCGCGCTCGTCTTGATCCAGGCGATTCCGCTCGGTGCGCTCGCCGGCACCACCGGCACGATGCGCGGACGGGTCGTCGAAGCGAGCACCGGAGCGCCGATTGCGGATGCCACGGTGACGGCGTCGTCGCCCTCGCAGACGGTCACCGCGACCACCGATGCGAGCGGCTACTTTGCGTTTATTTCGCTGCTTCCCGACGAGTACACCGTGAGCGCCACGAAAGCGGGCTATCTCGCGCAGTCGCAGCCGGGCGTCGCCGTCTTCGCCGATCAGGCGGCGGCCGTAACGCTGAAGCTGAGTCACGCCCTCAAGACGATCGCGCGGACGGTTTCGAAATCGGCGCAGAGCCTGGTGCACTCGGGTGTCACGAGCGACGTGTACTCGGTCAGCCCGACCGGCCAGAAGGCCGCCGCTACGCTGGCCGGCAGCGGCTCGCTCACCCAAGCCTACGGTGCCATCGCGAGCGCCCCCGGCGTCAACATTCCCTCGAACCAGCAAGGCTGGTATCAGTCGGTCTACGTGCGCGGCGGCGACGTCGATCAGGTTGCCTACGAGTTCGACGGGTTGCCGACTACGCGTCAATCCGATCTCGCGCCGATCGCGACCCTGAGCAGCCTGGGTAATCAGGAGGTCCAAGTCTACACCGGCGGCACGCCCGCGACGTCGAACTCCTCCGGGCTGGCCGGCTACGTGAACCAGGTCATCAAGACCGGAACGTATCCGGGCTATGCCGATGCCGACCTCGGCCTCGGGGCGCCGGCCTTCTACCACTCGGCGATGCTCGAAGTCTCGGGCGCCACGCCCGACCGGCTCTTCTCGTACTACGCCGGATTCGCGGGAACCGATCAGGACTTTCGCTACGGCGATCAGTTCAACGGCGTGAGCAATCCGCTGTACTTCTATCCGCTCAGCATTCCGTCCGGGAACAGCGTCTATCCGATCCTCGACGGCAGCGGTGGACCGGCTCCCAACTATGGTGCCGTCTTTTCGCCCGGAAACTCGTACGCGCAAACCACCAACTTCGATCGCGAAAACGTCATCAACCTCCACTTCGGAATTCCGCACCGCGGCTCGAGCCTACGCGACGACGTGCAGGCGTTGTACGTGGTCGGCGGGATCTACGATCAGTATTGGAGCTCGGCCAACGAAGTTGGCTTGAGTTCGCCGGCGGCGGTCGCCAATGGGTTGCCGTATCCGATGACCTACCTCGATTCGCTCTACTACACCGGTCCGCTGATGCAGGCGCCCAATCCCGGCAACGTGGTCAACGGGCTCTTCCCGAGCAGCCCGACGGTGCGCGCGATCGGCGGCAACATCAACGTCAACCAGCGCGACGGAAATACCAACGACTACGCGATCGAGAAGCTGCAGTACCAGAAGAACTTCAACGAGAGCTCGTATCTGCGCTTTCTGACCTACGGCGAGTATTCCGACTGGTTCATCAACGGACCCGACTCGGCCCAGCTCTACTACGGCTCCGATCCGGCCGACTACGAGGTGCTCTCGCACACCTACGGCGGCGAGCTGGAGTACTCCAACCAGCTCTCGCCCGAGCATCTGCTCACGCTGCAGGCAACCTACATGACGCAGAAGCTGCAGACCTACAACGCAACCTATAGCTCGACCGACTCGACCACGACGTCGCTGGCGCCGACCGGGCTCGGCACGGTGCTCTCGAGCTACGTCGGCAATAACGGCCAGTGCTACAACTACACGACCGGTGCGGTGTGGAGCTGCTTCGACGCGGGCAGCCAGGGTGGGTGTCTGCTCAGCGGTGGGTGCTATCCCGGACCCGGCGGATGCACCGCCGGGCAACCCGGCTTCAATCAGTGCTTCAACTTGGCGCCGGGCACGGCGCCGGCCGGCTCGGCGGCCGCCAAGGCCGGTGCCCACTGGGTCGTCACCGAGAACGGGCAGAGCGCCCAGGTCGACAACGTCACACCCTACTTTTCATCCTACTCGATGACCGATCTCTGGGAGCCCAACGACAAACTCGTCGTGAATTTGGGCGCCCGGCTGGATCACTTCGCGTACGGAACCAACGATCTCATCTCCGGCTATCCGGCGCGGCAGTTTTGGTTCAATGCGTACAACCGCGAACACTGCGGGGCGCTCGGTTCGGTTCCGCAGTGGACGTGGACGGGCACCGGGTTCGGCCCGTGCGCGGCCGGATTGAAGCCGATGACTGACCCCGGCAACGGCCTCTACAACGTCGGCGCCGGCTTGGCGGTCGCAAACGTCTTTCAGCCGCGCCTGTCCTTCACGTACACGATCAACCCCGAAACCGTCATTCGCGGATCGTACGGAAAGTACGCGCGCGCCGAAGGCTCCTCGTACTATCAATACAACACGTACCAGCAGAACCTCGCGTCCTTCATCGCGCAGTTCTATCCATACGGCTATCACACGCCCGATCACGCGATCTATCCGGACACGTCGAACAACTTCGACCTGTCGCTGGAGAAACACGTCCGCGGAACCAAACTCTCCTACAAGATCACGCCGTTCTTCCGCAACACGCAAAACCAGTTGCAGTACTCGGCGATCGATCCGGCACAGGGGACGCTCGCCGGGCTCAACGTCGGAACCCAGCAATCATACGGCGTCGAGCTCTCGCTGCAGTATGGCGACTTCAATCAAAACGGCCTCTCGGCGATGTTCTCGTACACCCATACGCAGAGCCGTATCCGCTTCAAGCCGATCAACGGGCAGAGCGTGATCGACGGCCTGAACTCGCAGATCGAGCTGTACAACTCCTACACCAAGGCGTGCGCCGGCGTCACGCCCAGCTCGCCAAACTGGGTGGCATGCGGCTCCGGCAACGATGCCGGCAATGCGGCGCCGGTGCTGCTCAACAGCGCCGCGCCCAGCAACGCCGGAAAGCTGAACATCCCAAACCCGTACTACAATCAGCCGCTGCAAGGGCTGTTCAACGACAATGCGTGGTACACGCCGTACGACGTGATTCCGAGTCCCTTCAATGCGGCCAACGGATACGAAGTTCCCGACGTCGCGTCGTTGATCCTCAACTATCGCAAGGGGCGCTTGGCGATTACGCCGTCGCTGCACTACGTCAACGGTGCCAACTACGGCTCGCCGCTGGTTTGGCCGGGCTACGTGCCGCAGTCGTGCTCGGCGCAACCGGCGAAGACCCCGACGACCCCCGGACTGAACTGCACCGGCGGTGCGATCTTCCTGCCCGATCCGTACTCGGGCAAGTTCGACAATCTCGGCGCCTTCATGCAGCCGGCCGAACTGACCCTCAACCTGCAGCTCAGCTATCAAGTCAGCCGGAACGCGACGCTGACCTTCCAGGCGGTCAATCTCTACAACAAGTGCTTCCAGCGGGGATTTGCGTGGGATAACTCGGAGACGTGCGCGTACTCCAGCCTTCCGTCGAATATCTTGCCGCCGGCCGGCAACTTCCTGACCAATCCGCCGGTTCAGCTCAAGTATCCGTACGGCACGTTCTTCAACGTCACCGAGGTCGGACTGTCCTCGGTAACGCAACCGTTCAACTTCTTCGCCGCCCTGCACGTGAAGATCTAAGCGACGATCTTCCGTGGGCGGCGCGCCCGCGGAGGTAGCGCTACGTTCGTCGTCGGTACGGCCGGACACGTCGATCACGGAAAGTCGGCGCTCGTCACGGCGTTGACCGGAGTCGACCCGGATCGCTGGCCGGAAGAACGCGCGCGCGGCATGACCATCGATCTCGGGTTCGCGCCGCTCGATCTGGGCGAGGGGCTGCGCGCGGGGATCGTCGACGTACCGGGGCACGAGCGGTTCCTTCACAACATGCTGGCCGGCGCATCGGGCATGGATGCGGTGCTGTTGGTCGTGGCCGCCAACGAAGGCGTGATGGCGCAAACCCGCGAGCATCTCGCCATCCTGCGCCACCTCGACGTGCGCGCGGTGCTGGTGGTGATGACGAAGTGCGATCTGCTCGGCAGCGGCGAGCGGGCCGCGCGGCGCGCCGCAATCGGCGAGCAACTCGCCGGGACGATCGCCGAGTCCGCGGCGACCTTCGACGTGTCGAGCCGCACCGGCGAAGGGATCGACGCGCTGCGCGACGCCCTTGGCGCCGCACTGCGCGCGATGCCGCGCCGCAACGTCGCGGCACCCGCGTACCTGCCGGTCGATCGGGCCTTCAGCCTTCCCGGAATCGGAACGGTGGTGACGGGGACGCTGGCGCAAGGGACGATCGCGCGCGGCGACGCGCTGATCGTGGTGCCGACCGGACGGCGCGTGCGGATCCGGCGCATCGAGGTCTTCGGCGAGGCCACCGAGCGAGCCGAGGCCGGGACGCGCGTCGCGCTCAATCTGCCCGGCTTGGATCGGCCGGCGGTGGCGCGTGGTGCGGCAATCGCCGACGCCGTGCTGGTGCCCCGCGATGCCGCGCGGGTTCGATTCTCTCCCGAAGACCAGGCGCGTGCCGGGCTGCGCCGCCGGCAACCGGTGCGCGTGCACCTCGGCAGCGCCGAGATCCTCGGCAGCCTGGTCTTCGAGCATCTCCCCGAATCGGACGGCGAGCTCGAGGCCATGCTGCACCTCCGCCGCGCGGCGGTGCTTTTTCCGGGTATGCGGGCGGTCGTGCGCCGCCTTTCGCCCAAGACGCTGCTCGGCGGCGCGATCGTGACCGGAACGATCGGGCCGCACGCCGTCGATGACGGCCCGAGCGCACCCGACGATGCCGCGATGCTCGCGGCGTTGACCGCCCACGCGCTGGATGGCGCGCCCGCGGCCGCGCTCGCCGCCGAGGTCAATCTGCGCGAAGCGAGCGCGCAGGCTGCGCTGCGGCGGCTGCTCGCGCACGGTGACGTGGTTGCGCTCGAACGGCCCAGCGGGTTCGTGGCGACCAGCGTGCTGCGCGAGCTCGAGACTCGCGTGCTCGACGTTCTGCGCGCGCTGCACGCGCGCGAGCCGTGGTCGCTCGGGCTCACGTCGCTGACGCTCGCGCGCAGCCTGCAACTCCCCGAGCCGATCCTGGTGCGCGCGGCGTCCGCGCTGGTCGCGGCCGAGACGCTTAGCTACTCGGACGGCTACTACGCGGCGCGCGATCACGTGGCGCACCTCACGCCCGAACAACGCGAGCTTCTCGAGCGCCTGCTGCGCGAGGATCCGGCGCAGCCGCTCCGTCCGCGACCCTATGCCGAGGTCGCGGCGGCGATCGAGCGTTCGGGTGTCGGCGGTGCGACCCGCGCGCTGCAGACCGCGATCGTGCGGGGCGAACTGATTCGGGTCGGCAGCGAGCTCTATCGCGCCGCGCAAATGGCAGCGATTCGCGCGCGCGTCGAACGTCATCTCGCGCAGCACCGGCGTATGACGGCCGCCCAGTTTCGCGATCTGGTCGGGACTTCGCGCAAGTACGCCATCCCGCTGCTGGAGTGGCTGGACCGCACGGGAGTGACCCTGCGCGACGGCGACGATCGCCTGCTCCGCAGCCGCGCCGGGAGCTCCAGGGAGGAAGGCGGGGAACGCACGAGCGTATGAGGCCGGTATGAAGCTTCAGCGCGCCCTGCTCGTCGCGGCGGCTTTGACCGCGGCCCTGGCTCTCGCTCCGATCGCCGCTCCGGCGGCCACCGCCTCGCCCTTTGGGAACCTCGCCTACCGTGCGATCGGCCCGGCCATCTCGGGCGGCCGAACCACCGCGGTGGTCGGCAGCAATCGCGACCCGCTGCTGTACTACGTCGGCGGCGCCGACGGCGGCGTCTTCAAGAGCATCGACGGCGGCCTCTCGTGGCGACCGGTCTTCGACCGCGCCGCGACCGCAGCTATCGGCGCAATCGCGCTCGCACCCGGCAATCCCAACGTCGTCTGGGTCGGCACCGGCGAGTCGAATCCGCGCAACGACGCGGCCATGGGCGACGGCATCTGGCGCTCTACCAATGGCGGCAAGACGTGGCAACATTTGGGCCTCGACGGAGCCGGAGCGATCTCGAGCATTACGATCGATCCGCGCAACCCCAACGTGGTCGCCGTCGGCGTGCTCGGCCAGGAGTTTCGCAACAGCACCCAACGCGGCGTCTACGTGACGCGCGACGGCGGCGCACACTGGACGCGCACGCTCTATGTGGGACCCTCGAGCGGAGCCTCCGATCTCATTCGTTTGCCGCACCGTCCCTCGACGCTGCTCGCGGGAATCTATCAGTTTCGCCGCACGCCGTGGGGCATGACGAGCGGTGGTCCTCAGGGCGGCCTCTACCGTTCCGACGACAACGGCGCCACCTGGCACAAGCTGATTGGGCACGGACTGCCGAGCGGGCTCACCGGTCGCATCGGATTAGCCGTCTCCGGCAACCGCATCTACGCCATCATCGAGTCGAAGCAGGGGCAGATCTGGCGTTCCGACGACGGTGGAACGACCTGGAAGGCGATGCCGCACTCGTCGTACGTCGGCGGGCGCCCGTTCTACTTCAGCAAGCTGATCGCCGATCCGGCCAACGCCAACCGCGTCATCGACGTCGGCTTGGTGCTTTCACGCAGCCTGGACGGCGGGAAGACCTTCCACGCCATCGCCAAGAACGGCGGCTGGGATTACCATATGGGGTGGTGGTCGGCCGACGGCAAGCGCGTGATCGTCGGCGCCGACGAAGGCGTGCTGATGTCGTCGACCGGCGGCAACACCTGGTCGCAGCCGTACGACCTTCCGTTCGCGCAGCCGTATCACATCGGTCTAGGAACCGCGGCGCACGGCTATCTCGTCTGCTTCGGCCTGCAGGACAACAGTTCGTGGTGCGGGCCGTCGAGCACCGACAACGGCATCGGCATCCTCAATCGCGACTGGTTCGTGGTCGGCGGCGGTGACGGTATGTGGGCCGGACCGGATCCCACCGATCCGAACCTGATTTGGTCGACCTCGACCAACAACGACACCGGCGAAGTGTACCTCTACAACCGGACCACGAAGCAGGCGCCGGAGGTGAGTCCGTACGCGCACATCAACGGCGGCGAAGCGGCCGATGCCCTGAAGTACCGGTTCAACTGGATTACGCCGCTGGCATTCACGACCGGCGCGCATCCGAAAGCGCTGGTCGGCGGCAACGTCGTTTTCGAGAGTGCCGATCGCGGCCAAACGTGGAAGCGCATCAGTCCCGATCTCACCCACCCCGTCCGCGCGCACGAAGGGCCGGCCGGCGGCGCCATCCACGAAGACATGTCGGGAGCCGAGACCTACGATACGATCCTCGACGTCGAAACGACGCCGCTCGATCCCCAGGTCATCTGGGTCGGTACCGACGACGGGCTGGTGCAACTGACGCGTGACGGTGGCATGCATTGGACCGACGTCACGCCCCCGGGGACGCCCAAGTACGGCCGCGTGCAAACCGTCGAGCCGGGACATGCCGCGGCCGGTACCGCCTATGCTGCGGTCGACGATCACATGCTGGGCAACGACCGACCGTATATCTTCGCCACCGACGACTTCGGCAAGACCTGGCGGTCGATCGCGGGCAACCTGCCCAAAAACGCCTACGTGCGCGTCGTGCGCGAGGACCCCACCAACCCCAACCTGCTCTTTGCCGGAACCGCAGTCGGGATATTCGTCACGTTCGATCGCGGGGCGCACTGGCGGTCGTTGCGACTCAACATGCCGGCGTCGGTGATCTACGATCTGCAGATCCAACCCAAAGCCGACGATTTGGTCGCGGCGGCGCACGGCCGCGGAATCTGGATCCTCGACGATCTGCGCGGTATCGAAGGCATAGCCAAGTCCACGCCGACCGTACCGACGCTATTCGCACCGCGCACCGCGTATGCGACCTGGACGTGGGCGCCGGTCAACTCGTTTAGCGACGGCATGCCCGACAACGTGTTCGTGGGTACGAATCCTCCCTATGGCGCGCTGATCACCTACGACCTCCCGGCTCCGGCGAAGACCGCCCCGACGATCGACATTCTCGATGCGCAGGGCAAACTGGTGCGGCATCTCGCGGGCAAGAGCATTCCGAATCGCGTCGGTTTGAATCGGACCAGTTGGGACTTGGCCGCCAACGGGCCGGTCAAGTGGACGGGCACGTTCAAACTGAATCAGGGGCCGGATGAGGGCGCGACGGTTCCACCGGGGAGCTACACCGTACGCTTGAACGTCGATGGAAAAACCTATACGCAGCCGCTGCTCGTCAAGGCCGACCCACGCGACGACACCAGCCAGGCGCAACTCGAGGCGCGGTACGCGTTCCAAACGACCTACCTCAACGAGCTGAGCGCGGTCGATCGCTGGCTCAATGCCATCGATGCGCGTCTCAAGCGCGGCGGACCGCGCGCGGTTGCGCTGCGCGCGTTCGCACGCCAGCTCACCTACGGACCGCAAACCGACGAGGACTTGGGCGGCCCACCCGGCTTGCGCGAGCGCATCAACGACGTTCTGGCACGAACCAGCTCGTCGTTCCAGCCGCCGAATCAGCCGATTGCCCAGGCGGCCGCGGCGGTAACGCGCGAGTTCACGCGTTTGGCGGCGGAGGCGGCAAAACTCGGCATCAAATGAACGTCGATAAGATGACCGAGCGCGTCGGCGACGCGCTCAACACAGCCTACTCGCGGGCGCTGCAGGAGCACAACACGCAGACCGCGCCCGAACACATGCTGGCCGCGCTCCTCGAGCAGGAGCGCGGCATCGCGCCCGACATCCTGCGGGCTGCCGGGGTCGATCCGGCGGCCTTCGGACGCAACGTCGATGCGGCGATCGGGCGGTTGCCGCGGCTCTCCGGCGCGAACGCCGAGAGCGCCCAAGTCACGCTCTCGCCCGATCTCGCGCGGATCATGACGGCAGCCGAAAACGAGGCTAAGACGCTGGGCGACGACTACACGTCGGTCGAGCACGTGCTCTTGGCGATGGCGCAGGCGCCGGGCGGCGTCGGCAAGCTGTTCCGCGACGCCGGCATCACCAAAGACAAGCTCCTGCAGTCGCTGCGTGCCGTTCGTGGCAATCAGCGCGTCACGACCAAGGATCCCGAAGGCACTTACAAGTCGCTGGAACGCTACGGTCGCGATCTCACGCTCGAAGCCGAGCGCGGCAAGCTCGATCCGGTGATCGGGCGCGACGAAGAGATCCGGCGCATCGTTCAGGTGCTCTCGCGAAGGACCAAAAACAATCCGGTGCTGATCGGCGACCCGGGCGTCGGCAAGACCGCAATCGTCGAAGGATTGGCACAGCGCATCGTACGCGGCGACGTGCCCGAAGGTTTGAAGAGCAAGCGCTTGGTCTCACTCGATATGGGCGCGCTGATCGCCGGCGCCAAATACCGCGGGGAGTTCGAAGAGCGCCTCAAGGCGGTGCTCAAAGACGTCGCAGCCGCCGAGGGCGGCATCATTCTCTTCATCGACGAGTTGCATACCGTCGTCGGCGCCGGCAAAACCGAAGGCTCGATGGACGCCGGAAATCTGCTCAAGCCGATGCTGGCCCGCGGCGAGCTGCATCTCATCGGTGCGACGACGCTCGATGAGTACCGCAAATACATCGAAAAAGACGCCGCGTTGGAGCGCCGCTTTCAGCCGGTCTTCGTCGATCAGCCCAGCGTCGAAGACACGGTTTCGATTTTGCGCGGCCTCAAGGAAAAGTACGAGGCGCACCACGGGGTGCGTATCAAGGACGGCGCGCTGGTCGCTGCGGCGACCATGAGCAATCGCTACATCAGCGACCGATTCTTGCCCGACAAGGCAATCGATCTGGTCGACGAAGCCGCCGCGAAGCTGCGCACCGAGATCGACTCGATGCCGCAGGAGCTCGACGAAGTCTCGCGCCGCGTGATGCAGCTCGAGATCGAGCGCGAAGCGCTGCGCAAAGAGGGCGACGACGCCAGCCGGCGCCGCTTGGAGAATCTCGAGCGCGAGCTCGGCGGCCTGAAGGAAGATCAGCTCAAGCTGCGCTCGCAGTGGGAGCGCGAGAAGCGGGCCGCAACCGGCCTGATGGAGCTGCGCGATAAAATCGAGCAGACCAAGGTGCAGATCGAGCAGGCGGAGCGCCAATACGATCTCAATCGGGTCGCCGAACTACGCTACGGGCGGCTCGCGGAGTTGGAGAAGGAGCTGGCCGCCGAGGAACACCGTCTCTCCTCGGCCGACGGTGGGCGGCTCTCCAAGGAGGAAGTCGACGAAGACGACATCGCCGAAGTGATCGCGCGCTGGACCGGTATTCCGGTTGCGAAACTTCTCGAAGGCGAACGACAGAAGCTGCTTCATCTCGAAGACGAGTTGCACCGCCGCGTGATCGGCCAAAACGAAGCGGTCGACGCCGTTGCCGAGGCGGTGTTGCGCTCGCGCTCCGGACTCTCCGATCCAAACCGTCCGATCGGCTCGTTTATCTTCCTCGGTCCGACCGGAGTGGGGAAAACCGAACTCGCACGCGCGCTCGCCGAGTACCTCTTCGACGACGAGCGCGCCTTGGTGCGCATCGATATGTCGGAGTATCAGGAGAAGCACACCGTGGCACGACTGCTTGGCGCGCCGCCGGGATACGTCGGCTACGATGAGGGCGGTCAACTCACCGAAGCGGTACGCCGCCGCCCGTACTCGGTGATCCTCTTCGACGAAATCGAAAAGGCACACCCGGACGTCTTCAACGTGTTTCTGCAAATACTCGACGACGGGCGCTTGACCGATGGTCAAGGGCGCACCGTCGACTTCAAGAACACCATCGTGGTGATGACCTCGAACATCGGCAGTCATCGAATCCTCGATTATCGCGGCGCGTTACAAGGCGAGGCGTACGATTCGATGCGCGACGCGGTGCTCGAAGAGATGCGCCAGCACTTCCGGCCCGAGTTTCTCAATCGCGTCGACGAGATCATCGTCTTCCACGCTCTGACCGAGGCGGAACTCGAGCGTATCGTGGACATTCAGCTCGAGCGCCTGCGCAAGCGGTTGAACGAGCGGCGCATCACCTTGACCGTCGACGAGGCGGCCAAGCGGCACGTGGTGCAGATTGGTTACGATCCTCACTACGGCGCGCGGCCGCTGAAGCGAACGATTCAAAAAGAGATCGAAACGCCGCTCGGCCGCAAGATCCTGGCCGGCGAGATCGGCGACGGGGAAGCGGTTGCGGTAGGTTACGATGCGGCAACCGGCGCGTTGACCTTTGCGGCGGCACCGGTGCCCGAGGCGGTGTGAGCGTCGACCCAGGCGGGCTACGGCTACGTCTGACGAACGCGCACGGTGAGTGGGTCGACCTGGAGGCACTCGGTGCGGCGATCGTAGGGATCGGCGTTCGCGATCGCAGCGGCACGATCGGCGACGTCGCGATGCGGCTAGGCGGCAGCGCGGGCTGCACGATCGGACGGTACGCCAACCGGATCGCCAACGGACGCTTCACGCTCGACGGGCGCACCTACCGCTTGGCGACCAACGAGAACGGAAATACGCTGCACGGCGGTCCGGACGGCTTCTCGAAGCGCACCTGGCGCGTCGTCGGGAACTCCGGCGCGGTCGCAACCTTTGCGTTGACCAGCCCGGACGGCGATCAAGGTTTTCCGGGGCGCCTCGAGTGCCGCGTGACGTATGCGTTTGACGCGAGCGCGACATTGCGCATTCACTACACCGCGACGACCGACGCTCCGACCGTGCTCAACCTCACCAATCACGTCTATCTCAATTTGAGCGCCGGTGCATCGGCGAGCATCGCGTCGCACTTCACACGGATCGATGCGTCGGCGTATACTCCGGTCGATGCGGCGCTCATCCCGACCGGCGCGATCGCGCCGGTCGAATCCACTGCGTACGACTTTCGCATCCGGCGCGCAATCGGCCCGGAGCGCGTGGACGTCAACCTCGCGCTCGACGACTGGACGGGCGAACTTCGCGCCGTCGCGTGGCTCGACCATCCGCAGTCGGGACGTACCCTCGAGCTCGCGACCGATCAACCCGGGGTGCAGCTCTTCACCGGAAAGCCGGAGGGGGTTGCGCTCGAAACGCAGCACTTTCCCGATGCGCCCAATCACCCGAACTTTCGTTCGACGGTGCTGCGGCCCGGTCAGACCTTTAGCTCGACCACCAGCCTGCGCTTTGCGCCCCGCTAGCCCTACGGCGGCTCGGCGATGCTTGGTTTGGAAGGGTTTGTCGCGGCGCTTGCCAAGCGCTCCGTGAGCCGCATTGTCGTAAAGGAGATCGGGTCGATGCTGCCGCGCATTGCGCCCCGGCCGGCACGTGCCGGAGCGCTACTCACGATGGTCGCCGTGCTGGCGGCCTGCAGCGGCGGCGCACGCAACAGCGGCACGCTGCCGCCGGCGCCGCCGATCGGCGGCGGCGGAACGCCGAGCGCGCAGAAGGTGCGCCTGGAGATGGTGATTCGCGGCCCGCACCGCAAAGCGAATCTGGCGCGGCGCGGGATGCGCCCGCGCTTCGTCTCGCCCAGCACCGACGGGGTACTGGTGCAAGCCTATCCGCACGGCGCGACGCAGATTCCGGCCAACCTGATCGCGCAGAACGCGGTCGACGTGTCGTCGGGCTCGGCGGCCTGCGGCGGTCAGAGCGGCTACCCGCGCACCTGCAGCGTGACCATCGGCGTGCCGGCCACCACCGGCGTCAACGACGACTTCGTCTTCACCAGCTACGATAGCCCCCCGGTCGGCGGCAGCTTCCCGAGCAGCGCGCACGTGCTCGGCATCGGCAGCGTGCTGAATCAAGCCATCGTCGCTAATACCAACAACGTGCTGACGATCTACTTAGGTGGGGTGATCGCGCACTTGAGCGGGCAGGCCGGGTTCGTTTCGCTGCCGGCCGACGGCAGCGCGCACAGCTTGAGCTTGGTGATCGATCCGAGCGACTACGGCAACAACCCGATCGCCGCCGGCAGCAACGATCCGTACGCCAATCCGATCGTGGTCTCGCTGAGCGAGACGGGTGGCAGCGGGCATGCGTCGCTCTCGCTCAACGGCGGTGCCGGTGCGAGCAGCGTGACGCTGACCACGTCGAGCGACACGGTAGCGGTCGACTACGATGGCGGCGGCGCGGCCGGGTACGGTGCGAGCGTAACGATTGCGGCGCCGTCGGTGAGCGGTGCGGGCGGCGCGAGCGAGACGGTGGCGGTCTCGCCGCTCTTTGTGAGTGCATCGACGTATAGCAGCGGCACGCGCACGTTGAACCTGGGCGCGAACCTGGCGAGCACGGTGACGCTGAGCGAGTTGGACGCAACGGGTGCGGCAAGCGTTTACACGGTGACGCCGAGCGGCTGCACCAACGTGGCCTCGGCCGGAACGCCGAGCGGCACGCAGGCGAGTGCGAGCGTCAGCGTGACCGGCGGGAGCACGGTGAGCGCGAGCGGCTGCACCCTGGCCTTCTCGGACGGTACCTCCACCGTCACCGCGAACGTCACCAACAGCAGCGGTAGCGGCACGATCGGGGTTCCGCCTGCCGTTACAATCACGCAGTGGCAACTCCCGACGGCGAGCGCCGATCCCGCCGGCATCACCGCCGGCTCGGATGGCGCGTTGTGGTTTACCGAATGCGGCGCCAACACGATCGGGCGGATTCCGACGACCGCGCCGACGCCCAATCCGGCCAACACCGCGACGCCCAATCCCGACATCTCGGAGTATCCGATTCCCACCGCCAACGCGGTGCCGTACGGCATCACCAGCGGCCCGGACGGCGCGCTCTGGTTCACCGAGTCGCAAACCGCAGCGGTGGCGCGCATTCCTACCGACGCGACACCAAACAGCGGCGCCCAAATCACCGAGTATCCGAGCGCATCGCTTACAACTCCGCAAGGCATTGCGACCGGTCCCGACGGCAACCTTTGGGTCGCGAACTTTGGAGTCGCGAGCGTTGCGACGATTTCGCCGGCCGGCCAGGTGCTCGCGCTCCTAGCCACAGGCTCGTCGTCGACGCCGCTCCACCTCGTCACCGGCCCCGATGGGGCCATCTGGTTCACCGATCCGTGCGCCGGCGCCATCGGCCGGATCAAAGGTGGCGCGCTCACCGAAGAGTCGATCCCGGCGTCGGTCAACCCTTATCCGGAGCCAATCGGCATCGCGGTCGGCTCGGACGGCAACATCTGGTTTACCGACATTGGCCTGTTCCCGGGAAACTCCGCGATCGGCAAAGTCAACGTCAGCGCCTTTCCGGTCGGCGGAATCAGCGAGATCGGACTTCCCAACTCCGGAAGTTCCGGAAACATCGTCGGCGGTCCGGATGGCGCGCTCTGGTTCACCGACTGTTCAAACGACGCCATCGGCCGGATTCCGACCACCGCGACCAGCACCAGCGACATCGCCGAATACGCCCTGCCGACGGCCGGGGCCGAACCGCACGGCATCGCACGTGGGCCCGATGGAAACCTCTGGTTCACCGAGTTCTCAGGCAATAGCATTGGCCGCCTCGTCATCGGCTCATCGCCGAACGCCGAACGCGCGATCGCGCACTACTCGGGCGTCAAGCCCGCGTTACGCCGTCGTCCGCGCTATCTGATGCGCCTCCGCGCGCGGTTCCGGCGCGTGCCATCGCTCTCGCACGGTACCTGACCGCCGTTCTGTCGCGACGCTCGCGGTTCCGGCGCCGGGCGTCCTGGCGCGTACCGATGCTCCATGGAGCCGCTCGCGATTCTCACCTCATGTGAGAATCGCTGCTGCCTTCCTCGCGCCTCTCGCCCTCCGTGGCTCCGGCGCTCGTTCAGAGCCTCCTTGGAGCACCGGCACGCGCCGCGACGCCCAGCGCGGCTCCGGTGTGCGCCTTGCGAAAATGCCTTTGTGCGATCGGAGCGACCGCCGCTGCTCGGCGTGCGCGTCGCCGCTGCCGCGAGCGAGGCCTCCGACTTTTTCGCAAAAGCCCGGAGGGCGTATTCCTTCGCACGTTGCGAAAAAGCGGCGGAGCAGGAGCGCGCAGGAGGCGCGCGACGAGCGCCCGAGCGGCGGTGGCGGCGACGCGCACGCCGAGCAGCGGCGGTAGCGACGAGCACGCCATGCGGTGGTAGCGGTGACGAGCGTCTGAGCGGCGGCAACGGCGGTACGCATGTCGACCGGTGGGTGGTAGCGGTGACGTGTGCGCCGGAGGCGAGCGATCGGCTACGCGAGAGCGCGTTTGCGAGCTTTGAGTCGGTCGCCTTCGTCGAGCATGCGCTTGCGCAAACGGATGGATTGCGGCGTGACCTCTACCAACTCGTCGTCTTCGATAAACTCGATGGCGCGTTCCAGCGAGAGCTCGTCGGGAGGCGCCAGCTTGACGTTGTCGTCGGAGCCGGCGGCGCGCATGTTGGTCAGCTTCTTGGCGCGCACGACGTTGAGCGCGACGTCCTTGTCGTCGTTGGCGCGGCCGACGATCATGCCTTCGTAGACGTCGACGCCGGGGCCGACGAAGTACTCGCCGCGCTGATCCAAGCCCATCAGCGCGTAGCCGGTCGTGCGGCCGGTTTCGCTGGCAACCAGTGCGCCGATGCCGCGCCCGGGCAACTCGCCTTGCCACTCCTGGTGATCGTAGTAGGTGTGCGACATGACTGCCGTGCCGCGCGTGAGCGTCAGTAACTCGCCGCGCAAGCCGAAGATCGCGCGGGTCGGCATGGTGTATTCAAGCCGCCGGGACTCGCCGACGTTGATCATGTTGGACATCGTCGCTTTGCGCCGGCCAAGCGCCTCGATTACCGACCCCGCATACGCTTCGGGTACGTCGACCACGACGTATTCGACCGGTTCCCAGCGCTTGCCGTCGCGCTCGGTCACGATGACTTGCGGCTTGGAGACGGCGAGTTCGTACCCTTCGCGCCGCATCGTCTCGATCAGAATCGAAAGGTGCAGCTCGCCGCGCCCGCGGACTTCAAAGGTGTCGGCGGATTCGGTATCCGAAACGCGCAGCGCCACGTTGGATTCGAGCTCGCGCATCAGTCGTTCGCGAATCTGCCGCGAGGTGAGAAACTTGCCTTCGCGCCCGGCGAACGGCGAGTTGTTGACTGCGAAAAACATCGAAACGGTCGGCTCGTCGACCGCGACGGCGTGAATGCCTTCGGGCGCCGCGCCGTCGGCAATGGTATCGCCGATGTTGAGATCGTCGATTCCCGACACGCAGACGATATCGCCGGCCGAGGCATCCTCGACTTCGATACGCTCCAGGCCCGCGAAGGTCAAGAGCTTGGTGAGGCGTAGCCCGGTGACGACGCTGCCGTCGCGGGCGACCTTGGCGATCGGCGCGTTTACGCGCGAGCTTCCGCGAAAGATGCGGCCGATACCGATGCGCCCGACGTACTTATTATGGTCGATCGCCGAGATCAGCAGTTGAAAGGGACCGTCTTCGGCCGGTGCCTCCGGAACGCGAGCGAGGATGGTTTCGAAGAGCGGCTCGAGCGTGGTCTCGTCGTCGTCGAGATTGCGCTTGGCGATGCCGGCTTTAGCGTTGGCGAACAGCACGGAGAAGTCGGCTTGCTCGTCGCTGGCGCCGAGTTCGATGAAGAGGTCGAAGACTTCGTTGACGACTTCTTGCGCGCGTGCGTCTTTGCGATCGATCTTGTTGACCACCACGATCGCGCGCAAGTCGAGTTCGAGCGCCTTACGCAACACGAATCGGGTCTGCGGCATGACGCCTTCGGCCGCATCGACCAGCAACAGAACGCCCTGCACCATCTGCAGCACGCGCTCGACCTCGCCGCCGAAATCGGCATGGCCGGGGGTGTCGACGATATTGAACTTCGCGTCGCCGTGGCGGACGGCCGTGTTTTTGGCCAGGATGGTAATCCCGCGCTCGCGCTCGAGGGGATTCGAATCCATGACCCGCGTTTCCACGTGCTGGCCTTCGCGGAAGACGCCGCTCTGCTTGAGCATGGCGTCGACCAGCGTCGTCTTGCCGTGGTCGACGTGGGCGATGATGGCGACGTTGCGGATGTCGGGGCGGGTTTTCACGACCGCCCTTCTTCACCGGGCGGCATGAAAGCTCCGCTGGTGCGAGCCCGCCGGCGCGCTACTTTGCGCGCGGCAGCGTGAACCAGAACGTGGTCAGCCGCCCGGGATCGCTCTCGAAGCCGATGGTGCCGTTCATCTTCGTGACCAGCTCCCGACAAATGTAGAGGCCCAGACCGGTCGAGCCGTCGTGGTGCGACAAACGACCGAAGCGGGTGAAGAGCTTGGCGCGATCCTCCGGCTTGATCCCGGGCCCTTCGTTGACGACGGCGATCGTCACCGCCTCGGCGCCCCCCTTCACTTCGACGTGAATCGGACTGGCGGGGAACGAATATTTCACCGCGTTGGAGAGCAAATTTGCCAGCACTTGTACCAGACGGCCTTCGTCGGCGACGGCGTTCGGGATCGGATCGAGATAGGCGAGGTTGAAGGCACGGTCGGGGTGCTGGCTGCGGAGTTGTCCGATCGCTTCCTCGATGGTCGCAATCGGCGAGAGCGTGACGAGATGCAGCCCGACCTGATCCGCGTCCATCCGCGAGAGCAGAAGAAAATCCTCGAAGATCGTGGTGAGTCTGGAGGTCGCGTTGCCGAGCACTCCGAGCAGTTCCCGGCGACGCTCCTCGCCCATCGTTTCGAAGTGCGACTCGAGTAGCGAGGTTGCGCCGCGTATCGCGGCCAGCGGCGAGCGCACTTCGTGCGAGACCATTCCGAAGAAGTGATTTTGAATTTGCGCGCTCTTTTCCAAAAGCTCGCGCCGTTCGATTTCGGAGCGGTGGGCGCGCGCGTTTCCGAGTGCGAGGCCCACCAAGTTGACGAACAGTTGCATCTGGCGCAGCGTATCGAGCGTCGGCACGAGGCCGTCGTGCGGGCCGTCGACCGAGAGATAGCCCATCATTTCGCCGTCGCGATCCGGCAGAACGAACGTCAGCGAGTCGCGGTCGTGCCAGGCATCCGGGGCGCTGCGCGGGGCCGGCGGATCGTTGAAATCGCCGATATAGATGGTTTGCTTCCAGAAAAATTCGCGCTCGGCCGGACAGTAGAAGCAGTTCCGAAGAATCTCGAACTCGGGAAGCAGAATGATTTTGATGTCTTCGCGCGGGATGCGCTCGTTGAGTCGTTCCCGGATCAACGCGTCGTCGAAACCGATCAAGACGCGGCGATAGAGGTCGCCGCCGGGTTCGTCGGCGGTGACGATGGAGAGGTAGCGGAAGCCGAAGAGACTCGAGACGCTGGTGGCGATCGAGGCGAGTGCCGAGGCGAGGTCCTGCGCCTGCAGGATATCGCGCGTGACCGCGAGGAGCGGTTCGAGAAGACTTCCGCCGGACGAGCGACCGGGACCGATCTGCATGGACGTGTTGCTCCAGTTAGCGAGGCGGCGTTCGCTTTTCCCGCATCAAAAGGCGCCCGGCCGGGACTTAAGCCCCAATCCTGAGTTAAGAAGATGTAAAGTTCGCGTCAAGACCTCGGGCATGACATTTGTCCGGGCGGCGGAATATGGCGAGCGTGCCGCAGTACGTCTACTCGATGTTTCGCTTGGGGAAGGTCGTCCCACCCAAGCGCCAGATCCTCAAGGACATCTCGCTGAGCTTCCTGCCCGGCGCGAAGATCGGCATCCTGGGGCTCAATGGGTCGGGCAAGTCGTCGCTCTTGCGGATCATGGCCGGGCTCGACACCGAGTTCGACGGCGAGGCAACACCGATGCCGAACCTGACCATCGGCTACCTGCCGCAGGAGCCGGTCCTCGACCCGGCGCGAACGGTGCGCGCCACCGTCGAAGAGGCACTCGCGGGCGTCGCCGCTGCGCGCGCGCAGCTCGACGCGGTCTTCGCCGCCTATGCCGAGCCGGACGCCGACTTCGAAAAGTTGGCCGAGGAACAGGCGCGCCTCGAAGCGATCGTCTTTGCTGCGGGCGGCGACGACACCGACGCCGCGCTGGAGATCGCGGCCGACGCGCTGCGGTTGCCGCCGTGGGAGACGATGGTCGCCACGCTCTCGGGCGGGGAAAAGCGTCGCGTCGCCCTCTGCCGGCTGCTGCTCGCGAAGCCCGACATGCTGCTGCTCGACGAACCGACCAATCACCTCGACGCCGAAAGCGTCGAGTGGCTGGAGCAGTTCTTACAGCGCTTCCCCGGTACCGTCGTCGCGATCACGCACGATCGCTACTTTTTGGATAATGCCGCCGAGTGGATCTTGGAACTCGATCGCGGCCGCGGGATTCCGTGGAAGGGAAACTACAGTTCGTGGCTCGATCAGAAGGCGGCGCGGTTGGCCGCCGAAGAGGCTGCCGAAAGCGCGCGCCGCAAGGCGCTCGAGCGCGAACTCGCGTGGGTGCGTGCCGGCTCGAAGGGGCGTCAAACCAAGAGCAAGAGCCGGATCGCACGCTTCGAGGAGTTGGCGAGCTACGAGTACCAGCGCCGTAACGAAACGCGCGAGATATTCATCCCGGTCGCCGAACGCCTCGGCGAGCGCGTGATCGAGCTTGCCGGCGTGAGCAAGTCGTACGGCGACCGGCTCTTGATGCAGGACGTGAGCCTCACCGTTCCGGCCGGCGCGATCGTCGGGATCATCGGGCCCAACGGCGCCGGGAAGTCGACGCTCTTCAAGCTCATCACCGGTAGCGAGGCGCCCGATAGCGGCAGCGTGTCGCTCGGGCCGAGCGTCAAGCTCGGCGTCGTGGATCAGAGCCGCGAGGCGCTGGACGATCGCAAGAGCGTTTTCGAAGAGGTCGGCGGCGGACTCGATCTCTTGACCGTCGGACGCTTTGAGATGCCGACCCGTGCCTATCTCGGCCGTTTCAACTTCAAGGGTGCCGATCAGCAGAAGCCGGTCGGCACGCTTTCGGGCGGCGAGCGCGCCCGGTTGCACCTTGCCAAGACGTTGCTGAGCGGTGCCAACGTGCTGCTGCTCGACGAGCCCTCCAACGATCTCGACGTCGAAACGCTGCGTGCGCTCGAAGACGCGCTCAGCGAGTTTGCCGGAACCGTGATGGTCGTCAGTCACGATCGCTGGTTCCTCGACCGCATCGCAACGCACATCCTGGCGTTCGAAGGCGACTCCACCGTCGCATTCTTCGAAGGGAACTACCGCGAGTACGAAGACGACAAGCGCGCGCGTCTCGGCGAAGTGGCCGCCCGTCCGCATCGTATCCGCTATCGACCGCTCTCGATTTCGGGGCGATGATCGCGCTGCCGCCGGTTACGCGCCGCGACTGGATCCGCACCGGATTGGCCGGTGCGCTTCTGCTTGCCGTTGCCGGCTGCACGCGCTCGGCGGCGCCGGCCGGCGGCGACTTCGACGACTCCGCGTATCCCTACCGGATACTCACTCCCAACGATCGCAAGACCGTTGCCGCGATTGCCGGCGCGCTGTTGGCGGGTGCGCTGCCGAGCGGTGCGCGAACGGCGTCGCTGATCCAGGTGGTGCGCGGCGTCGACGTCGCGCTGGCCGGGCTGCAGCCCGATCCGCTGGCGGATTTTCGCCGGTTGCTCGGACTCTTAGAGTTCCCGCCGAGCCGCGCGCTTGCCGCCGGAGTTTGGAGCGATTGGGATCGTGCCGGCGTCGGCGAGGTCGACCGGTTCCTCGAGCGCTGGCGCTTCAGCGGCATCGCGCTCTTTCGGAGCGGCTACCAAGCGCTGCACACCGTGATTGCGGCGGCGTGGTACGGAAATCCGGCATCCTGGCAGCGGATCGGGTACCCGGGCCCGCCGCAGTTGACGTAAGCGTGCTGCCCGATCCGATCGCCGAAGCGCTCGCGCGCGGGAGGTGGGATGTCGTAGACGGTGCGACGCTCGAGCGCGACCGGCATATCGAGGCCGACGTCGCCATCGTCGGAACCGGGGCCGGCGGCGCAACGGCCGCTGAGATTCTGAGCGCGGCCGGATTGAAGGTCGTGATGATCGAGAGCGGCGCACTGCGCAGTTCGCGCGACTTTCACATGCTGGAGCGCGAGGCGTACCCGCAACTGTACGAAGAGTCCGCGAATCGCCAGACCAAGGATCGCGGGATCACCATCCTGCAAGGTCGTACGGTTGGCGGCTCGACGGTCGTGAACTGGACGACGAGCCTGCGCACGCCGCCGCCGACGCTGGCGTACTGGCGCGAGCGCTTCGGACTACGCGACTATACACCCGAAGCGCTACGCCCCTGGTTCGAGCGCATGGAGCGCCGGTTGCACATCCGCCCATGGTCGGTCGCGCCGAATGAAAACAACGCAATCCTGGCGCTCGGCGCCGCCAAACTCGGGATCGAAACGGCAGTAATTCCCCGCAACGTGAAGGACTGCTGGAACCTCGGCTACTGCGGCCTGGGTTGCCCTACCAACGCCAAGCAGTCGATGCTGCTCACGACCATTCCCGGCGCGCTCGATCGCGGCGCGACGTTGATCGTCCGCGCCCGGGCGGAGAAGTTCGTCGCGGTCGGATCGCGGGTGACGGCGCTCGCGTGCGTGCCGCTCGCGGCCGACGGCATTGCGACGCGTCCGTACGCACTCACGATCTCGGCGCGCACCTTCGTCGCCGCGGGCGGGGCGATCAACACGCCGGCACTACTGATGCGCAGCGCACTGCCGGATCCGTATCGCCGCGTCGGGACGCATACCTGTCTTCATCCGGTCGCGCTCTCGGCCGCCGAGATGCCGCAGGTGGTCGACGGCTACGCTGGTGCGCCGCAGTCGATCTACAGCGACCATTTCGCCTCGCCGGCGCCGTTCGACGGACCGATCGGCTACATGCTCGAGGTGCCGCCGCTCTATCCGATGATTTACGGCTCGGTGACGCAGGGCTTCGGTCGTTCCGGCGCCGCGCTTTTGGCCAACATGCCGCACAAGCAAGTCATCATCGCGCTGATGCGCGACGGCTTCAACGTCGAGAGCGAAGGCGGAACGGTGCACCTGCGCGGCGACGGTTCCCCGGAGCTCGACTATCCGATCACGCCGTACGTGTGGGACGGTTTGCGCCGCGCGCTCGCGAGCATGGCCGAGATTCAGTTTGCCGCCGGTGCGACCACCGTGACGCCGATTCACGAGTCGGCGTTCCCATATCGCAGTTGGGTCGAAGCCCGCGCGCAGATCGCGGCCTTGCCGATGGAGGTGGGGCTGATGCGCGTGGTGAGCGCGCACGTCATGGGCGGTTGCGCGATGGGAAGCGACGCGCGCACGTCGGTGATCGACGGCGACGGGCGCCATCATCATCTCGAGAACCTTTACGTTTTCGACGGTTCGATGTTTCCGACGAGCTTAGGCGCCAATCCCCAGCTCTCCATCTACGGGATCGTCGCGCGCAACGCGACGCGTTTGGTACAAACGCTGCACCCTACTGCAAAGGAGCCACCATGGAACACACCCTAGTGCATCTCGCCGAGTCGGCCGCCTGGTTCTTCGTCATTTGGTTCATCCTGGGCATCATCGGGATCGTCGCGATCGTGCGCTGGATCGTCGGGCTGCTGATGAAGGGCGAACGCGCCGTCGAAACCGGCGTTCAAGAGATCGAGCGCAAGCTCTAGTGGCAGCTCAGAACAGCAGCATCCGGCTGTAAGCGACCGTCTCGAAGCCGATCCGCCGGTAGAGCGCGACCGCCGGCGCGTTGAAGTCGTTCACGAAGAGCGATAGGCTGGGCGTATCGTCGAGCAGGCGCCGGCAGATGGCGGCGAGCGCGGCGGTAGCGTAGCCGCGCCCGCGAAACTCGGGCGGGGTCCAGATGCCCTGCAACTGCGCGGTGAGACGGCACCAGGGTCCGATGTTGCACGTAAAGCAGAGACGGCCGTCGAGCGTGCCGACCCACCACAGCCCGGCCTCGATCATGCGCTTGACGGTGTTCGCAAACTCGGCGGCGTGCCGGCTACGTGGGTCGTAGCCGAGCTCGCCGGCAGTCATCAACGCCGATGCATCGGCGATGCTGGCCCACTCGCCGGTGCGCGCGCGCCGGACTTCGACGACCGGGTTTGCGATCGATCGCAGGCGCGCCCGGTCGACCATCATGACGAACTGTCGCTCGCGCACGATACGCGGGCGCGGATGCCAGCCGCACACCAGTTCCCAGTACGCGGCGACGGTGTCGAGCGGCCCGAAGAGCATCCGGGCCCCGCGATGGCGCTTGGCCTCGCGTGCGACGGCAGCGAGCGCTTTCGACTCGCACGCCAGCGCAACGTGGCGGCCGAAGTTGACCACGCCGATCACGGCGTTTTCCTCGGTGGCGACCATGATGCGCTCGCGCGCCGAGCTAGAGAATTCGTGATTCAGCAGATACGCGAGGAAGACGTTCTCGTACGGCGACCGCTGCAGGTATGCCAACGCCGCACCCTCCGAAGCGGGTGAGATCGGCTGAATGCGCACCCTCGCGCGCTACGAGAGCGGCACGACGAAGAGCGGTTTGGTGGTAGGCGCCTTACTTCCACCGTCCGGCTCGACGCTCACGGCAACCGCGTCGGTCGCGTGCGCATCGACGGGAAGCGCGATGACCGCAAGGCCGCGCGCATCGGGGACGAACGTCACCGAAGGCTTCATCGCTTTGGCGTCTTTGGGCAGCGTCCAGGCTTGATAGACGTGCCCGCGCGGCGGCTCGGGAAGATCGTGAAGGGCGACATAGATGCGGCGTCCGCGGGTGATGACCTCGCCGTCGGTGATCGCGTAGTGCTTGGCGTTGGCGTCCATGACGTCGGCCAGCGTGGTGCGCTCGTCGGCGAGGTTGCGCGCGAGCGACGACGAGTGTGCCTGCGTCTGCGCGAGTTGCGTCTTCACGTCCCGCAGTTGGCCGACCAGGGCCAGGTTCGAGATGGTAGAGATCAACGCAAACACGAAGCACGCGGCCGCGACCAAGTAGGCCGGCCATACGACGCTCCGCGTGGTGCCGCCGCGGCGCTCGGGGCGCCGCAGCGGAACGACCGATTCGCGCCGGACCTGCGCCATGATACGCGCCTTGATCCGATCGCGTGCGGCGTCGTCGGCCGGCGCTTCGGCCGCGAGGCCGATCAGGTTGGCGGCCGGTCCAAGGTCGGCGTACTCCTTGCGGCAGATCGCACACGTCGCCAGGTGAGCGCGCACGGTTTCGGCGCAGACCGCGTTCGGATCGTCGCTTGCCGCGCGCTTGGCGGGCAGCACGCCAAGTGCGTAGAGGGCGATGTCGTCGAGCATCGGATGGTCGTTCATGCTCTCACCGCCGTATCGAGTGCGCTGCGCAAGCGACGCAAGCCGCTTCGGATGCGGGTCTTGATGGTGCCCAGCGGAATGCCGCTGCGCCGGGCCATCTCTTCGTGCGTGATGCCGCCGAAGAAACCGAGTTCGATCGGCTCGCGCTGCTCGGCCGGCAGATCGGCCAGCGCGCTGCGCACCTGGGCGGCGTCGATGCGCGCCAGTGCAACGTCTTCGATCCCGTCCAACTCGGGCAGCGATTCGGGCAGTTCGCAGGCGCCCTGTTGCGCGCGGCTGCGCAGAACGTCCAGCGCCCGGTTGCGCGTAACGCGGACGATCCAAGCGGCGAAGTTCCCGGTGCGAAAGAGCTCAGGTGCGGTCCACACTTTCAAAAATACCGTCTGCGTGACGTCGTCGGCCGCGGCCGCGTCGCCGAGCATGCGCAAGGCGACGCCCCGAACCAAGCGGTAGTGGGTGTCGTAAAGGGCTTCGAATGCATCGGAATCACGCTCGCGCACTCGCCCCATCAAGCGGGCGGCATCTTCGCTCACGCCACTCCATTTCGCGTCACTTTCAACAAGACCTCGCTGCCGTAACGGGCCAAACCGCGCGCCGGATGTACCGAACGCGCGGAACGCACGACTTACGGCGGCAGTTGAATCGGCGGTCCGCGATCGTCCTCGTAGGTGCTGTCGAAACCCGGTTCCGGCAGCGCCGGTTCGTCGGCATCGAGGCTGGAGAAGCGCCGGCCCTCGCCGCGCTCCGGCGGCATCGCGAGGAACGGGCGTGCCTCGCCGACCGATGCGGCGACCCGGACGTCGAGCGCGGCGGCCGGAACCTCGACGCGGTCGGGAGCGATCGTGCCGTTTGGCGCGTCGGGTTCGAGCGGCGGCGCGACGTGCTCGCTCTCGACCACGGTCTGGGCGAAGGCACGTTCCGGGGGCACGGTGAGCGGATCGTCGGAACCGGCGCGGCGCAGGCCGCGAATCACGTAGGCGTTGTGAAGCCGCCGCAGCCCGCGCAGCGGCACCGACGAAGCCGGAACGCCGACGAAGGCGTCGCGAACCACGTCGTAGGTGGTATGCGATGCCACGATCGTCGCCTTCAGTTCTTCCGAAGTCAGTTCGAGTTTGGCGGCGACGTCGACCGGATTCCCGATCACGGCAAACTCGCGGCGCTGCGCGAATCCGATGTCCCCGGCAACGATTTTCCCCGAGTTCACGCCGATCCCGACTTCGAACGGCTTGCGGTTCTGCGCGCTCCAGCGTCGCTCCATACCCTTGACGATCCGCATGATCTCGAGCGCGGCGCGCAGCGCGCGATCCTCCTGGAGCGTTTCGTCGAGCAGTACGCCGAACACCGCGACGACCGAATCCCCGCGCAAAGCCTCGATCATGCCGCGCTGGTGCTGGACGGCTTTCCCGACGATCGCGTAGAACTCGTTGAGATAGCGCAACGTCTCGTCCGGCGAGAGCGGCTCGCTAAAGAGCGCGAAGTTGCGGATTCGCACGAACACTACGGTCGCGTAGTATTCGCGGGCCTGAAAGAGCCGCGGGTCGCGGCGGGCGAGCAGCTCGTTGACGACCGGCGCGGGAACGTAGCGTGAGAAGAGGTCGAGGACACGCCGGTGCTCGTGACGCTCGGCGGTGAAGCGTCGGAGCAGCAGTCGCGCGTAGGCGGCCGCGAGGATGGCGGCGCCCAGCGCTAGGACCAGCAGGGTGGTCATCGGCAGGCTGCTTCGCGCGCGCTCGCGTAGCCTCCGCCATGGATTCGTTTCAATTCCTTAAAGAGC
>DAIDGS010000129.1 GCA_027459845.1 Vulcanimicrobiota bacterium | reverse complement strand
ACCGGGGCGCCGATCGCCGCCCAGTTCTCGTCCTCGATCGCGGCCAGGTAGATCGAGCGGATGCGAATTTGCTCGGACACGGCGGAGAGCGCGAGGCCGCGAGCCTCACGTGCGGCGCGAAAACGCTCACCCAGTACTGGCATTTGGGGCTGTTGTTAGCCCCGTTCTACTGTTATCCTGGTCCCAAAGTCCCATGAAGAAGACGCGCGTTGTCGCCGCGATGAGCGGCGGCGTAGACTCGGCGGTCGCGGCCGGCCTCCTCCTGGAGGCCGGTTTCGACGTGGTCGGCGTAACCATGCAAATGTACTCCCCGTCGCGACCGGCGCACGCCAAGAGTTGCTGCGGGATCGACGATTTCGACGACGCGCGCCGCAGCGCGGCACGCTTGGGAATCGCCCACTACGTGCTCGACTTTCGCGAAACGTTTCGGCGCAACGTCATCGACCGCTTCGCCGACGACTACGCCTCGGGTCGCACTCCGAATCCGTGCGTTTCCTGCAACAACTTCGTGAAACTCGGCACGTTGCTGGAGTACGCCGAGCGGATCGGTGCAGCGTACGTTGCCACCGGACACTACGCGCGACTCGAGCATGCTGGCGACGGTCCACACCTCTTCCGCGGAACCCCTGCCAAGGATCAAGCCTACGCCCTTGCCCAGCTCTCGCCGCACCAGTTGGCACGGCTGCGCTTGCCGCTCGGCACCCTCGACAAATCCGGCACGCGCGATCACGCGCGGCGCATGGGGCTGCCGGTCCACGACAAGCCGGAGTCGCAAGACATCTGCTTTGTCGAAGGCGGCGACTATCGCGAGGTGCTCGCGCGCGTGCGCCCCCAGAGTGCCGCAGCGGGTGCGATCGTCACCACCGCGGGCGCGCGTGTCGGCACGCACGGCGGCATCGCCGGCTACACGATCGGACAGCGCGCCGCGCTGCCGCCGCAACCGGACGGACCGCGCTACGTCACGCGCATCGATGCCGCCACGCGTACGATCGTCATTGGGCGCGAGGAGGAGCTGCTCGCAGCCGGACTGCGCGCCCGCGACGTCAACGTGATTCGCGCCGAGCGGCTGACCGCACCCGATACGCCGGTGGCCGCGATGATTCGGTACCGCTCGGCCGTGGCACCCGCGCGGGCCACCCTTGCGCCGGACGGCAGCCTCGCGTTGACGTTCGCACGGCCGCAGCGCGCCGTCGCGCCCGGTCAACTCGTCGCGATCTTCGATCCGTCGGGCGACGAGGTGCTAGCCGGTGCGACGATTGCCGCTACGCTCTAAGCCGTGGCCAGCGCGACGTCGTCGCGCAGATTCCAGTACGTGTCGCGAATGACGGGGGTGAAGCCCGCGCCGGTGATGAGCCGCTCCAGATCGCGGCGCGTCGCCTCGTTGGTGCTGCCGGCATCGTGCACGACCTGTTCTTCGAGGATCGTGCCGCCCATGTCGTCGCAGCCGTAGAAGAGCGCCAGTTGGCCGAGCTTTAATCCCGGCGTCAGCCAGGAGGCCTGCAGGTGCGCGAAGTTGTCGAGAAAGAGCCGCGAGACCGCCAAGACGCGCAGGTACTCCAAGCCGGTCGCCTCGGAGCCGCGCAGCGGCGTTTTGAACGGCACGTAATACCACGGGATGAATGCGGTAAATCCGCCGGTCTCGTCTTGCAACTCGCGCAGCACCTGCATGTGCTCGATCCGCTCTTCGGGTGTTTCGATCGAACCAAACATCATCGTTGCCGTCGTCGGCATTCCTAGCAGCTGAGCTTCCCGCATCACGCCCAGCCAAACTTCGGGCTTGACCTTGCGGGCCGAAATCCGCTTGCGCACGCGCTCGACGAGGATCTCGGCACCCGCTCCCGGCAGCGACCTCATCCCGGCCGCCTTTAGGCGTCTCAGAACCTCCTCGGTCGACATCTGCTCGATGTTGGCGATCCCGATAACCTCGGAAACCGAAAGCGAATGGATGTCGACCTGCGGAAACTCCTTGCCGACGCGCGCGAAGAGTTCTTCGAACCAGGCTAGTCCGAGTTCGGGGTTCACCCCGCCCTGGATCATGATCTGCGTGGCACCCTGATCGGCCGCGAACTTGACCCGCTCGAGCACCCGGTCGTGGCTCATCGTGTAACCTTCCCGGTGGTGCTCGGGGCGGAAGAACGCGCAAAACGTGCAGTGCACGTTGCAGACGTTGGTATAGTTGATCGTGGTATCGATGACGTACGTGACCGTATTCCCAGGATGCAGTTGCAGGCGGCGCGCATGCGCGGCCGCGCCAAGCGCGTGCAGATCGGCCTCGCGATAGAGTCTCACGCCTTCGTCGAACGAGAGTCGCCCGCCGCTCGCCGAGCGCTCCAGCAAACCCTCAAGCGAGGACACCGATCGCCTCCGGAAGCGACGAGGGGATGGCCGGGATCGCGCCCAGCGCGTAGAGCTCGCGGCAGTAGGCCGCCAATCCGCGTTGCGCGGCGGAGTGAAACGTGAAGTTGAGCTTGCCGTAGTAGTCCGGATAGAAGCCCGCCGGCCGGGGGCGAACGCGCTGTGCCGCGCCGATTACGTAATCGGCGTGCGAGCGCGACCAGGTATAGGCGTCGGTCAGCGCGTGCATGCAGGCGCGCACGGCGTCGGGCCGCTCCCGGTATACGTCGCGACGCGCCGCCCAGACGGCAAAGACGGTCTGCTGCCCGGTCCACTCGTGCCAGAGCGTCCCCAAGTCGTACACCGAGGCACGCGGGAAGCGTTCCCGCGCGTCGATCGCCGCGTCGCCGATCAGCAGGGCCGCGTGTCCCTCGAGCGCGCGCTCGAACGGCTGCGCGTCGACGACGTATTCCGGCACGATGCCGTGACGGCGTTCGAGCAGAACGCGCAAGAGATTCCTACCGCTGGCCGATTCCGCCGTCACGAAGATCTTCGCGCCGCCGAGGGTTTCCGGACTCGCGGCACTGACCAGCACCACCGAAACGACCTCGTCGCGTGCACCGATGCAGAGGTCGGGCAGGAGGATCAGTTCGTCGGGATGCTCGGCCCAGCAGAACGCCGAGATCGGACTGAGGTCGAGCTCACCGTCCAAGAGCATCGCATTCAGGTGCGTCGGAACGTCGGCGTGCAACGTCCCCGGATAGACGATCGCACCGGCGTCGAAGGCCGCATACACCGGCAGGTCGTTGGTATAGACGATCCGTCCGCAGCGCAGCGACATCAGCTCGCCCGCGCTCCGATCGACGCG
>DAIDGS010000128.1 GCA_027459845.1 Vulcanimicrobiota bacterium | reverse complement strand
GGAACGTGCAGGTACGTGAGCGCGCGGTAGAACGGCTGCGCGCAGAGGTCGGGACACATGCGCTGCTTTTCGGCGTGGTTCGGGCTGGCCGGATTGGTGCGAAAGAGCCACTGCGCGTGCGCCCAACTCAATCCACGGCGCACGGTATGCGGATCGCCGCGGTGGTCCGAGTGCTTGTGGTGGATGCGATGCGTTCCGACCCACGAGATCGGATCGCCCTGGAACGCGAGCGTCCCCAGCAAGGCGCTGAAGTACTCGAGCGGTTTGCGCATGCGCAGGCTGCGATGGGTGAGCGTCCGATGGAAGTTCAGCGTGACGCCGAGCACTCCGGTTGCGTAGGCGAGCCCGGCGGCCAGCGCCAGCGCTTCCCACGAAAAAAATGCGGGGAAGAACGCAAGCAGCGCGCCGAGATGGATGAAGAGTAACCCGAGACCGTTGGGAACGTTCGGCCGATGGCCGACAGCGACGCCTCTCATGCGAAAAATCCCGTCAACGTGAGAAGAGGGCCCGCAGCGAACTGCGGACCCTCTCGGTGTGATCTGGTCGATCGACGCGTAACGTCGATTTAGCGGTACGACGGACGACTGGCGAAGCAGTCGCGGCAGTAGACCGGCTTATCGCCCCGCGGTTGGAACGGGACCTCGGCTACGCCGCCGCACTGGCTGCAGGTCGCCTTGAACATCTCGCGCTGGCCGCCGAAGCCGCCACGGCCACCGCCGGAGCGACCGCCGCCGCCGCCACCGCCGCCCTGCGACGCCTTACGGGCCGCACGACAGTCGGGACAACGATTCGGCTTGTTCTGGAAGCCTTTGGTAGCGTAGAACTGCTGCTCGCCCGACGTGAAGGTAAACTCACGCGCGCAATCGACGCAGCTCAGAATTTCATCTTGGTACATGTGGTTTAACGAGGACTCCTCGGATTAGGGTTGTGTTTTGGAATCGACTCGCCTAGCACCTGAGATGATAACCGACTTCGATTGCCTAGGGCGTCAATATACCAGGACGGACTGGAAATGCCAAGGGGGCAGCCATCCAAAGCACGAGATAAGTCGGCGATCAGGTCCGGGGCGTCCTCGATCCCGACCGAAAGCCGGATGAGGTCGTCGCCGATGCCGAGGGCGGCCCGTTGGTCGGCCGTGAGGGAGGCGTGCGTCATGGCCGCCGGGATGCAGATCAGCGACTCCACGCCGCCCAGCGAGACGGCCAGCGCAAAAAGCCGGGTCGCGCGCGCGAGCGCACGCGCCCGCGCCGGCCCACCGGCCGGCCGGAAGGCGACGATGCCGCCGAACCCCCGCATCTGGCGCCGGGCGAGGGCGTGCTGCGGGTGGCCGGCGAGACCCGGGTAGTGGACCTCGGCAACGTCGGCGCGCGCCGCCAGAAACTCGGCGACCGCCTGCGCGTTCTCGGCGTGGGCCTTCATCCGCAGCCCGAGCGTCTTGACGCCGCGTTGCACGAGATAGGCATCCCAGGGACCGGCCGTCGCGCCGGCCGCATTCTGATGGTAGGCGATGCGCGCGTGCAGCTCCGGATCGTCGACGACGACGACGCCGCCCAGCACGTCGCTGTGGCCGCTGAGATATTTGGTGGTCGAGTGGACGACCAGGTCGGCGCCTTGCGCCAACGGCTGCTGCACGGCCGGAGAGGCAAACGTGCTGTCGACCGCAAGCAGCGCCCCGCCCTTGCCGGCGGCGATCGCGGCAACATCGGCCAATCGCAACGTCGGGTTGCTCGGCGTCTCGAGCCAGATCAGGCGCGTCTGCGGACGCAGGGCCGCCGCCACGCACGCCGGGTCGGTCGCATCGACGAAGCTGATCGCGATTCCGTAACGGGCCAGCACGGTCGTGAACAGCCGGTGGGTTCCGCCGTAGAGATCGCGCGTTGCAACCACGTGGTCGCCCGGTGCGAGCAGCGCGGTCACGCCGGCGATCGCGGCCATGCCGGATGCGAACGCGACCGCAAAGCGCGCACCCTCCAGATCGGCGAGCTGCGCTTCGAGGCGCGCGCGCGTCGGGTTGGCCGTGCGCGAGTAGTCGTAACCCTTGGTGACGCCCACGTCGGGCAGCGTGAAGGTGGACGAAAGGTAGACCGGCGCGACCGTCGCGCCGGTATGTGGACACGGCTCCCCTCCCGCCCAGACCGCGCGCGTGGCGAAGCCCAGAGCGGATGTAGGGTGGCCGGAAGATCGATTCGGCATGCGTTGCACTCCTACAAGAAAAAGCAAGACCCCCCACCGCATCGGTGAGGGGTCGTTGCTCAAAGGTTGGTTGCGAAACCGAGCAGCCGTTATCCCCACCGACGCCAAAGGGCGCAGCGCATCATGAAACGCATGGAACGTCGGAACGAAGGCGGTCGCGCATCGTAGGCCCTACGCTATCACGTCGCCGCAAACGCTGTCAAACCAACCGGCTGCATCACGCGGTCGTCGCCTTCGCTTGCGCGTTGAGCCGGTCGCGATACTCGGCCGTCGCACCGTTCTCCTCGATGAGTTTGGTGTAGGTCTTTACGGCCTCGTCGCCGAGGTGCTGCCAGACGGCCGGAATGCTGCGCTGCACCGTCCGGGTCGTTTGATTGGCAAACGCCAGCATCGGCATGAAGGCGGTCAAGCTCGTTGCGCCGATGCCGAGTTGATCGGCCAGCGCGTCGCCGTGCAGAAAGCGCAGCATGGCGTTCGAAATGTCGCTCGTCATGGCAAAGGGCGTCTTGAGCGAGGCCACGATCGCCTGCGTCATGATCGTCATCATCGTTGCGACCAGATGGCGCGAGGTGTCGTCGGGACCTTTGTTCGAGGCCTCGAGCACGGCGAGCAGTTTCTCGGCATCGGAATGGGTGCTGATATCGGTCCGCTTGCCGACGTTCCGGTAAATGGTCGCATCGACGCCGAGCAGATATCCGAGATACTGCCAGAGGTGATAGGCGTCGCGCACTTCGCCATCGGTAAAGTCGAAGCCGAACTTCGTCAGCGCACGATAGGGCGTGTAGGTAAAATCGAGCCAGGTCCGCGCGAGATCGGCCTGATTGATGGGGACGCCCCAGGCACCGACATCCCAGCCGCGCTGCAGGTTGAAGGCGCGAATGCGCGCGTGCAGGAGGCGTACCTGTATCGTGCCGACGTAACCGCGCGCGCCGCGTGCGAGCCCACCCGGGAGCATCGTACTGTAGACCCACACGGCGGTCTCGGTCAGACGATGATTGGCACTGGTTGGATCGACCAGGTCATTGGTGCTGCCGAGCACTTTCGCAATCGCCGGCGCAGCATAGATGTGCACCAGCGAACCGATCGCCAGCGCGATGTCGTTCCAAAGTGGTTCGATCGTCAGATACGCGGTCGATCCGCGGCGCATGATGTCCGGTTCGACCCAAGCCGGAAGCGTTTCGACCTGTTCCAGCAGCGCGTCGATCGCCGGTGGAATCTCGGTCAGCGACGCGCGGCCGTTGACCAGGCCATCGTGCAGCGTGCGATTGGCCGCAGGACCGAGCGCGTGCAACTCCGCAATCACGGCATCGGCCAGCGGATCGGTGCTCTCGAGCATTCGCGTTAAAGCCGCCAAGTCGTCGGGAGCGAGCGTGCTCGAGAGCGCGAGATTATTGCGTTCGGTAGGGAGCGACATGGGCGAGTCTCCTCTCTAATGAAGCGGCACGGGCAACGACAAGCGGGGGCTGATTGGCGCGATGATTCGGGGAACGCGACGCGGCTCTTGCCGGCTAAGGCCACGTGGTGACGTTCCCGCCGGGAGGAGCGTTGGTAAGACTCGCCAGGTCGCCGGCCAAGCCTTCCCATGCCGACGCCGCGTCCGACATGGGTGCGGCGCCGGCGCCCGCGTACATCAGGGCGCTATTGACTTCGGGCGGCAATAGGGAGAAGTCCATGCTTGGCGCGACGCCGCTCGGCGATGTTCGCGACCGCATTCGGACAGGTGCAGTACAGGGACCCCGCAGACCATGCCAGTCGGACTCGGCGAGCAGAATCGGGGCCTCGGCGTGCGTGTGGCGATACTCTTGCAGCAGCGTTCGTTCGTTTTCGGTGAGCCACTCGTCGGTCACCAGCGCACCGAGATGGTGCGCGCGCCGTTCGGCGTCGATGTCGCGCAGGCACGGTGCCTCGCGCGTCGCTTCGATTTTCGTCAGCCGGTACTGCCCGTGTAACTGATCCTGCGGCAAGCGCACCCGCCAGAACGTTACGCCCGGGATGGGCGACGGCGTGGGCAAGACCGGCGCCAGCAAGTGCTGGGTACCCCCTCGTAGCCGCACGCTGTCGTGCACCGTCGCCCGATCGAAGTCGCGTGCCGAGTTGCTGCCGATGACCAGCAGATAGTGTCCGTTCGGTGCGGTAAAGCGAAAGCGCCCGCCGGAAGCGGTCGCCGTCGTCAGGATCGGGGGTGGACAGTGAAACGCCTTGTGCGCGAGCGGACACGGTTTCCAGCGATAGAGGCGCACCGGGACGCCGACCAGCGCCGTGCCGTCGGGATCGCTCACCACCGTGCCCCATGCGACCGTCGTGCGCATGACGTTACCCGGTGTGTGCTCGGCGGATAAGAGCGGTGCGCGCGGCATCGATCCGTCGGTGCCGGCGCAGGCCGCGAAGCCGACGATCGTCGCGGCCACACCCAGCGCAGCGAAGACGTGTTTCATTGCGAGCGTAACGTTTGGCGGTACGGCTGCGGTTCCCCGGCGAGCTACGCTTCGAGCGCCCGCGCCTGTCGACGTTTCCCGGCGGCGTACAGCGCGACGCCGGCCAAGATGAGCACGAGCGTCAGCCCGACGATCTTCACGACCGCCAGGAGCTTGTCGGGATCATCGGGCGAGGGCACCGACGAGAGAACGATCGCAAAGAGCGTCGTGGCGAACCCGAGCGCGGCGCACGCGATCACCGTAAGGCGCCCGCCCGGAATGCGCACGCCGCCCGGCAGCGGGCGCGCGCCGAGCTTGGCGGCCGAAGCGAAGAGCAACAGGAACGGAAGCATCGTGGTCAGCACCGTCATGCTGACGAGCACGTCGTAGGCCCCCTTGACGTTGGTTCCACCCTGTCCCAGGAGGATGAAGATTGCGGCGATCGCGGCCTGCGTCAGCAGCGACGCCACCGGCGAACCGAAGCGCGGATGCATCGTCCCGAACGCGCGCGGAAGAAAGCGATCGATGCCCGCGACGAACGGAAGTCGCGCGACCGAACCGAGCCAGGCACCGACGCTGCCCAAGCAACTGATCGCGACCAGCACCGCGGCGATCGGCGCAAGGTAGCCGAGCTGCAGGCGCGACGCGACGTGCGCGATCGCCTGCATGACGCCGTACAGCGGATCGACGCTCGCGGCCGGGAGCGCCGCGAGCACGCTGGCCGTACCGAGGATGTAGATGATCGCGACGACCGGCGCCGCGATCGCGAGTCCGAGGGGTATCGTCCGCCACGCATTGCGGACTTCGCCCGCCATGAACGGAATCGATTCGGGCCCCGTCCACGCAAACGCAATCGTCGAGTAAAAGATCAAATCTTTGAGTTGCAAGCCGGGGCGCAGTGCGGCACCGTGCATCGGCGTGGCCGGGCCGAAGCGTACCCACGCGAAAACGCCCAGTCCGATCAGCAGCAGCGTCACCAGCCACCGGCTCGCGGCACCGACGTTGGTCAGCCACTTGCCGACGTCCAATCCGAGCACGTTGAGCAGCGTGCCGAGCGCCAACCCGGCGATCGCGACCGCGATGAAGTACGGTGCCGAATCGACCAGCCGCGATCCGCTGCTGCTGACGAAGAGCGCGTTGCCGGCGGTGAAGTACAGCAACGCCGGAAAGTAGGGCAGGTTGCTGGTCCAGTACATCCAGCCGCACATGAAGCCCGAAAACGGACCGAAGGCGCGCTTGCTCCAGACGTACATGCCGCCCTCCTCGGGATAGTGCGAGGAGAGGTAGACGACTACCACCGCGATCGGCACGAACATGACCGCGCCGCCGATCAACCACACCGTGAGCGCGCTGGGGCCCGATGCGGCGGCGGTCGCGACCCACTGCAAGTTCGAGCAAGCGATGATGAAGAACAGCGCGACGTCGAAGAGCCCTAGGCTCTGCTTGAGCTGCGGGATCGCGGGGTCGGCGGCGTTGCGACCGGCGCTGGCGTCCAAAACGGCTAAACCATGTACGTCTTGGGCGGTGCGCTCATCTGCAGGATCGGGCGGTCGAGCGCGAAGTCGCCGATGGCGCGCTGCGTACCGCCGTCGAGCGCGAGATCGCTGAGCGTCTGTCCGATCACCGAAGCGAACTTGAAGGCGTGGCCGGCGCCGATTGCGAGGCTCACGTTGGGATGGTTCGGTAACGTGTCGATCACGAAATCGCGATCCGGCGTGAGCGTGTAGAGACAGGTCTTGAGGCGCACGATCGGTCCCAGCGCGCCGGGCAGGTAGCGGCGCACGAACTCGGTCACCCGCGCGGTGATCGCGGGGTCTTCGTCAAACCCGCGGGTGTCGGGGTCGACCGCACGTCCGCCCGCGTCCTGCGTGATCTTGACGGCGTCGCGCTCGCCAAACTCGGGAAACCCGTAGAACGACGGATCGTCCATCCAAATCCAGACCGGGAAACGACCGAGTGCGAAGCCGGCGAGATCACGCGCCGCGAAGTAGATCGCCTGTTCCTTGGTCACCTCCAGCGGAAGCGTTAGCCCGAAGTGCTGCAGTACCGGCGCGCTCCACGGCCCGGCAGCTACGATCAGTTTCGGTGCGCGGTAGGAGACGCCGCCGACCTGCACCTCGATGCTGCCGCCGTCGATGGCGATCGCCGTGACGGCGGCGTTCTCGACCAGGTGCGCGCCCAGCTTGCGCGCTGCGCGCTGATGCGCGCGCGTCGCGCGCTCGGCCGCAACGATGCCGCCATCGGCTTGAAAGAGCCCGTGCACGTCGTCGCCGATCGCGAAGGCCGGCCAGCGCGCGCGAATCGCCGGCGCGTCGAGCCGCTCGTACGCAACGTCGCAGGCGTCCATCGCGGCCGCGTAGCCGTCGAGCGGAATTGCGCCGTCGCGCGGCCCGAGATCGAGCCCCCCGGTGGTAAAGACCAACTGCTCGTCGGCATCGGCGGCGACGCCGGCCCAGGCCGCATACGCCGCTTTCGCAAGCGCAACGTAGGCCGGCGTGACGTACGAAAGCCGGATGATGCGCGAGTGGTCGTGCGACTCGCCGCGCGCGTGACCGAGTTCGAACTGCTCGATACCGACCACGCGCGCGCCGCGTTTGGCCAGCCAGTAAGCGGCACCGCTGCCGATGCCGCCCAGACCGAGGACAATGGCATCGTAACGCTCGGCGCTCACGAATCGAGCGCTCCGCCGAACGCGTCGGGGCCGAGCCGCTCGGCGATATAGCGCCGAATGTCCAAACTATAGTCCTCCATCGGTGCGTAGTAGCCGAAACGAAAGGCCTGCGAGTGCATTCCGCGCTGCACGCCTTCGCACACGCTCCAGTCTTGCCGGTTGACCACGTCCCAAAAGTCGGCGGCGTCGCCGGGGTCAAAGTCGGATTGCGCGATCGCATCGGGAGCAAAGAGCAGGTCGCAGACGACCGCAGTGCGCTCCGGCCCGTCGGGATAGAGCGCGAAGGCCGCCACGTGATCGGCGCTGAGGCTGAGCATGAAGTTGGGATAGATCAGTTCGCCCTTGTGGCGGGTGCGCTCGTCGGCGTCGAGCGACGCAAACGGCGTGCGCGCGCTCGTCCCGCTGAACGTAAACGTCCAAGCGCCCTCGCGGTGCGGGATGCCGCGCTCCCAGTCGAGCTCCGCGCCGCCACGCGTCTTGAACGCCGGCACCACGCGGCACAGCTCCGGATGGACGCCGGCACAGTGATAGCACTCGTTGTAGTTTTCGAGCAGCACCTTCCAGTTGGCGGCGACGTCGTAGGTCAGCCTCCGGCCGACGCGCAGCTCCGCCAGCGGATAGCGCCGCAGCCGGTCGGGAATCGCTCCGAGTTGCGCGGCGAGGGACCGCCCTTCGCGCGCGGCCCGCTCGGGGTGCAGGTTGAGGAACAGAAACCCGCCCCAGAGCGCCAGGCCGACCGGATGCAGACGCCGCGACTCGGGCGGCACCGCGTCGCGCTCGACGAACGGCGAGGCGATCAGCGTGCCGTCCAGCGCATAGGCCCAGGCGTGGTACGGACAGCGGATCGCGCCGCGCAGGCGACCGGCGCCGCAGAGCAAGCGGCTGCCGCGATGGCGGCACAGGTTGAGGTGCGCGTGCAGGCCGTCCTCACCGCGCACGACGACCACGCTCTCGCCCGCGATCTCGACGACGCGATAGGCACCGACCGCGTCAAGGTCCTCGGTGCGTCCGGCGTAGACCCAGCGGTCCCAGAAGATGCGCTCCCGTTCGCGGCGATAGACGTCGCACTCGAGATAGGCCGCGCGGGGCAGCGACTTTTCCAGGATGCTCGGCTCGGGCGACACGCTCACTTGCACCAAACCTCATTCGGTCAATCAGGCGTCATTTCCGAAGGCTTCAACGGCACTTATTCAAAACCCCCAAATAAATCGCCGCTAGCGAAGGGTTTCCGTCAAACAGAGAACGAACCCTGGCAGCATCCGACAAAGGTCGCGCCCGCCGTGGCGCAGGAGGCCTGCTTATGGAAACGTTTGCACGTCCCGGGGTCGGTGCCGGCGCTCGGACCCTCGACTCCCGGTGGTACTGCTCGCCCGAGGTGTATGCGGACGAGCAAACCCGCATCTTCGGCAGCGCGTGGCTGTGCGTCGGACGCGCCGAGGAGATTCCGGCCACCGGCGACTTTTTCACCGTGACGCCGGCCGGCGAGAGCCTGATCGTCACCCGTGACGGCGACGGGCGGGTCCACGCCTTCTTTAACGTCTGCCGGCATCGCGGCACGCGCATGTGCCAGGAGGCGACCGGCCACTTCCAGGGCTCGATTCAGTGCCCGTATCACGCCTGGACCTATGGGCTCGACGGCGGTTTGCGCGCCGCCCGCAACATGAGCGACGTCGCCGGCTTCGATCGGGCCGACTATCCCTTACGCGAAGCCGCGGTCGCGCAGTGGGAGGGCTTCATCTTCGTCAACCTTGCGGCCGAGCCGGAACCGTTCGCGCAGGCTTTCGCGCCGCTGATCGGCCGCTTTGCCCGCTGGAACATCGGCGGGTTGCGCACCCGGCGCAGCATTCACTACGACCTGCGCTGCAACTGGAAGCTGGTCTTTCAGAACTACTCCGAGTGCTATCACTGTCCGCTGGTCCACCCGCAACTCGACAAACTCTCGCCCTCGGATTCCGGGCGCAACGATCTGCTCGAGGGGGCCTTCTTAGGCGGTTACTCGGAGCTGCGCACGAGCGGTAGCAGTCTCACCACGACCGGGCACACCGCGCGGCCGCCGCTCGGAAGCGTCGACGGCGCCGACCTCGATCGCATCTACTACTACACGATCTTCCCGTCGATGCTGCTCAGCCTGCATCCCGACTACGTGGTGGTGCACTACGTGCAGCCGACGGCCGTCGATCGCACCGCGGTCGAGTGTGCCTGGATGTTCGATCCCAAGACGATGGAATCGCCCGACTTCGATCCCACCGACGCGGTCGACTTTTGGGATTTGACCAACCGCCAGGACTGGCACGTGAGCGAACTCACCCAGCGCGGCGTCGCGTCGCGCGCCTACCAGCCGGGACCGTACTCCAACGCGGAAGGGCTGTTGCATGCGTTCGACCGGCACTACCTGCACGTGATGGGAGCGTAGCCACGCTCCCGTTGCTGGCCGCCGCCGGGCTCGCGCTGCCGCCGCTGGGCGGCTTGCGCTGGCGCAACATCGGACCGGCCGTGGCGGGCGGACGCGTCGCCGGTGTCGCCGGCAGCAACCTCAACCCCGAGTTGTACTACTTCGGCGCTGCCGGCGGCGGCGTGTGGAAAACGCGCAACGGCGGCCTCACCTGGCAGAACGTCTGGCCGCAGCGCGCGGTCAACGCGATCGGCGCCGTGACCATCGATCCGCACGACGACCGCACGGTGTGGGTCGGCACCGGCGAACCGAACCTGCGCAACGACATCTCGTATGGCGACGGCGTCTGGGTGACGCACGACGGCGGAAAGACGTGGCACCACGTCGGCCTACGGCGCACGTGGGCAATCGCGCGGATCGTCGTCGATCCCAAGGATTCGCGCCGGGTCTGGGTCGCGGCGGTCGGCAACCCGTATCGCGACAGTACCGCGCGCGGCGTCTACCGCACCGACGACGGCGGGCGCACCTGGCAACACGTGCTCTACGTCGGACCGGCCAGCGGCGCCAGCGATCTGGCGATCGATCCGCGCGATCCGCGCGTGGTCTACGCCGGCATCTGGCAGTTTCGGCGACGACCCTGGACGTTCACCAGCGGCGGTCCGCGCGACGGCATCTACACGTCGACCGACGGCGGCACGCACTGGCACGCGCTGCGCGGACACGGTTTGCCGCGGCGGATGGGACGCATCGGACTGGCGGTGGCACCGAGCCTCCCCAGCCGCATCTACGCCGACATCCAATCCCGCACGGGCGTTGCGTTCCGCTCCGACGACTCGGGCAAGCACTGGTACGTCATCTCGCGCGACACGCTGGTCAATCAGCGGCCGTTCTACATGAGTCGCCTCGCGGTCGATCCGGCCGATCCCAATCGCGTCTTCTTCTCCTCGGAGGACCTGATCGAGACCGACGACGGCGGTAAGACCTACCACGACGTCCTCACCGCGGTCCACCAGGATCATCACGGGCTCTGGATTTCGCGCGACGGGAAACGCATCATCGAGGCCGACGACGGCGGCGCGCCGATCTCGATCGACGGCGGTAAGACCTGGGACTGGCGCTACAACGTCACCATCGCGCAGGTCTACCACGTCGGCTACGACCGCGAAAATCCGTATCACGTGTGCGGCGGCATCCAAGACAACGACACCTACTGCGGCCCCTCCAACTCGCTCAGCCCGCTAGGCATCGAGAACGGCGACTGGCGCGACGTCGGTAACGACGGCGACGGGTCGTGGGCGTGGCCCGAACCCGGTCGCCCGGATGCGATCTGGAACGTCGGCGTCAACGAACTCAACGGCCAGCTCGGAATCTACAGCCGGCGCTCGCGACAAAACGAGGACATCACGCCCGACGACACCGACACCAACGGCCGCTCGATCGCCGGGCTGCCGTATCGTTCGAACTGGGAAGCCCCGATCGTCTTTTCGCACGTCGATCCGCACCGCGCCTACTACGGTGCCAACGTGGTCTTCGAAACGACCGATCGCGGCCGGACGTGGAAGACGATCAGTCCCGACCTCACGCGCAACGACCCGCGCAAGCAGCGCGTAGCAGGAGGCCAGATCAACACCGACGCATCGGGCGCCGAGTTCTACGACACGATCTTCGACATCGCACCCTCGCGCCTCGACGACGACGTGATCTGGGTCGGCACCGACGACGGGCTGGTGCAACGGACGGCCGACGGCGGCAAGATCTGGCACAACGTCACCCCGGCGGGCGTCGCGCCGTGGGGACGCATCGACACCGTCGAGGCTTCACACGTTTCGGACGCGCGTGCCTACGTCGCAATCGATCGGCACGTGATGGGCGATCCGCGCCCGTACGTCTACGTCACCGACGATGCCGGGCTGCACTGGCGCAAGATCGTGCACGGTCTTCCGCGCGACCAGTACGTTCACGTCGTGCGCGAAGATCCCAAGAACCCGAACGTGCTTTACGCCGGCCTCGAACAGGGCGTGTGGATCAGCCTCGACCGCGGCGCCGACTGGCAGCCGTTGCAGCTCAACCTACCCGCCTCCGGCGTCGTCGATATGCGCGTGCAGCCCGATCGCGACGACCTGCTGCTGGCGACGCACGGCCGCGGTTTCTGGATTCTCGACGATCTCGCGCCGCTGGAAGGGCTGGCGCGCGCGGCCGCCGCGCCGGGCCCGACGTTCTTCACACCGCGAACCGCGTACACGTGGTACTACTGGTGGCGCGACTATTACGGCTCCGAGCCGACCGAGTGCTGCGAGCCCAACGGCTTCTTCGCCGGCGCGAATCCGCCGTTCGGTGCCCTACTGAGCTACTTCTTACCGCGCGCCGCAGCGGTCGATATCGTCGTCAACGATGCCGCCGGCACCGAGGTCGCATGCCTGCAGCACGCGCCGGGCGCGGCCGGCGTCGATCGCACGGTCTGGGATCTCACCGCCGCACCGCCGGTTCCCTGGAAGCGCGCACGCGCCTGGAATCGCGGCGGCAGCGGCCCGACGGTCGTGCCCGGCCGTTACACGGTGCGCCTGACCGCGGCCGGCATCACGCGCGTGCGCACGCTCGACGTTCGTGCGGATCCGCGCGCCCGGTGGTCGCAGCGCGACCTGGTGGCGCGTTACCGCTTCGTGTCGAGCCTCGATGGCGAACTCTCGTCGATCGACGTGGCGCTCAATCGCCTGGACGCACTGCGACGCACGGCCACGCCGGCGTTACGCGCGCAGATCGCCGCCATCTACGCCCGCTTGACCTCGGACCCGATCAATCCCGAAGACGACATGTATCGTCCCGACCGCGTGCGCGGGCGCCTGCAAACGCTGCTGGGCGTGATCGCGCTCTCGCAAGCGCCGCCGCTTCCGCCGCACGAGCGCGAAGCGGCCGCGATCCGGCGCGAGTACGCGCGCGCGATGCGCGCCTACCGCGCCTTCCTCGCCCGCAATCATCTCGCTCCCGATCCCGCTCCACCGCTCGCTTGCACTCAACCGGAGAACGCTTAAGATGAAACGAACGCTGGCCATTCTCGCCGTCCTGGCTTTGGCGGCCTGGTATCTTCCCGCGATTGCCGGTACCACCGGCGGCCTCAACGGCATCGTCACCGACGCAACCACCAAAGCGCCGATCGCCGGCGCCAAGGTCACCGTCACGAGCCCATCGCAGGTGGCAAGCGCGACCACCGACGCAGGCGGACACTTCGCGTTCGTCTCACTCGCCCCCGACGAGTACACCGTCGACGTCAGCAAGCCCGGCTACGCGCCGGCCTCCTATCCCGGCGTCGCGGTCTTCGCCGATGCGCAGCAGGCGCTCACGCTGGTGCTGAGCAGCGCGCTCAAAACGATCGCCCGGGTCACCTCACGTAGCGCATCGAGCCTGGTGCGGCCGGGGACGACCGCCGATCTCTACTCGGTCAACGCCGCGCAGCAGAGCCGGCTCTCGGTGCTCGGTGGCGGCGGCAACCTCAATAGCGCCTACTCGGCCGTCGCGAGCGTTCCTGGGGCGTACGTGCCGGCCAACCAGAACGGCTACAATCAGGCCGTCCACGTGCGCGGCGGCGACTCGTACGAAGTCGGTTACGAGTTCGACGGCATTCCGGTCAACCGCGCCTTCGACAACTATCCTTCGGGCTCGCTCTCATCGCTGGGACAGCTGGAGCTGCAGGTCTACACCGGCGCGACGCCCTCCAATGCGGAAGCCCAGGGCCTCGCCGGTTTCATCAATCAAGTCATCAAGACCGGCACCTATCCGGGCTACGCGACGCTCAACGCCGGCGTCGGCTCGACGACGTTCTATCACAGCCTCAGCGCCGAAGCCGGCGGGTCGAACCCCGACCGCACCTTCTCTTACTACGTCGGCATCGGCGGCTACAACCAAGATCACCGCTACGTCGATCAGTTCGGCGGCGCCGCCTACGCCAATACCTTCGGACAGCAGTTGGGTGCGTGCCCCGGCGGCGCGGCGCCGTCGCTGCCGTCGTGCTATACCAACGGAGTCCCCAATGTCGGGCAAAACGGCACGCCCGGCTGGATTCTCGGTCCGATCGGGTTCGGCACCGCCAACGCGGCCAACATCGCGACCCGCACCTCGGTCGTCAACCTTCACTTCGCCATCCCGCACAAGCACGGCGGGTTGCGCGACGACATTCAACTGCTCTACGACAACGACGAAATCTTCACGACCTTCTTCAGCTCGATCAACGACGAAGGGCTGAACAACTACGTCGCCACGGTCGGCGCACCGCCGCCGTACTATCTCGATAGCTATCAGTACAACGGTCCGGTCGGCGCGCTGCTCCCCTCCAACTACGCCTCGCTGGTCGGCCCATACTACTATCCGTCGTCGCCGCCGCACGCGTTCCAAGGGCCGATCCCCGACCCGTTCAACCAGCGCGACCGCGGCTATAACGGACAAGCCATCGTCAAGCTGCAGTATCAGAAGAATCTCAGCCCGAGCGCGTATCTGCGCCTATACGGCTACACCTACTACTCGGACTGGATCGAAAACGGTCCGATGATGTCGCTGCAGCCCTATGCGTATTACGACAGCGGCGACTACGAGATCAACAACCACACCCGCGGCCTCAGCCTCGCCTTTACCGATCAGTTCAATCCCCAGAATCTGCTCGAAGCCGAAGCCTCGTACACCACCGCCACCGGCGCGCGCATCTATAACGAGCAGATGTTCGACTATGCCGACAGTTTCGCGGTGCTGGTCAATCCGCGAGCAATCGATAGCGGCACCTGCTACATCGCGCCGGCCTCGGGTATCGGTGCCGCCACGCCGACCACCTGCTCCGACGGCGGCGGCAGCAACATCAGCTACGGCAATCTGCCAACCTACGCGTCGCTCTACAACGTCTACAACGGAACGCTGCCGCCGAACGCCGCCAACATGACCTGCGGCGGCGTCAAATGCGCCTACTTCGCGGCCGAAGGCGGGGCGTACGGCCTCAACAACACGGTGCGCCCGATCTTCACCGGTTTCTCCCTCACCGATCAGTGGCAACCCTCGGATAAGCTCAACTTCAACTTCGGGGTGCGCATCGACAACTACAGCTTCGTCGGACCGAACACCAACACCGGACCGGCGCGCGCGTTCTGGTTCGACGCCTTCAACCAAGACACGTGCTACGATACGCAGACGCTGACCTTGGTCGATCGCAGCGCCTTCGGCGGGCCGTGGAGCACCAACGCGCAGGTGCCGTGTTCCCACTTCGGCTCGCAGTACGTCAACGCGAACCTGCAGAACACCCAAGCGTCCTTCGACTACAACATCGTGCAGCCGCGAATCGGCATGACCTACACGGTGGACCCCGATACCGTGCTGCGCGCGAGCTATGGCAAGTACAACGAGCAGCCGAGCGCGGCGTACGAACAGTACGACGGACTGCAGCAGAACTTGCCCGACGTGTTGACCCAGTTCTACTCGCTCGGCTTCAACAGCCCGGGCCACCAAGTGCGGCCGTCGATCTCGTTCAATAGCGACTTCTCGATCGAGCACCATTTCAAGGGCACCGACATGTCGTTCAAGCTGACGCCGTTCTTGCGGCAGACGCAGGACGAAGTCTCCAACTTCTACATCAACTACGCCACCGGCCTCACGTCGGGACTCAATGCCGCCAATCAGACCTCGCGCGGCTTCGAGTTCCAGTTCGACAAGGGCGACTTCAACCGCAACGGTTTTGCGGCACAACTCTCGTTTGCGTACACGTACGCAACCTTCAAGTACAACAAGCTGCCCAACGGAACCACGATCCTCTCGGCCGCCAACGCCGGCATCTCGCAGTACAACGCCTATACCAAGGCGTGCGCGCCGGGCGGCGCCGACTACGGAAAGGTGCAGTTTGGAACGCCGGTCTGCGGCTCGACCTCGACCGGCGTCGCCGCCGCGCCGTGCTTCATGCCCGACGGCACGCCGTCGCCGGGATGCGCGAAGGGTTCGATCGCAAATCCCTACTGGAACTCGCCCGGCTTCGGCCTCCTCGATCCGAACGCGTCGTATCTCCCGTACTCGACGTTCCCCGGACCGATCGGCTCGGGCGTCAATGCCTATAACTATCCCTACGTCGCAACGCTGGTCCTGAACTACAAGCACAATCGCTTCTCGATCACGCCGTCGCTGCAGTTCCAAGCCGGCAATCGCTACGGCGCGCCGCTGACCACGCCGGGCATCGATCCGGCCGCCGGCGGCTGCGCGGCGCTACCCGGCAGCACCGCCGGCGATCCACGCTATCCGTACGGCGCGCTCGGCGGCTCCCCGTACAACGCCGACACCACCAGCGGCGGCAGCGCAACCTGCCTGGCAACGCTCTCGATCCCCGACCCCTACACCGGGCAGTTCGACGCCATCGGGGCGTTCCGCGAACCGGCGCAGTTGCTCGGCAACCTGCAACTCTCGTACGAGGTGACGCCGCGCGTGACGCTCTCGCTCGCGCTGGCAAACCTGGTGCAAACCTGCTTCGGCGGCCAGCAGACGCGCTTTACCTACCTCTCGGGCAGCAACGTCTGCCTCTACACCGATTTGGTGGGTGGGCCGGCCACGCCGCCGGTCGGCAACGCCTACAATCCCGGCGACAACGTGCAGACGTTTCTCAAGTATCCGTACGAGCCGTACTTCGGCGCGTACAACGATCTCTCGAGTTCGCTCAACGAACCCTTCAACGCCTATCTCAGCATGAAAGTACGACTCTGACGTTATGAACTACGACGCGATCATCATCGGCGGTGGCCACAACGGCCTCGTGACCGCCTGCTACCTCGCGCGCGCCAAATGGAAGGTGCTGGTGTTGGAACGACGCCATCTGGTGGGCGGCGCGTGCGTCACCGAAGAGGTCTTCCCCGGCTTCAAGGTCTCGACCGCGGCCTACGTCAACAGCCTGTTCCGTCCCGAGATCATTCGCGACTTGCGCCTGCGCGACTACGGTTTCGAGCCGATCGAACGGAACCCGGCCTCGTTTTCGCCGTTCCTCGACGGGCGCTACCTGATGCTCGGCACCGGCTCCCATAAGGACGTCGAGGAGATCGCGAAGTTCAGCCGCCGCGACGCCGAGCGTTATCCGCAGTACGAAGCGATGCTGGAGCGCGTCGCCTCGGTGGTCGAGCCGACGCTGGTGAAGGTTCCGCCCAACCTGCTCCGGCCCAATCTCGGTTCGCTGCTCGAAATGGGCGCGATGGGGCGGGCGCTGCAGAAGCTCGGCCCGGGGATGGGCGAGGCGATCGAAGTGCTTACCGGCGCGGCGCGGCCGATTCTCGATCGCTGGTTCGAATCCGAAGAACTCAAAGGCACGATCGCGACCGACGCCATCATCGGCGCGTTCATGGCGCCCTCGATGCCCGGCACCGCGTACGTGCTCTTCCATCACGTCATGGGCGAAACCAACGGCAAGCGCGGCGTGTGGAGTTACGTCAAAGGCGGGATGGGCGGCTTGACGCAGGCGATCGCCGCTGCGGCGAAGGACCTCGGCGTGGAGATTCGCACCGAGGCCGAGGTCGCCAAGATCCTCACCAAGAACGGCGCCGTGACGGGCGTCGCGCTCCGCAACGGCGACGAGTTCCACGCCAAGAAGGTGGCCAGCGGCGTCGACTGTCACCTGACCTTTCAGCGGCTGCTCGATCCGGCCGAACTGCCGCCCGACTTCAACGCCGCGATCGCACGCATCTCATACAGCAGCGCGTCGTGCAAGATCAACGTTGCGCTCGAGCGGCTGCCTAGCTTCAGCGCGCTGCCCGGCCACGAGCCCGGTCCGCAGCACTTCGGCACCGTCCACCTGTGCCCGGATCAGGATTTCATCGAGCGTGCCTACGACGACGCGAAGTACGGACGCATGTCGAGCGAGCCGATCGTCGAGTGCACCATGCCCTCCTCGCTCGATCCGACCGTCGCCCCGGCCGGCAAGCACCTGATGTCGATGTTCACGCAGTACGCCCCGTACGAACTCGCCGACGGTCCGTGGACCGACGCCAAGCGCAACGAGTACGCGGACCGCTGCTTCGACGTCGTCGAACGCTACGCGCCGGGTTTCAAGAGCTCGGTGATCGCGCGCCAGATCCTCACGCCGGTCGATCTCGAATCGACCTTTGGACTGACCGGCGGCAGCATCTTCCAAGGCGCGATGCCGCTGCACCAGCTCTTCATGTTCCGGCCGGTACCCGGTTTCGCAAGCTACAACACGCCGATCCGGGGGCTCTTCATGTGCGGCGCGGCAGCCCATCCGGGCGGCGGCGTGATGGGCGCTTCCGGCTGGAACGCGGCGCGCGTCATGCTCAAGGCGTAGCCGGCTTGCGGTTCCAGATGCGGATGTAATCGACGGCAAAGGTTGCCGGGAAGCTCGACGCTACGGGTGCGAGCTGGCCCGGCAGCCAGCCGCCGATGGCGAGGTTGAGAATCGGGTACATCGGGGTGTGCGCGATCCAGCGCGCATCGGTGAAACGCTTGATCGCGCGACCGTCGAAATACCAGGTGATCGACGACGGCTCCCAATCGACCGCGTAGGTGTGGAAACCGGCCGACAGGTCGCGATGCACGTCGACCGCGCTGCCGTTCTGCTGCAGATTGCCCTTGGCATCGCGCCAGTGCACGGTGACGAAGTCGATCCGCGGCGCCACGCCCTGAAACTCCATGATGTCGATCTCGGGCGGCCAACTGCGATCGGTCGGCACCAGCCAGAAGGCCGGCCACATCCCGGCACCGCGCGGCAGCTTGGCCCGAATCTCGGCGTAGCCATAGAGAAACCCGAAGGTGGCCGGATGGGTCGTGCCGTTGCGCGCCAGCCAGCCGCCGGTCGCGATCATTCCCGAGGTATACGGATCGTTCTTGACCACCTGCCGGCGACGCGCCACCAACTGCAGCAATCCGCCCGCGAGCCGTACGTTGTGCGGCGTGTACCACTCCAGCTCGAGCGACGGATTGTTGCTGCAGCCGCCGTCGTGCGGCGCCCAGCTATAACACGTCGACCAGAGCTTCGGATCGAGCGCGGAACCGTTGAACTCGTCGTCGAGCAGCAGTCGCGCCGCCCCGGTGGATGTCGTCGCCGACGGCAGGTCGGGCGCGCGGGAGGGCGGAGTAACGCTCGCGCTCGCGCAGCCGGTGAGGAGCAGCGCGAGCGCGACGGTCGCAGGTTTCATGTCTTCTCTATCGGCCGCGGCCCGGCCGAGCCGAGCGCGCTAGGCGGCGCGTCCGGCCGGGGGCGCGCCTTTACCGAAGCGCTTCCACTGCGGGGCGAGGCGTACCAGATGCACGGGGTGCAGCGGGTGCATCACCGGAACGCGATGCACGATCCGCACCGGCGTGAGGTGAGCCGCGCCGATCGGTGCCGCGATCGGATGCGGATGCGAAGCGCCCACCGGCACCATGCGCTCGTTGGAGTTCGGCGCATACGAACCACCGTAGCCGGGCGGGTACGAGCCGCCGTAGCCGGGCGGATACGAACCGCCGTAGCCGGGCGGATACGAACCGCCGTAGCCGGGCGAATACGAACCGCCGTAGCCGGGCGAATACGAACCGCCGTAGCCGGGCGGGTACGAACCGCCGTAGCCGGGTGAATACGAGTTGCCGTAGCCGGGAACGTACGCGCTTCCATAGCCGGGCGGGTAAGCGCTGCCGTACGGGTTATTGCCGTACGAGTTATTACCGTATGGACTGCCATAGTAGCCGCCGTAACCGACGGCTCCGCCGACGATCGCACACTGCATGCCGCTGCAGGTGATGTTTTGACCGTAGTTGCCGGGATACCACGACTGCCCGTTCGGAGCGACGACGTGACCGTCGGCATAGACGACCGAGCCGTTCTGCAAGTAGCCGACGACTTGATGCGCCTTGGCGCTCTTCTCGGAAACGTTGACCGCGGTCGCGAGCGCGGCGACGGCGGCTGCCGTGATCAGCAGCGTCGTCGTGGTGTTGGCGCGCGCCGGGCGCGCGGTCGAGCCGAGCAGGAGAGCGGCGGCGACCAGGGCCGCGGCTGCCGGGCGAGCGATGCGATGTACCATGTCCTATCGTAGGCACGCACGGCGCCCGCCTGCATGAGAATCGGATGCAACGACGGTGAAGGGTCGGCGAAGGCGGCTCGGGGACTTTGCCGAGCGTTCCGCGAAGGGACGAAGCGAGCCCGCGCTTCTGCGAAAAGGACGATCATGGTTGTTCGACGGTGGCTTGCCTTTGGCGTGGCGCTCGGCGCTCTTGTTTTGGCGGCGTGTGCGGGGCGCACCGCGCTGCCTCCAGCTGCAGGCGGTGCGCCGGCCGCGGTGGCGCACACCGCGCTGGATCCGGCCGGCGCGCACCGGCCGCACCACGGCCGCCGTGCCAGGATCAAGCTCTTCATCCCGCGGCGCAAGCACGGCCGCCACCTGCCGGTCATGCATCCGCTGGGCGGGCGGCGCGGACCACACTTCATTTCCAGCGGTACCGCGTCGATCGAGATCGCGATCGCGAGCGTCGACGGCGGCCCGGCTCCGGCCGGGTACGCCGCGCTGGTCGCCAACCTGACGCCGTCGAGTCCGGGCTGCAGTTCCTCCAGCTCGGGGACGACCTGCTCCCTGAGTTTTCTCGTACCGGAAGCCGCCGCCGTCGTGCTCGACGTTTCGCTCTACTCGCAACCCGGCGCGACCGGCTCGCTGCTGGCCAGCGGTACCAGCGCCGCCGTCGACACCGCCACGCCCGGCGCGCAGTTCGCGATCGTGCTCAACGGCGTCCCCACGGTGGTCGTCGCGTCGGTCGCCGCGCTGGCTGCCTACGCCGACGGCACCACGCACGTCTTGACGCTCGCGGTCGGCGCGCAGGACGCCAGCGGCGCGACCATCACCCAGCCCGGAGACTACGCCGCGCCGATCGTCGCCTCGGTGAGCAACGGCGGTTCCGGCGCGATCGCGGTCTCGCCCGCGACGATCGCGTCGCCCGGTCCCAGCGGATACACCACCGTCACCGTCACGTATGATACCGCGATCGCCTTCACCAACCCGGCGCTGCCGGCGACCATCACCTTCACCAGCGGAAGCGGCAGCGCAGCCGTCACCGTCGCGCCGCTGAACGTCACGATTACCCCAGCGAGCATCTACAGCGCTACCGGAAACCCGCAGCTGAACTTCGTTCTGAACGGCGGCGACGCGACCGCCGCGATCAGCGAACCGAGCTACGCGGGGACGTTCACGCAAGGCTGGGTTGGGCGCACCGACATCGGCGTCGCGTGCGCACCGGCGAGCTGCGCACCGGCAGCCGCCGGGGGCACGGTCACGATGACCCTCTCGCCGCAGACGCTCACCACGTCACCAAGCATCCACGGGTTTCAGATCGGCGACGCCAACGGCGCCAGCGCGAGCCTCACGTACGCCGTGACCGGAGCAAGCGGCCTCGGGCCGATCGTGGTCGGACCCTACACGATCGACCTCGCGCCGCTCGCGGTTCCCAGTGCCGAGCCCGAGGGGCTCGCGGTCGGACCGAACGGTAAGGGCATCTGGGTCGCCGATACCGGTAACCAGCAGATCGGGCGCTTCGTGCCGAGCGCCTGCGCGACCAGTTGCACGCCGATCTGGACGACGCTGGGCGCGGGGACGCACTACAGCGCGCTCGCGGCAGGCGGTGACGGCAACCTCTACGCCGTCGGTTCGAGCGCCGATCTCTTCCAAGGGCCGCGTCAGATCGAGTTGGTCGGGCACGCCGGCTGCGACACCGGTAGCTCGATCGCCTGTCCGGTCGTCGATTTCGCCGCGACGAGCTACGGTTCGCCGGTCGCGATCGTACGCGGCAATGATTTTCAAATGCACTTCGTCGACGACGGACTGGCAACCAGCCCGCCGAGCGGCGCCGTCTCCACCTTTCCGTATCCGGCGCCGACGTCGTCGCCGCCCTATGCGTCGCCAAGTGAGATCGCGCGCGCATCGAACGCGTTGAGCGCGATCGCCAACGGTCCCGGCGACACCCTGTTCACGACCGATAATACCGATCAGCACATCGGGACGATGGACTGCTCGACCACGTGCACGACGCTGACCGAATCGAGCTACAGCTTTGGATCCGGGACGGTGTTCGGCGGCATCACGCTAGGCTCCGACGGAAACATGTGGGTAGCCCTTCCGACGTTTGGCGGCGTGGCCTACTTCGCGCCCTCGACCTGCTGCAGCGGGAGCACCGTGCACTACCTCACGATGCCGTACTCCTCGCAACCCCAGGCGATCACCAGCGGACCCGACGGCAATATCTGGTTTACCGCGCGCGGCACGTCGACCGGAAGCTATGTCGGGATGATCGACGTTCGCACCGACAAGGTGACCGAGATGGAGGTTTCGACCACGCAGATGCAACTCGACGGCATCACGACCGGTCCGGACGGAAACGTATGGTTCACCGCCTTCAACTCCTCGGCGCACGTCGGGTACATCGGAAAGGTCGTGATCCCGTGATGCGTCGACGCTCGATCGGATCGTTGCTCCTGGTGATCGCGCTGGCGGCATGCGGCGGAAACGGCGCCACGCCGCTCGTCGGTCCGCACACCACGCCGCCGCAACCCGCGCCGCAGCGCGTGACGTTTCGCCTGAAGGTTCCACCGGCGCGACAACAGGTACGGCGCAAGCACTGGATTCGCGGCAAGTACGTGTCGCCGGCGACGCTCGGCGTCGGCATCAGCTACTGGACGAGTACGCCGGTCACCCAGGACCGCACGCCGCAGATTGCCTTCGATCTCGCCACCTGTCTCGCCGCCGACGGTTGTACCAGCAGCACCAGCAGCGGCGCCACGACGTACACGCTCACCGCTGCCGTTCCGGCCGGAACGTACGGTTTCGACGTGACGACCTGGGACGCGTCGCCGACCGGAACGCTACCAAGCGCCGGCGTCTTTGCGAATACCGCGAACGCGCTCTCGGAAGGCGCGATCGCGTCGCAGACCATCTCGCCCGGTACCACGCCGACGCTCAGCCTTACGCTCAACGGCGTGCCGGCCACGCTCAGCCTCGTTCCGCGGCCCGATCAAACCCACGTTGCGCAGATCACCAGCGGCTATCAGATCGTCGGGAGCGCGCCGGTGCAGTTCCTGCTCAACGCCGTCGACGCCGACGGGTACACGATCGTCGGCTCGGGCGCCCCGGTGGTGAGCTTCAGCAACGCCGCCGGCGATCTCGAGTTCACGTGCCCGAGCGCGAGCAACGGGATATGCTCCTCGATCGATCTTTCGACTGCGACGGCCGGCACGCCCAACCTCGTCAACGTCCAAGCGGTCGCGTACTCCGATGCGAATCCCATCGCTACGGTCGGGTTGAGTTCCAGCGACGGCAGTAATCCCACCCTGCGGACCACCGCGACCGTCTCGATCACGGAAATCCCCGAACTCTGGGTCTCGTTCGTGGGAGGCGCCGGAACGTGTCCCTGCGGGCTCTTCGGCTATCCCATGGCGAAGAGTAACGGCTACGTTCCCACCACCTTCAATCCGATCGATGCGACGCTCACCACGAACTTGGCCAACAACGCGGTTGCCATCGACGCCACCGGTGCCCCGTGGCTCGCAGTCCAGCCCAACGCCTCGTACTCGGTCTCGGGCATCGATGCGTTGACCGCACCGAGCGGGACCGTTCCACCGCAGCTCCCAGCGAACTTCGGGTCGACGACCACGCTGACGCTGCCGGGCGGCACCGCCAGTCAAGCCGACGGCATGGCCATCGACGGCAACGATCTGCTCTGGGTGGCCGATTCGCAGTACCGCTCGGGCTCCGGCGAGATCGTGTCGTACCTGATCGCCAACGACAGCGACACGCCGACCACCTACCCTTCGGTCAACGGTTCGTTCAGCATCCCGTACGGCATCGCGGCCGCGCCGCCGAGCAGCAGCGTCGGCGGATCGATTTGGGTCGCGGCGTCTAACGGCATCTACGTCATGCCGGTCGGCGGATCGTCCTTCATCGCGGCCGGCGGCCCGGGGAGCGCCGATTCTGTTGGGATCGGGCCCGGCGATCTCGCGTGGGTCTGCACCGGCGCGCCGAACCTGAGCGTCTACGCGATCACCGGCAACGCCTCGGCGCCGACGCTCGGATCGACCGCGCTCGCGAGCACCAGCAGCGTCAACTGCGAGCAGCAGATGGCGGTGCTGCAGGCGCCCGACTTACCGGCGGCCACCAACTCGATCGCCTTCATGGGCAACGGCTTTGGCAACGCCGGCATCACCAAGTTCGCCTACAACTCCTCCGCCGGATCGATCGCGGCAACGCCGCTCCTGCCGTTCGCTTCGCCCCAGAACGCCAACGCCTCGGGGGTCGCCGTCGCGCCGTAGCGCGGCGCGCTACTTCTTGACCGCGGCGACCTGCGCCGGCGAAACGGCGCCGGCGTGATTGCCCCACGACGCGCGCACGTAGGTGATGACCTGCGCGATTTGGGTATCGCTGAGCGTTCCGTTCCAGGCGGGCATCACGCCGCTGTAGCGCTGCCCCTTGACGACGAGCGCACCGCTGCGACCGTACTTGACGATATGCACGACCGCCGTTGCATCGCCGACCACGACCGGGTTCCCGGCAAGCGGCGGAAACGCGCCCGGCAGCCCGTCGCCGGTCGCGCCGTGGCAGCTCGAACAGTTGGTTACGTAGACGCTCCCGCCCGCGTTGGCTTCGGCGCCGTTGGGCGCATTGGCCGGTGCGCTCGCAACGGCAGTCGCTGCGGCGCTCGCGCTGCTGGGCGCGCTCGATGCGGTACTCGACGACGAGCCACCGTGCGCGCAGCCTGCGATCAGCGCGCATCCGGCGAGCGATAGGAGCGAAAGCGAGAATCGACGCACCACGACCTCCTCGTGCGGCGAGCGCCGCTGGTGGAGCCTACGCGCCGCGTGCGCGCTTCCCTGCCGATGGCTAGCGCGGCGCTACCAGTTCGATGCCGGACCTCCCGTCGAGCGCCTGCAGCGCGCGTAACGTGGTGGGAAACGGACGCACCAGCACCACGGTCGGACCGAAGCGCTGCGCGACGTCGGCCGCGCGGCGCAGCATGAAGCGTACGTAACCGGGCTGCGTCCGGTCGTCGGCGGTGACCGCACGCTGCAGCAGCGGCACGCCGGCTCGCGCGAAGGCGGCGGGGTCGGCGGTTCCGCGCTCGTCGAAGAACTCGAGGCCGGCGCCCTGCAGCGCGCGCGCCATCCCGGCCGGTGCACGTGACGCCACGCCGGCAAACCGGCCGAAACGCACGTGCAGCTGCGCGAGTTGGCCGGGCGACGGCGCCCGCGCGACCTGCAGGTAGACGCTACGGCCGGCCGCGCGGGCCAGCGCGGCGGCGCGGATCGCATACGGCGCGGACGGATCGATCACGAACCCGAGCGGAAGGTGGGACGCGAGAAAGGCCGACTCGAGCGGCAACGACCAGCCGATTCCGACCACCATCACCAGCAGCCGCTCGCGCCGCCAGCGCACCCCGGCGGCGCCGGAATGGGCGACCGTGACCGGATCGCGCGCAAAACTATCGTTCACCGCAGCGCTCGGCCCGTCCGCACGGAACTGCGCGCGGTCGGCCGGCGTCGCACGCCGCGGATCGCGCGTCGTCGCGCGCGCCGCACGCGGCACGGATACGGTGCGCGTCGAGCGGTAGCCGGCCACGATCGCGGTCAGCGCGAGCGCGATCGTCACGAACCAGAAGACGTTACGGAGCACGCACCGGTGCGCGCGGACGCGCGCTCATCGCCCACACCAAGCCGACCAGCAGAAAGTTCGCCACCAACGAACTGCCGCCGTAGGAGATAAAGGGTAGAGTGATTCCAGTCAGCGGAAAGACGCCGATCACGCCGCCGACGATGATGAAGATCTGATAGCCGAGGGTCGCCCCCAGCCCAGCCGCCAACAGTTTGGCGTACAGGTCGGGCTGCTCCAAGCCGACCGCGAAAATTCGCCGCACCAGCGCCAGAAAGATCGCCAAGATCGCGATCGCGCCGACCAAGCCGAACTCTTCGGAGAACGCCGCATAGACGTAGTCGGTGGCAACGTCGGGGATGAAGCCGGGATGGCCCAGCCGGAAGCCGGTCCCAAACGGTCCGCCGGCCGCCAGCGCGTAGTATGCCTGCGAGGCTTGATAGCCGGCGCCGAGCGGATGCGCGAAGGGATCGCGCCACACGGCGATCCGCGTGTGGACGTACGGAAAGTGATGGATCGCCCACAGGACCGCCAACGCAAAGATGGCCCCGCCCAGCAACACGATGTCCAGCCGTCGCGTTGCGACGTACAATAACGTGGCAAAGGTCGCGAGCAACAGCGTCGCCATGCCGATGTCGTGCTGCACCACCAGAATCGCCATCGATGCTCCCCAGCCGATGAAGAGTGGGCCGAGATACTTCAGGTTGGCGCGCAGCGACCACGGCCGCGCGTCGGCGATCACGTCGGCGGTTTCGGCCAGATAGGCGGCGAGAAAAAAGACGATGAACAGCTTGATCAGTTCGATCGGCTCGTACCGGATCGGGCCGATCTCGATCCAGAGCCGCGCGCCGTTGATTTCCTTTCCGAACAACACGACCGCGACGAACAGGAGCAGCGATGCGATCACCCACAGGTACTTGATCGACGCGAAGCGGCGAAAGCCGGTCAGCAACGGCCCGGCTAGCAGCACCAACAGCAGCGACGCGAGCAACCAATCCTGCTGCTTGGCCGCGAGCGACGGCGAGAGCCGCGCGACGACCGCGAGGCCCAACCCGGAGAGTGCGACCGCCAGCGCCGGCAGCACGTCGTCGCGCACGGTTGCGGCCGGTTGCAGCACCACCCAGGTGAGTGCGAGCGCGGCCAGCAGCGCCAGCATCCAGGGTGGTCCCAGGCTGCCGCGCGGCGCGAACGAGAGACAGAAGGCGGCCGCGGCCAGTCCACCGAGCATCGGCACCATGCGCCGCGCCAATAGCGCGAACGAACTCAGGACGTCCACACCAACGCGAGCAAAAAGGCGATCGCGGCAACGCAACGGGCGGCGATCGCAGCCCACGGCAGGCGCAGCCGCTCGCCACCGAGCACCTCCACGTTGGCGTCGTCGAACTCGAAGCGCGCCACGACGACGTGCTCGCCCGGGTCGGCGCTCTCTACGTGTGCGATCAGCGCCCGGCGATCGACCTCGCCGCGCAGGCGGTGACCGACCAACACGATCGTATCGCCGGGCGCCAGCTCGACGTTGGCAACCGCCACCTCGAGCGCGCGGGCGCTGCCGAACCCGCGCGGCAGCAGCGGGACGGCGCCGTCGTCGAAGGCGTCGTGATGCGAGAGTTCGGCGATCTCGCCGCCGTGCGCCAGATATGCCGCCGTGCCGCCGGCGTGGAACGCGTACGCGCGTTCGCGTACGATCAGCACTCCGGTAAACGACGCAGCGGCGGTCACGTAGTCGTCGTGCGATGCGGTGCGCGCGTAAAGGTCCGCGTTGACCCGCACCAGCGCGGCCATGATCGCGGTCGCGGCCGCGTGCGGCCGGTCGAGCGCGCGCCGAAAGCGTTCGCCGCGGCTGCGCCGCGCAAACTCGCTGCGAAGCCGGCCGAGCAGCACGCGCTCGATCGCCACGCCGTCGATCTGCCCGAACCCGCGGGCGACCGCAAAGAACCAGCTGTGCGGTGCGAGCTGCACCGTCAAACAGGAGGCGCGATCGCCGCGAACGGCTACGTCCACGGTGCGATCTCGGTCACGATCAGGCGCGTCGTTCCGACGTCGACCTGGTCGCCACAGCGAACTTCGATGCCCTCGCGCAGCCGCCGGCCGTTCAAAAAGGTTCCGTTGCGGCTGCCCAGATCGTTCACGTAGACGACGCCGCCACGGCTATCGAAGCGCAGGTGCGTGCGGCTGATCTCGGGATCGCGCAACACCAAGTCGGCGTCGCGCGCGCGGCCGACGTCGAAGGGTGGCCGGCCGGTAAACGTCCGTTCGGCGCCCAGCTCGCGCACGGTCAACTCGACGCGCATCGGCACCAGCTTGCCGACGTCGGCCGCAACCCGCACGCGCGGCCGTACCGCGAACGCGGCGACGGCGAAGAGCACCGCCGTCATCTCGACCGTTCCGACCCGCATGTGTGCCTCGAAGTTCATCCCGACCGCTCGAAGCGCATGATCGTGTTGCCGAACATCAACTCGTCGCCCGAGGAGAGCGTGCACGCGTCGACCTGGGTGCCGTTGACGAAGGTGCCGTTGGTCGATCCTAGGTCGCGCACGGTAGCTTCGTGCCGTCCCGTTTCGATGATGGCATGCGTGCGCGATACGCTCGGATCGACCAGAAACACGTCGCACTCCTCGCTGCGCCCAACCAGCGCCTTCTTCTGGATCGAGTATACGCCATAAGCCGGGACGCCGGTCACCATGCGCAAGTGGAAACGCGGCGACGGCGGTTCGAGCGGATCCACGTCGATGCTGATGGTAACGTCGCCGAGCGGCTGCACTTCGACCGCTCCGGTCGGCACGCTCTCGCGCGGGCTGATCTCCACGTTCGGCCCGTCGGTAAAGACGATCCCGACGCGGCCGGCCAGCTCGGCCAGCAGATCGCCGAGTTCGCGCTCGAGGTAGGTCTGATGACTGGCCATGCGCTCGAAGTCGGCCGGATTGACGTAGACCAGATACGCTCCCGGCGCGCTCATCGCGCTCTCGTCGCCGCGGATTCGCGCCTCCATCGTCGCAACCAGTTTGCGTGCGATCTGCGCCGGTTCGAGATCGCTCGGGAACGTTCGGGCAAACGCGCGCTCGATGAAGGCCGCACACGCCTGCTCGATCCGGTCGAGGAAGTTCACCGCGCGATCACCCGCGCCGCTCCAGGCGCGCGACGTAGAAGCCGTCGCGTCCCGCGATCCCGGGCGGCACGAGTACGTCGCCGGCTTCGCTCAACACCGGCTCCAGTGCCGCCGAGATCAGGCCGCGCTCGAAGTTGTGCCCGTTCAAAAACCACTCGATCACTTCCGTCGTCTCGCGCGGATCCGTCGAACACACGGCGTAGACCAGAACCCCGCCGGGGTGAACGTGCCGAGCGGCCCGCTCCAGGAGCGTCCGCGCCGCGCTGGCTAGGCGTTCGCCGTCGGCCGGATGCTTCTTCCAGCGCGCCTCGGGGTGGCGTCCGATCACTCCCAACCCCGAGCAGGGCGCATCCAGGAGGACGCGATCGAACGACCGGCCGACCTCGAGCGCTTCGTCGGCGGCATCGCCGACCACGATCCCGGCGGCGAATCCCGCCTGCTCCAAGCGGGCGCGCAGGACCTCGGCCTTACGCGCGTCGCGCTCGACGCAGATCAGTTCGCCGTCGCCGTTCAGGCGGGCCGCCGTCTGCAGCGCTTTGTTCCCGCGCCCGCTGCACAGATCCAGCACGCGCTCGCCCGGCTGGGGATTGAGCACCGCGACCGGCAAGCACGAACTCTCCGATTGCGTCCACCAGCGACCGTCGGCACGCGGCAGCCGGGCCGACGCCGCAGCGAACAGCAACGCGTCGGGCACCAGCGCCGACGCGCGCGTCTCGATGCCGCCGGCCGCGAACCGTTCGGCGACCTCATCGCGCGTGGCGCGGGCCAGGTTGACCGCCACGGCGGCCTGCGCCGGCGCGTTGACTCCGGCCGCGATGGCTTCGACCTGCGCCGCGCCGAAGGTCGCCACCCACTGGCGGAGGATCCAGTCGGGCAGCGAGTACCGCACGCCGTCGTAGGCGACGTCGGAGTCGAAGCGGTCGCGGATCGGTTCGTTGCGCGGCTCGCGCAGAAAGCGCCGCAGCACCGCATTGACCAAGTTGGCGAGTCCGCGGTGTCCGTACTTCTTGGCGAGGTTGACGAACTCGAAGACGGTCGCGTGCGCGTCGGCTTCGGTGTACGCCAACTCGTAGATCGCCAAGCGCAGAATCTCGCGGATCGCGGGCGGCATCGGTTCGCGGCGATCGCCGATCGACGGTTCCAGATACCAGTCGAGCGTCCGGCGCATCTTGATCGCACCGTAGGCGAGTTCGGTCGCAAAGCCGCGATCGCGTGCATCGAGTTCGGACTTGCGCAGCCGATAATCGAGCGCCTCTTGGGCGCTACGCTCCGGCATCCGCGAATCGGGCGGCGCGAAGACGTCGCGCACTACCGCCAGCGCCACCTCGCGCGCGTTCATCGCAGGGCCGCCCGGTGTTGGCGGTAGGCCGCGTAACTCATCCGACCGCGATTGGGAGCGATCAGTTCGTCGATTGCCAGGCTGCCGTCGGGCGCAACGTGCGCGCGCAGCAGCTTCACGCGTTCGCCGTCGAGATCGGCCCGCGCGGCCGGAGCCGGCGCGTACGCGCGGACGAAATCGACGATCTTCGCCGGCGGCCATGACCAGTCGATAGCCAAGTCGCCGGCGCGAATCGGCGTCGTCACGCTCGGCGTGCCCTGCTGCGGATGGTGCGGCAGCGGTCCCGCCGCGGCCAGCGTCAACGCGCGCGCCAACAGCGCCGCACCGCGGTCTGCCAGGCGATCGTGCAGGTGGCCGTAATCCTCGCCCGGTTCGATCGTGACCACCTCCTGCAGCACGATGTCGCCGGTATCCATTCCGGCATCCATCAGCATGATGCTGACCCCGGTCTCAGTGGCGCCGTCGCGCAACGCGCTCTGGATCGGCGTCGCCCCGCGATAGCGCGGCAGCAGCGAAGGATGCACGTTGAGCGCACCGCGCGCCGGTACCGCCAATAGCGCCGGCGGAAGGATGCGTCCGTACGCGGCCAGCGCGAAGAGGTCGTAACCCTCGCGCGCGGCGTCGACCGCAACCTCGCTCAGGCGCGCGGGTTCGCGCACGGCGATACCGAGCCGCTGCGCTTCGAGCTTAACCGGTGAAGGCGTCAGGCGCTGCCCGCGTCCAGCCGGCCGATCCGGCTGCGTGACGACCGCGCGCAGGTCGCAGCGCTCGGCGACCGCACGCAGGCTCGGCACGGCGAACGCGCTGGTACCGAAGAACAGGGCTTTCACGGGGCTACGATCCGGCCGGCGCCGCCTCCGCGACCGCCTCGTCTTCGTCGTCGGTGTCATCCTCGGCGACCGCCGGGCGCAGGTTGCGCGCGCGGTCGATGTAGAGCACGCCGTTGAGGTGATCGATCTCATGCTGCAGGCACTGCGCCAGCAACCCGTCGCCGGCGATGCGCAGCTTGTTGCCGTAACGGTCCAGTCCGCTCACGGCGACGGTCGCAAAGCGCGTGATCTCGCCGACGTAGCCGAGCACCGAGAGGCAGCCTTCGTTCAGTTCGACCTCGTCTTCGGCGCGTTCGATCTTGGGATTGATCACGACCGCGGGTTCGTGCTCGTCGTCGTGCACGTCCATCACGAAGAGCCGCTTCGAGACGTTCACCTGCGGTGCCGCCAAGCCGACGCCGGGCGCGGCGTACATCGTCGCAAACATGTCGTCGATGAGTTGCTGAAAGAGCGGATCGGCGATCTCGGCCGGCGCCACCCGTTTGGCTACTTTCCGCAGGGTCGGATGGCCGTCTTGAACGATTTCGCGGACGTAGGGCATCGCGAGGTCTTCGACGGGTACGCCGCCGCCTCCGCGGCGAAACGCCGGCCATGGACCTAGTTTGGGCGGCGGCACTCGTTGCGGCGATCGACCTGACCGCGGAGGCACTCGGCTGGCACGCGCTGCGGTTCGTCACCAAGCCGTTGGTCGCGCTGCTGCTCGCCGCCGCGGTCGTGGTGCGCGCGCCGCGGGTTCCGCGCGCGCTCGGCATCGGGTTGTGCTGCGCGGCGGCCGGCGACGCACTGCTGCTGCTCCCCGGAACGCGCGCCTTCGCGTTCGGCATGGCGGCCTTCGCCGCGATGCACGTCGCCTATATGATCGCCTTCGCGCACCTTGGGCGCGGTCCCGGAGCGGTCGCGCGGCATCCGTGGCTGGTGGTGCCGATTGCCTTTGCCGTCGTGGCGGTCGGCGCGATCCTCGACCCACAGGCCGGCGCGCTGGCACTGCCGCTGGCGCTCTACAGCGCCCTCTTGGGTGGCATGACGCTGTTCGCGATCGATGCCGCCGGACGCAACGGTCCTACGGCTGCCGCGGCGCTGGCCGGCGGCGGCGTCGCCTTCATGGCCTCCGACACGCTGCTGGCATTCGCAACCTTCGCGCCCGGCTTTCCGCACGGTCGCCCGACCGGGCTGATCGTGATGCTGCTCTACTTCGGCGCACAGATCGCGATCGCGCGCGGTGCGATCGCGGCTAGTTCGTCGTGAACGCCCCGAGGTTGGTCGGGATGCAGGTTACGTTCTGATTGAAGCCGATCGAGTAGGTCGATCCGCCCGAGAGCCCGCCGACGTTGGACGAGTAGTAGAACGGATTGGCGAAGCTCGGTGAGGCGGCCGGTTTGGGAACCGCCGAGGGCGAGACGCGCACGAAGTTGCCGCCGTTGTAGACGGGCAGGCCGTTGGGCGGCGCGATCGCGGTGCCGTAGTTGCCGTTGGCGAGCGCGCTGCTGACCGAGGCCACGTAGATCGTCTGCGTCGAGGCCGGGACGCCGGTCGCGCCCGGGATCGGATAGACCATGACGGTCGTGCCCGGCGGCGTGCAGTTCCCCGGATTGAACGAGTTGTTGCTGCCGTTGTTGCACGCGGCCAAACCGAGGCCGAGAGCGGTCGCGGCGACGAGGGCAAGGCGAGGCAGTTTCATGGCCTCCCCTTTGCAAAGCGGCCGGCCGCGCACCTTCCGAGCGAGCACTTTCTAAGCTCGCTCTTATTTCCGCATCGCCGGCGTAGGATCGCCGCGGAGCGGCGCGCCGGTGCGCCGTGCGGCTTACAGGATATACCCGGAAAGGTCGGCGTTTTCGACGATGTCGGCCAGCCGCCGGCGCACGTAGTCGGCGTCGATCGTTACCGTACCGGACGCCTCCGGAGCGTCGAAGCTGATGTCCTCGAGCACCCGTTCGAGCACGGTATGCAGCCGGCGCGCACCGATGTTCTCGCTCTGATCGTTGACTTGCATCGCAAAGGTCGCAATCTGCGCGATCGCATCGTCGCGGAAATCGAGCGTGACGTTCTCGGTTTGCAGCAGCGCCTTGTACTGTTCGATCAGCGCGTTCTTCGGCTGCGTGAGGATGGTTTTGAAGTCTTCGGCCGTGAGCGAATCCAGCTCCACGCGAATCGGGAAGCGCCCCTGCAGTTCCGGAATGAGATCCGAGGGCTTGCTCATGTGAAAGGCGCCGGCGGCGATGAAGAGGATGTGATCGGTTTTGATGGTTCCGTGCTTGGTGTTCACGGTCGAGCCTTCGACGATCGGCAGGATGTCGCGCTGCACGCCCTCGCGCGACACGTCGGCGCCGCGCACGCCTTCGCGACCGGCGACTTTGTCGATCTCGTCGATGAAGATGATGCCGTCCTCGCCGGCGCGCCGCAACGCCTCGCGTTTGACGGCGTCCATATCGATCAGCTTGTTGGCCTCTTCTTGGGTGAAGATGCGCTTGGCGTCGGCGACCGTCACCCGCTTTTGGGTCTTGCGCTTGGGCAGAATCCCGCCCAGCATCTCGCCCATATCGGCGCCGCCGGCGGACGGATCCATTCCGCCGATCATCCCGATCGGTAGGTTGGGCGTCTCTTCGACTTCGATTTCGATCAAGCGCACGTCGTAGAAGCCGCGCTCGATCTCCGAGCGGGTTTGCTCGCGCACCCGCGCGTGCTCGGGCGAGGGCGGAATCGGCGGTGCGGCAGGCTGCGACGGCTGCCCCGAAAAGTTGCCGAAAATCGAGCCCAGCGCGGCGCCGAACGGATTCGATCCACCGCCGCTTCCGGGAGCGCGTGTCTCGGGGTGCAGCGCATCGATCAGCCGCTCGACGGCCTGACGCTCGGCGAGTTCGGCCACCTCTTCGCGCCGCTCGTCGAGCACGGTGCGGATGGCCGCTTCGACCAGGTCGCGCACCATCGACTCGACATCGCGCCCGACGTACCCCACCTCGGTGTACTTGGTCGCCTCGACCTTGACGAACGGCGCGCCGACCAGCCCGGCCAGCCGCCGCGCGATCTCGGTCTTGCCGACGCCGGTCGGTCCGATCATCAGGATGTTTTTGGGCGTGATTTCGTCCCGCAACTCGGTACGCACGCGGGCGCGGCGGTAGCGGTTGCGCAACGCGATCGCCACCGCACGCTTGGCTTTGCCTTGCCCGACGATGTACTTATCGAGCGCTTCGACGATTTGTTTGGGCGTGCGCGCCGCGCCCTCGACCGGGGCATCGATCACGGCAGCACCTCCACGGTCACGTCGTCGTTGGTGTAGATGCAGATCTCGCCGGCGATCCCGAGCGCCGCGCGCGCGATCGCCTCGGCCGAGAGGGTGGTGTGGCGCAACAGCGCGGCGGCCGCGGCCTGCGCGTACGGGCCACCGCTGCCGATCGCAGCGATGCCCTCGTCGGGCTCGATCACGTCGCCGGTTCCCGAGAGCGTGAAGAGGTGGTCGGGCGTTCCCACGATCAGCAACGCTTCGAGCCGGCGCAGCGCGCGATCTTGCCGCCAGTCCTTGGCCAGCTCGACCGACGCGCGCGTGATGTCCTTGTACTCGGCGAACTTCTTCTCGAACTTCTCGAGCAGCGCGATTCCGTCGGCCGCCGAACCGGCAAAACCGGCCAACACCTTGCCGCCGGCGATGCGCCGGACCTTACGCGCCCCATGCTTGACGATGGTTCGCTCCAGCGTGACTTGGCCGTCGCCGGCGATGGCCAGCGCGCCGTCACGGCGCACCGCGAGAATGGTCGTCGATCGAATCTTCATCTTCGAGCGCCAATACCCACCGCTTGGCCCTCAGGTTTCACGGCCGCGACTTCGGTCGCCAGCGCGTCGATCGCGGCCAGGGCGCGCTCGGCCAGCGCGCGGCGGCGCACGCGCTTCTCGCGGATCGGCGTCTCCAACGGTGGGAACGGTGCCCAGGTGACGTTGGCCGGCTGGAAGTCCGGCGTAGTGCGGTTCTGCAGGTGCGCGATCACCGCGCCCATGGCGCTGGCGCGCGGGAAGGTGACCGGGGCGAGGCCGAGCATGGCGCGCGCCGCATGCGTTCCGGCCATCGCACCGCACGCCGCCGCCTCGACGTAGCCTTCGGCACCGGTGATCTGCCCGGCGAAGTAGAGCGCGGCGGTGCCGCGCAAGCGCAGACGTTCGTCCAGCAGACGCGGCGCGTCGATGAAGGTGTTGCGGTGCATGACCCCAAGGCGCAACCACTCGGCGTGCGCCAACCCCGGAAGTTTCCCGAAGGCCTCCTTCTGCGCGGGCCACGTCAGCCGCGTCTGAAACCCGACCAGGTTGAAGGCGCTGCCCTCGGCATTCTCTTTGCGCAGTTGCACCACGGCGTACGGCGTGCGGCCGGTACGCGGATCGCGCAACCCGACCGGCTTGAGCGGTCCGTAGCGCAGGGTCTCGTCGCCGCGATCGGCCATCGCTTCGATCGGCAGGCATCCCTCGAAATACGGCGTTTCGGTCTCGAACGCTTTGGGCTCGTGACGCGGCAGGCGGCGCAGATCGGCGATCAACTGCGCGTACTGCCCGCGATCGAGCGGGATGTTGAGGTAGTCGTCGCCGTCACCCTTCTCGTAGCGCGACTTGCGATACATGACCGACTCGTCGATCGAGTCGGCCGCCACGATCGGCGAGGCGGCATCGAAGTAGTGCAGCCGCGCGGCACCGTCGCCGGCGACCGACTGCAGCAGCCGATCGAGCGCGGCGAGAAAGGCGTCGCTCGGAAGCGGCCCGCAGGCGACCACGCACGGGCGATCGAGCGGAATCTCGGTGCGCTCCTCGCGGACGACCGCGATCCGCGATTGAGCGGCGATGCGGCGCTCGATCTCGGCCGCAAACCGCTCGCGATCGACCGCCAGCGCACCACCGGCCGGCACCGCGCTCGCCCGCGCCGCCCCGACGACCAGCGAGTCGAGCCGCGCGAGTTCTTCTTTGAGCAGTCCGACGGCGTTTTCGAGCGCCGCACCGCGCAGCGAGTTGCTGCAGACCAGTTCCGCAAGCGACGCGGTCTTGTGCGCCGGGCCGGAGCGTAGCGGCCGCATCTCGACCAACGTCACCTCGACGCCGGCGCGCGCCGCCTGCCAGGCGGCCTCGCAGCCGGCCAATCCGCCGCCGACGACCAGCAGCCGCTCCACGCCGTTAGGTGGCGGCCGGTTCGAGCGCGGCCTCGTCGGAGCCGGCCGGCGCCAACGCCGACACGTCGTGCTCGCGATCGGCGGCGCACTCGTAACGCACGTTGCCGCCGCGGCGCGCCTTGGCGGTCACGTACGACCCGCAGACCGGGCAGGCTTGCGCGATCACGCGATCCCACGACACGAAGTCGCACTTAGGATAGTTCGCGCAGCCGTAGAACGTGCGCCCCTTGCGCGAGCGACGCTCCACGATCGCGCCGCCGTCCTTGGGGCACTTCGCACCGGTGTCTTTGACGATCGGTTTGGTCGTCTTGCACTCGGGATAACCGGTGCACGAGATGAACTTTCCGAAGCGCCCGGTCTTGATGACCATCGGGCGCGCGCAGTTCGGGCAGACCTCGTCGGTCGGCTCGTCGGCGATCTGCAGGCGCGGCAGCTTCTTTTCGGCTTCCACGAGTTCGCTCGCGAACGGTCCGTAGAACGCCTTGAGCAGTCCGACCCAGTCTTCGTGGCCGTCGGCCACCTTGTCGAGATCGCCCTCCATCGAGGCGGTAAAACGCAGGTTCACGATTTGAGGGAAGTGTTCGACCAGCAAGTCGTTGACCACGAACCCGATCTCGGTCGGCATGAAGCGCCGCTCGACCTGCGTCACGTAGCCGCGCGACTGCACCGTGTCGACGATCGTCGAGTAGGTCGAGGGACGGCCGATGCCGTTGTCTTCCAACGCCTTGACCAGCGACGCTTCGGTATAGCGGGGAGGCGGTTCGGTGAAGTGCTGCTTGGGTTCGAGCCGCTCGCAGTCCAGCGTTTCACCGTCGTGCAGCTCGGGCAGGCGCACCTTGCCCTTACCCTTGGCGGCGCCGTTGGCGGCGGGTTCGAGCGCCGCCGGCTCGTCGTCGCGCCCCTCTTCGTACACCTTGGTGAAGCCGGCGAACTTCATCACCGTTCCGGTCGCGCGGAAGGTGTACTCTGCGGCGCTCACGTCGACGGTCGTCTGATCGAGCACGGCGGCCGACATCTGCGACGCGACGAACCGCTCCCAGATCAAGCTGTAGAGCCGCAGTTCGTCGCGCTTGAGCAGATGCGCGACGTGCTGCGGGGTGCGCAGCACCGACGTCGGGCGAATCGCTTCGTGGGCGTCCTGCGCGCCTTCCTTAACTTTGTGCGTGCGGCCGCCGTGGAATGCTTCGCCGTAGGTCGCGTGAATGAACTCGCGCGCGCTCTCGCGCGCCTGATCGCTCAGGCGCGTGGAGTCGGTACGCATATAGGTGATGAGGCCGACCGTACCTTCGCTGCCCAGATCGACGCCTTCGTAGAGCGCTTGCGCCACCTGCATCGTCCGCCGCACCCGCATCCGCAACTTGCGCGAAGCCTCCTGCTGCAGCGTCGATGTGGTGAACGGCGCCGGTGCGTTGCGCCGCACTTCGCGGCGCTTGATCGCAGCCACCCGGTACTGCGCGCCCTCCAGCGCCGCCAGCACCGCCTTCACGTCGCTCTCGGTCGCGAGTTCGACCTTCTCCCCGCGGTGCGCGACCAACTCGGCCGGAAAGCGCAACTCGAGGTTGGCGGCGGTCGCCACGTGCGCGGTGAGCGACCAATACTCGCGGGTCTTGAACGCGGTGATCTCGCGTTCGCGATCGACGATCAGACGCACCGCCACGGACTGCACCCGCCCGGCCGACAGGCCGCCGCGGACTTTAGCCCAGAGCAACGGCGATATCTTGTAGCCGACCAACCGGTCGAGAATCCGGCGCGCCTGCTGCGCGTTGACGCGATCCATGTCGATGTGGTGCGGCTCGGCCAAGGCGGCGAGCGCGGCTTCTTTGGTGATCTCGTGCAACTCGACCCGCTTGGGATTCTCCAGCTTCAGCAACTCGGCGAGGTGCCACGCGATCGCCTCGCCCTCGCGGTCGGGGTCGGTCGCGAGGAACACGTCGCTGGCCGATTTGACCGCGCTTTTGAGCTCCTTGATCACGTCGCCCTTGCCTTTGATGGTTAGGTAGCGCGGTGTGAAATCGTGCTCGACGTCGACCCCGAGCGTGCTCTTCGGCAGGTCGCGGACGTGCCCGACCGATGCCTTGACGGCATAGCGCGCCGGCAAGAACTTCTTGATCGTGCGCGCCTTGGTCGGCGACTCCACGATGATCAGCGGCTTTTTCACGGGCCTAAGTATACCCCCGGGGTCAAGCGCCGGGCAAACCGCGCCAGTACGGCCTTTTCGCGCCGTGCGCGCGAGCGCGCGCGCTGCGGCGAACGCGTCTGCGGCGCGCGCGTGCGCGCGAATTTGCATGATTGGCGAAAATCCTCTATGATGCGCTCAAAGCGCCGATAGTGCGCTGTCCAATAACGCTTGTCGTCCCCCGGGGGACGAGGAGGAATGAATGGACTCCGATACCATGATGAACGGCGGAACGATGGCCGAAGAAAAGAAACCGCGCCGGAAGGCTCGTCGCAAAGCGGCGGGTGGCCGTAAGAAGGCTGCCGGAACCCGCAAGAAGGCGACGCGCAAGAAGGCTGCGGGCGGTCGTAAGAAAGCCGCCGGCGGTCGCAAGAAAGCGGCCGGCGGACGCAAGAAGGCCG
>DAIDGS010000127.1 GCA_027459845.1 Vulcanimicrobiota bacterium | reverse complement strand
CGTTACGGGTGGGTTGCGACACGAAATCCTCGCTAGATGGATGCGGTGAGGGGCGACGCGAGCGCGCGGTCGCTGGGATCGAGCGCGCGTCCGGGCAAGAGGTAGTTGGCGACGTAATCGGTGACCGCGTCGCGCAGGGCGCTCACCGGCGCGTCGTAGCCGGCGGCGCGCAGACGCGTGGTGTCGGCACAGGTGGAGTACTGATACTTACCGCGCAACTCGACGGGCATATCGACGAACTCGATCCGTTCGGGAACGCGCAGGGCGGCGAAGATCGGGCGCACGAGATCGAGCCAGGTCTGCGCCTTGCCGGCACCCACGTTGTAGAGGCCGGTGGCGCCGCACTCGGCGAGATGCAGGGTCATGGCGACCGCGTCCTTGACGTAGATGAAGTCGCGCTGCTGCTCGCCGTCGCGGTAGTCGTCGCGGTGACTCTTGAAGAGCTTGACGCTCCCACCGCAGCCGATCTGATCGTAGGCCTTGGCGACGACGCTGCGCATTTCGCCCTTATGATCCTCGTTGGGGCCGAAGACGTTGAAGTACTTGACGCCGCAGATCTTCGACGACAACCCCTCGCGCTCGGCGTAGAGATCGAAGAGGTGCTTCGAATAGGCATACATGTTGAGCGGGCGCAGGCCGCTCAGATCGGCGCGATCGCTGAGGTCGCGTTCGAGACTACCGTAGGTCGCGGCGGACGATGCGTAGACGAAGCGAGCGTTCACGCGCTGCGACCACTCGGCGAGGTGTTTGGTGTATTCGTAGTTGTTGCGGATGAGGTAGTCGGCGTCGGTTTCGGTGGTCGCCGAACAGGCGCCCAGATGGAAGACCGTGCGCACGCCGCCGAAGTCGTCGCCGTCGACGGCACGCCCCTCGAACTCGTCCGCGTCGACGTAGTCGGCGAAGCGCAGCGGCACCAGATGGCGCCATTTCTCGGAGCGGTCGAGCCGATCGACGAGCAGAATGTCGTCCAGGCCGCGGCGGTTGAGGGCCCAGACGATCGCGCTGCCGATGAGACCGGCACCGCCCGTGACGACGATGCGGCCGGTTGAGAGGTCGTGCATGAATACCGGGCGCTTTTCCCGGCGCGCGACGCCCGAGTCCTCCCTGGGGGCGGCGCGTGCCGCGATCCCGAAGCAAGCAATAAGTTGCTTGTTCGGGCGCCGGACGGCAACTTTTCGGGCGGCCGGGGTTGTTTTCGGAGCCGGACAAGGTGAGGGAGAGATGGGGCGTCGTACTGTCAGACCCCCCGCAAAGGAAATCTGGTCGCTATGAGCAGCCGTCGATTGGTCGAGAACGCCGATACCGTGAGCTTGGTGTGCGCTCTGCTCGAGCGCTTTCCCGAGTTAGCCTCGATCTGCGCGCTGCCGGGCGAGCGGACGGTGCGGCTCGACTTCGCGATCGCCCGGCGGCTGGATCGCGCCGCGCAGGCCGCGCTCGTCGAGGCGATCGAGGAACACGTTGCCGGCTTCCTGGCGCTCGCCCAAGACGCACCCGGCACCCTGCGGGTCGCCTGCGAGGCCGATCGCGCACTGACCTTCGTGCACGTGACCCGCGATTTGGAGAGCTTTTCCAAGGAAGAGCTGGATCTGCTCGGCGCGTTTTTTGCGGCGCGTTACGGCGAAGCGCTGGTGCGTAATCCGCTTCCCGAGGAGCCGCTCGACGAGGACCTGGCGGCGGCCGACGAAGCCGCGCTGTACGCGGTGGAGGCGCTGCGCGACCCGGCGCAGTCCAAGAGTCTCCTCGGCTTTCGCGAAGAGAAGCGGGTGCTCGTATATTTCCTGAAATCGCGCAAGAAGGCCAAGGCATCCGCGCGCCGCTGACGCTGACGCTGCTGCTGATCGGCGACGTGGTCGGCTCGCCGGGGCGCGACGCGCTCAAGCGCTGTCTGGCGCTCGCACGCGAGCAGCACCATGTGGACGCTTGCATCGCCAACGGCGAGAACGCTGCGGGTGGTTTCGGTCTGACCGCCCAAACCGCCGAAGAGATGTTCGGCGCCGGCGTGGATTTCATCACCAGCGGCAATCACATCTTCGACAAGCGCGATTTCAAGACGTATCTCGAGAGCAGCGATCGGGTCATTCGCCCGGCCAACTATCCGCCGGCAACGGCCGGCCGCGGCTACGGCTTTCTGCGCGCCGGTGGCGTCGAGATCGGAATCCTCAACCTGATGGGGCGTACGTTCATGCCGCCGGTCGACGATCCGTTTCGCTGCGCCGACGCGCTGGTTTCGGAGTTGCGCGCGCGCACGCCCGTGATCGTGGTCGACATGCACGCCGAGGCGACCTCGGAGAAAGTTGCGATGGCACGCTTTCTGGACGGCCGCGTCGCGTGCGTCTACGGCACGCACACCCACGTGCAGACCGCCGACGAGCAGATTTTGCGCGGCGGCACCGCCTACCTGAGCGACGTCGGCATGACCGGTCCGAGCGACGGCGTGATCGGCATGGAGCAGGGCGCCGTACTGGATCGCTTCCTGACCGGGTTTTCCGACCGCTTCAACGTCGAAAAGCGCGGGCTCAAGCAGTTCTGCGCGGCCGTCGTGACGATCGACGCGTCCAGCGGCAAGGCGCAGGGGATCAAGCGCCTCTTTCAGCGGGACATTCCGTGAAGGTCGATTTCCACGCGCACACCTTCATGAGCGATGGCTCGCTCGCCCCGGCCGAGTTGGTCGCGTTCATGCAGGAACGCGCGGTCGAGGCGTTTTCGATCTCCGATCACGATACGCTTGAGGCGTATCACGGACTCGCGCTGCCGCCCGGAATGACGCTGGTGACCGGCATCGAGATCAATACCACCTGGCGCGAGAACGCCGTGCACGTGCTCGGATACGGCATTCCGCTGGGCGAGTCGCCGCTGAGTGCGATGATTGCAGCGAATCAGGCGGCGCGTCGCGTGCGCATCGAGCGCATCGTGCATCAACTGCAGCGCGCCGGTTACGGCATCACGCTCGAGGACGTGCTGCGCGAGGCGACGTCGGCGCGCGCGCTGGGCCGTCCGCACGTGGCCAAGGCACTGATTCGGCGCGGCGTCGTGGCCGACGTCGACGCGGCGTTTCGCACGCTCCTGCGGCGCGGTCGGCCCGGTTACGTGCCGGCCACGCACGTCACGCCGCGCGCGGCGATCGAAGCGATCGCGGCGGCGGGCGGCGTTGCGGTGCTGGCGCACCCGGGGCGCCTGCGCGATCGCGCAATCATCGACGAACTGGCGCGGGCCGGCCTGCACGGCCTCGAGGTGTTCTATCCGCGCCACGACGCCGACGACGTTCGCGCCTTTCGGGCCAAGGCGCGAGAGTACGGTCTCTTGATGACCGCCGGCATGGACTTCCACGACATTCGCTACCACACCGAGGGTGTCGGCATCGAGGTCGACGCCGAGGATATCCGGCCGTTCCTGGAGCGGGTCGGCGCCGCCTAGCCCGCTGCGGGCGGCGACGACGGCGCCAGCGCGGCGGCGACCGCCGCGCGAACCCGGCCGAGCAGCGCGGCGCTCTCGCGCTCGGCGGCATCCAGCGCCGCGGCATGGGCGGCAGCGGTGGCCGGGTCGCGCATCAGTCGATCGTTGACGCGCACGTTGTAGGCCGATGCGCCGAGCGCGGCCGCGGCGAACTCGGCGGCGCAGCCAACGTCGCTGGCCAAATGCCGGTTGGGAATCGCCAGCAGCCGCTCGGCACGGCGCAGCGTCTCCAGCGCCAGCCCGGCCGCGCGGAGCGGTTCGGCGGCGGCCGCCGCCAGCGCCCCGGCGAGCGCCTCGGCGCGTGCCGCGCGCTCCGCCTCGGTGCTCTTGGGCAGGGCCTGCGCGGTGACGACCCGGGCGTAGGCGGCCTCGTCGCGTTCGCGGCTCTCGAGCAGGGCCGCGCGCAGCCCGTCGGCTTCGCCGGCGAGCGTCGCGGCGAGTGGGGCCGCATCGGCGTACTTGGGGTTGCCCAGGCAGATCCGGGCGACCATTGCGACCAGGGCGGCTGCGGTGGCACCGACCAGGCCGGCGGCGCTTCCGCCGCCCGGCGTGGCGGCCGGGCTCGCCAGGGCGTCGAGATAGGCATCTAAGGGCTCCACGGCGCCAGGCTTGGCCATGGCGCGCCCGGCGCCTGCCCGACCATGGTGGGTGTGCCCGGGCCGGATGTGCGCTATGCTTCGGCGAAAGCCCGCAAGCCCGCCGGCTTGCGCGGGCCCCCCATACCTTCCCGAAGGAGTACCGTACGAGAGTGCCTGTCATCGATCGGACCGCTGGAGATGTCAAAGACCGCGGCCTCGCCGACGCGGGGCGCGCGCGCATCGCCTGGGCCGGAGCCTACATGCCCGTGCTCGCGCAGATTCGCGACCGTTTCGAAATCGAAAAGCCGCTCAAGGGCGTTCGGATCGGCGCGTGCCTGCACGTGACCACCGAGACCGCCAACCTCATGCTGGCCCTGCAGGCCGGCGGTGCGGACATCGCGCTGTGCGCGAGCAATCCGCTCTCGACGCAGGACGACGTCGCGGCGGCCCTCTGCGACTACGGGATTCCGACCTTCGCGATCAAGGGTGAGGACAACGACACCTATTACGCCCACATCGAGTCGGTGATCGCGACTAAGCCGCACATGTCGATGGACGACGGCTGCGATCTCGTGACGACGATCTACACCAAGCATCGGCCGTTGCTGGCCGACATGATCGGCGGCTGCGAGGAAACCACGACCGGCGTCATTCGCCTCAAAGCGATGCAGAAGGACGGCGTGCTGCCGTACCCGGTAATCGCGGTGAACAACGCGCTGACCAAGCACATGTTCGACAACCGCTACGGTACCGGACAGTCGACGCTCGACGGAATCATTCGCGCGACCAACGTGCTGATGGCGGGGCGCACCATCGTCGTGGTCGGGTACGGCTGGTGCGGCCGCGGAATCGCGTCGCGCGCGGCCGGCATGGGCGCGCACGTGATCGTGACCGAAGTCGATCCGCGCAAGGCAATCGAGGCCCAGATGGACGGCTACCGCGTGATGCCGATGAGCGATGCGGCGAAGCTCGGCGACGTGTTCGTCACGGTCACCGGCAACTACCACGTGATTCGCGAAGAACACTTCAAGGTGATGAAGGACGGCGCGATCGTCTGCAACTCGGGTCACTTCAACGACGAGCTGGATCTCGACGGCATCAAGCGCATTAGCCGCGGCATGACCGCACCGCGAGCGTTCGTGGAGCAGTACGAACTGCACGACGGCCGCAAAGTCTGCATCTTGGCCGACGGACGGTTGATCAACCTGGCCGCCGGCGAGGGACACCCCGCTGCGGTGATGGACATGTCGTTTGCGAATCAGGCGATGGCGGCCGGATACCTAGCGCTCAACCACGCCAAACTCGAGAAGAAGGTCTACGACGTGCCGCTCGTGATCGACGAAGAGGTCGCTACGCTCAAGCTGTCGTCGATGGGCATCGAGATCGATACGTTGACGCCCGAGCAAGTCAAGTACATGGCATCCTGGAGCGAGGGAACCTAACGTGGCCTATCGCAGACTCTTCACTAGCGAGTCGGTGACCGAGGGACATCCCGACAAGGTGGCCGATCAAATCTCCGACGCGATCCTCGACGCGCTACTCAAGGAAGATCCGCAGTCGCGCGTGGCGGTGGAAACGTTTGCCATCACCGGGCAGATTCACTTGGCCGGCGAAGTGACGACCAAGACCTATATCGACATCCCCAAGATCGTCCGCGAGACGATCCGCGAAATCGGCTACACCAAATCGGCGGTCGGGTTCGACGCCGAGACGTGCGGCGTGAGCGTTTCGATCGACGAGCAGTCGGCCGACATTGCGATGGGCGTCGACAAATCGCTCGAGGCCAAGGGCGGCAAGGACGATGCATTCGAGCTGACCGGCGCCGGCGACCAGGGGATGATGTTCGGATTTGCCTGCCGCGAAACCGACGAGCTGATGCCGCTGCCGATCGTGCTGGCGCACAACCTCACGCGCCAGCTCTCGGCCGTCCGGAAGAACGGCGACATCCCGTACCTACGCCCGGACGGCAAGTCGCAGGTGACGGTGGAGTACGACGGCGATCGCCCGGTGCGAGTCGACGCGGTCGTCATCTCGACCCAGCACGATCCCGACATCCCGCTCGAGATGATCCGTAACGAGGTCACCGAGAAGGTGATCAATCACGTGATTCCGGCGGCGCTGCGCGACGAGCGCACGCGCGTGTACGTCAATCCGACCGGCCGGTTCGTGATCGGCGGCCCGAAGGGCGACGCCGGTTTGACGGGGCGAAAGATCATCGCCGATACCTACGGCGGCATGGCGCGCCACGGCGGCGGGGCCTTCTCGGGCAAGGATCCGACCAAGGTCGATCGTTCGGCCGCGTATGCCGCGCGCTGGGTCGCCAAGAACGTGGTCGCCGCCGGGCTGGCGGAGCGTTGCGAGGTGCAGGTTGCCTATGCGATCGGCGTCGCGCGGCCGATGAGCGTGCTGGTCGAGACCTTCGGGACGGCCAAGATCGACGAAGAGACGATCGCCAAGGCGGTCGGCGAGGTGTTCGACTTGCGTCCGGCCGCGATCATCCATCACCTGAACTTGCGCCGCCCGATCTACAAGCAGACGGCGGCGTACGGCCACTTCGGGCGCCCCGATCTCGACTTGCCGTGGGAGCGGCTCGACAAGGTCGACGCGCTGCGCGCGGCGACCGGCTTTAACGGCGAGGCGCTGCGCGTCCCGAGCTTCGCCAAGTGAGCTTGCGGACGGTGCGCGCAGTGGCGGCGGTCGCTGCCGCGATGCTGGCGGTGCTGGGCGGCGTGCACGCGCCGGCGGCGCGCGCGACCACCACGTTTAGCGCCGGCAGCGTGACGCTGAAGGCCGGGACCAAAATCCTGTGCGTGCTGGCGCGAGCGGTCGATTCGGCCAGCCTGAAGGTGGGGACGGATTTTCAGCTCCGCGTCGACGATCCGGCGCATCCGGAACTCGCCGGTGCGGCGATCCACGGACACGTGACCGCGGTCAGCCAGCCGGCCGGCCTCAACCGCGCGCGGATCGGGTTCACGCTCGACTACATCCGGTTCAAGGATGGTCAGCGCCAGCCGATTCGCGCCGAAGTGCTCAACCGAGCGGTCGTCAATACCAATAGCGCGTATGCGGCCGCCGAGCGCAAGAAGCTGCTGCTGCCGCCCGCGCCCGTCGGCACGGTGACGCCGGGTCCGGTCGTCTTCCAGATGACCATCGGTGGGGGCGGCCGCGGCGTTTCGGTGACACCGCCGCCGGTCGGGAGCAGCGGCGGCTACGTGTACGCGGCGCATCCCCATGAGACGATCGTGGTGGCGGCCGGGACGCCGGTGACGATTTCATTAACGTCGAGTCTCAAGGTGCTCTGAGGGGGTATACACCGAACTATGAAACGCTTACTCACTCTGATCGCTCCAAGCGTTGCCGCAGTCGTCGGCGCAACGACCTTGCTGGCGCTTGCAGCGAGTTCGATCACGCTCTACTCTGGCGCGCAGATCAACGCGCGCATGAACTCCTCGATTAGTAGCGCGACCGCCAACGTGGGCGATCGCTTCGCCCTCACCATCGTGCCGCCGTATCCGAGCGGCAACGCCGCCTTCCGCGGGGCGCAGATCCAGGGCGTCGTCACCAAGGTGCGCCGCGCCGGCCAAGGCACCAAGCCCGAAGTGGACATGAAGCTGCAGTATCTGCGGATGGCCGACGGCAGCGTGGCCAACATCTCAGGCAAGGTGACGAGCGCGCAGCGGCAGGCATCGACGGCCAATAACGTGGGGAAGGCTGCGTTGGGGGCGCTGGGCGGGATGCTGGTCGGCAACGCGATCGGCAAGACGATCTTCCACACGAGCGGCGGCGGCGCCGTTGGGTTCGTGGGCGGGGCGTTACTCGGCGCGAACAACAAGGAAAACTTCACGATCCCGCAGGGTTCGAACGTGCAGTTGACCCTGAACCAGACCGTGACGATTCGTACCCAGTCGGGTTACTGAGCGCGAGCGACCCCGGGTGAATCGTCTGCGATCGGCTGCGCCGCTCGGGGTGTTCCTGGTGCTTGCGGCCTGCGCTCCGCGCGGGCCGCAGACCGGTGTGCCGCCCGGGCGCTTCGCGATGGCCAATGAAACGCTTCGGGTGACGGTCGCACCGGCGCGGGCAGAAGCCTTAGTCGTGGCCCTGCAGTCGAACGCGGTTCTGTCGGCCGGAGCCAGCGTGAGCGTCGGCCCCGCGCTGCCCGTACGCCGCTCCACCGCGATGGCGGCGGCGGCCTATGCCGACGCGCTCGCGGACGCGCGGTTGAAGGCGTCGGCGATCGCCCAGCGCCTCGGCGTTCCGCTCGGGAAAGCGACGGCGATCGAGGAGGTCGATCCGCGGATTCCGAGCGCTGCGGGATTCCCTGCGCCGATGCGCGGCGTTCCGGTGGAGAAGGGGCTCATGGTGCGCGGGCCGGCAAGTGGCGTCGTGACGCTCTTGGTCAGCTTCGTCGCCGGCGGCGTGCCGATCGCGGTCTACGGTGTGTACTCGACGGCTTCGCCGATGGAGGGCGTGCGCGGCGCGAACGGCGCCACCGTCACCATCGCGGCGCACGCATCCAGCTACGCGAAGGCGAAGCGCAGCCTCGACGCCGTCGACTCGGCCGTGCGTGCCATCGCCCGCCGCTTCGGCGCAAACGTTGTCGTCACTTCCGCCTACGCAAGCTCCTCGGGCTGATCGCCCGAACGCCTGAGAGGGCCTCGACCGGCCCCGGCGAACCTGGGTCGGTCGGCCGCGCGGCCGAGCACCGTTCCGGATTAGCTCAGTTGGTAGAGCAGCTGACTGTTAATCAGCGGGTCGCTGGTTCGAGTCCAGCATCCGGAGCCATGAAAGCCCCCGTAAAACAAGCGTTTTGCGGGGGTTTTGATTTTCCGGCGATTGCGGTTTTGGCGTTTCGCACACAGTTCCGCACGCAGTTGTCACGAGAGACCTCGTTGGCGCACACATTTGCATCGCTCGAGGACCTCGCGGCAGCCCGAGAGTGAGGCAGCGGAGGACTGCTTGAGATTATGGCAAAAATGCGATAAGATGAGCGGCGGGGAGAAAGCTGAGGACCCGAAGCCGGCCAAGGCGATTCGTTGGGTTGGCTCGGCAAAGGACGACCTGAGCAACATGCCCATCGACGTCAAATACGAGGTCGGCGCTGCGCTCTGGGCGATTCAGATCGGGGAGACCCCGGCGAACACGAAGTCGCTCAAAGGGAAGCTCCGCGACGTCCGGGAGATCGTCGTCGATGATGACGGAAGCACGTACCGCACGATGTATACCACGCGTATCGGGGATGTCGTGTACGTTCTGGACGCCTTCCAGAAAAAGAGCAAGTCCGGGATAGCCACGCCTCAAGCCGATCTCGACCGCATCGAACAACGATTGAAACAGGCGCGTACCCTCGCAGCCGACGCTAAGAAAGCGAAGCACTCATGAGCAAGAGGACTGAAAAAATCAAGGTAACCGAAAGCAGCGGTAACGTGTTTGCGGATCTCGGCCTTGCGCATCCCGAAGAGGCGCTTGCCAAGGCAAAGCTCATGCACTTTATCTCTAAAGCGATAGAACGGCGCGGTTGGAGCCAGTCCGAGGCTGCAGCGGAACTCGACGTTTCCCAGTCCGATATTTCAAACATTGCTCGCGGGCGCGGCCGGACCTATTCGCTCGAAAAGCTCTCCGGGTTCGTTCACAAACTCAACGGGACCGTAACGATCGAGGTCAAAGTCGAGAAGAGCAAAGAGCGCATCGCCCTCTACGCCTAGGCGGTGGCGGCAGGCCGCTCGCGAAAACCCCTGCTTGCCGGCCTAGACCGAGAAAGGAACTCGGCCCCCTTTTCAAAAATGAAAATGGTTATCATAATCACCCCTGTCCCGCGCCCGAGAGGATAGCGTTCGCATGGCTGAGAGCACCTGCCCCTTTACCGGCGCTGCCGGTGACGGTCCGACCAACCACCACTGGTGGCCCAACGAGCTGCACCTGAAAATTCTGCGCCAAAATGGGCCGCAGTCCGACCCGATGGACCCGGATTTCGACTACAAAAAGGAGTTCGAGAGTCTCGATCTGGCCGCGGTCAAGCGCGACATCGCCGCGCTGCTCACCGACTCGCAGGACTGGTGGCCGGCCGACTTCGGCAACTATGGCCCGCTCTTCATCCGCATGGCCTGGCATAGCGCCGGTACCTACCGGATCGGCGACGGCCGCGGCGGCGCCGGCGCCGGTCAGCAGCGTTTCGCTCCGCTCAATAGCTGGCCCGACAACGTCAACCTCGATAAGGCGCGCCGGCTTCTGTGGCCGATCAAGGCAAAATACGGGCGGAAGATTTCGTGGGCCGATCTCATCGTGCTCGCCGGTAACGTCGGGCTCGAGGCG
>DAIDGS010000126.1 GCA_027459845.1 Vulcanimicrobiota bacterium | reverse complement strand
GCCCGCAGCCGGCGCGGAACCCGCACAGGTCGCCGCATCGCCCGCGCCGCCCGCCGCACCGCTCGCAGCCGGCGCGCAACCCGCACAGGCCGCGGCGTCGCCCGCCGCACCGCTCGCAGCCGGCGCGCAATCCGCACAGGTCGCCGCATCGCCGGCTACCCCGTCCGGCGCATCCGCCGCGCACGCCGCCCTACCGCTCGCCGGCGAGGCGGGTGCGACGCTCGGCATCGAAGCGCGCATCGCCGCCGCCCGCGCGGCCGCCTTCGACGCGCTCGAAGCGATCGGCGCATCGCCGCTGCCCGCCGCCGCTGCGCCGAAACCCGCGCCCGGCAGCGGCGCGCCGGCTCCGCCGCCGCCGACGGTGATCGCGCGCGGCCAAACCGCACCCGCCGAACTGCCGCCCGATCTGCGCGACGCCGCCCCGGCGCTCGCACCCGAAACCGCGCTGCTCGCGCAGTTGCGCGTGCCGCTCATGCCGCTCACGCTGCGCGCCGCGCACCTGATCGCCTCCGCCCCGAGTGCGCTGCCGCGCGTCTTGGCGCGGCTCGATGCCGCGCTCGCGTCGGTGGCCGAGCGCAACCCCGCGGCCGCCTCGCTGCGTACCACGCTCGCGTTTCTCGCGCAGCTCGATCCCGGCAATGCGCGGGCGCTGCCCGAGCAACTCGCCGCGTACGTGAGCGAGTTGCTGGGCGGTCCCGAGGCCAAACTCGCCGCCGCCGTGCGTAGCGCGCTCGCGCTCGAAGCGCCGCCTGCCGCCGCGCCGGCGGCCGCTGCGCGCGCCGCCGCACCCAACGCACCGCCGCCGAACGCGCCGCCACCCGCCGGAGTTGCCAACGCCGCGCCGCCGGCGCCGGCTGCGGCGCCGAATGCCAATCTGGTCGCGCGTGTGATCGAGCGCACCGTCGCGCTTGCGTTCGATGCTAAAGCGGCCATCGCGAGTTTGATCGCCGCACCGCCGCGCGGCGCCGCGCCCGAACTCGCGCCCGCGCTCAACGATGCGCTCGCCACCATCACCGCGCTGCAGCTCAACGCGCTGCAGGCGCAAAACGCCGACCCGCTGACCTTCACGATTCCGTTGCCGGTCTTCTATCGCGAAGGCGGCGCGCCGACGCAGTTGCGCGTGCGCCGCGACGCGCCGCACGGCGGCGCGCTCGACCCCGACAACTTCTCGATCGCCTTCGTGCTCGATACCGCCTCGCTCGGGATCGTCGCGGTCGACGTGCAGACCTCCGGCCGCACCGTCAACTTGAACGTGAAGACCGAAGCCGCCACCGCTGCCGCGCGCTTCCGCGCGACGCTCGGCGACCTGCGCGGCCGCCTAGAGGCGCTGCGCTATCGCGTCGCCGGTATCTCGGCGGCGGTCGCGCCGCATCGCGCCGTCGCCGCAGCCGAACCCGCGCCCGAACGCGATGCGCCGCGCTCGCCGTCGTCGGTGGACCTGCGCGCGTGAAGTTCTTCGATTTTCGCAAGCGCGGCGACCGGCGCCCGGCGGCGGCGGCGCTGCGCTACGATCCGTTGAAACCCGAGCCGCCGCAGGTGCTGGCGGTCGGTCGCGGTCCGATCGCCGAAGAAATCGTGCGCGTCGCGCGCGAGCGCGGCATCCCGTTGCACGAAGACGCCGGCTTGGTCGAGGCGCTCGCCCGGCTCGACGTCAGCGAGTTCATCCCGCGCGAACTCTACGCCGTCGTCGCCGAAGTGCTGGCCTACGTCTACCGCGTCGATAAGGAAAGCGCCCGATCGTAAACCATCCTGCCTCCGCGCCGCCCCGTCAACGGCATTCCGGGGCCCGACTGACTTCGCGAAAGGCGACGATGGTATAATGCGACCCGTGACCGAGCCCCAACCCGTTCCTCCGCCCAACCTCGACCCGCTCGCAGGCGAACTCCTCAGCGAACTGCGCGGCGAGCCGGCTGCGGCCGACATCATCATCGGCGGCGGCGTCGCGTTGCAGCATTACTGCGCCTTTCGCTCCACGCACGACCTCGACGCTTGGTACACACAAAACGCCTCCTCGGCGACCACGTCCCGCATCCGCGACGCCATCGAGCGCGTCGCTGCTCGGCACGGGTACGACGTACGCGAGCGCAGGTGGGGCGAGACGCTATCCTTGGATCTTCTTGGCGGCGGCAAAAAGCGGTTTGCGTTTCAAGTTGCCCGGCGCGACGTACAAATCGATGCACCGCTTGAGAGCGCCTGGCCACCCGTGAAGATCGAAACGCTACGCGACGCGATTGCTTCGAAAATGGTCGCGCTGGTCGAACGCGGCGCCCCGCGCGACTTCGTCGACATCTACACGATCGTCGAGCACGATCTCTGCTCGCAACAGGAATGCTGGAGCCTCTGGCAGCGCAAGGTACCGGATGCGTCGATCGCCGAGGCGCAGATGAAGGTGCTCCACAACCTTCTGCAGATCGAAGCGCGCACGCCGCTGGAAAGCCTGCCCGCAGATACGGCCACTCGCGCCCGCGCGTTGCGTGGCTTCTTCAAGACGCGCTTCGTGAAGGAATCCAGCGATGGAGCTTGATGCCACCCTCTATCCCGATCTCGACGTGGTTCCCGACGAACTCAACACGGATGCGGAGAAGGCCGACTACCTCGCGCGCGTCTGCGCCGCCTGGGATTTCGGCGTCTTCCCGGAACCGTCGACGCTTGCGCTGCTCGCCGGGATGCGCGCGATTTTCGAGCGTTTCCCGGTTCAAAACTCCCCCGCGTACCATGCGCTTTGCGAACGGTACGGACTCGCGCATTGCGGTTCCGGCCACGTCTTTCGCGCCCGTTACGAAGTTGCCGATGCGATCGACGAACGCAGCGATCCGTTCCACGGGCGCGTCTAACGGCCCGATCTTCAGCGATTGCGCGCCGTTCCACACGGCGTCGCTTCGCTTGCCAACCAGGCGTCGCCGGCGCAGGATACGCTCCGGCCGACGCCCGCGGGGAATCCCTCGCTTCGCCCAGAAAGTGGCGAGCACTGGCGGCATCGAGCCACCGGTGAGGAGATCGTCGGGTTGAAGGTAACGCACGAACGCCGAGGGCTTCTCCGCTACATCGGGCGCTGTGCCGTCGCCGTTGCTGCGTTGACGTGCGTCTCGCTCCGAGTCGCCGACGCGATGCCGAACTTCGCGCAGGCGTACGGCATTCCGTGTTCCTACTGCCACATCCAAATACCGGCGCTCAACGCCTACGGCCGTTGGGTTCAGCGGACCGGCTACGCGGGTTTGAACCCGCACGTGCTGGAACGCGAGTCGCCGATCTGGCTCGATTACCCGATCGGCTATTCGCAGCAGAGTCCCGGTGCGGGCGCCTGGGATCCGGGGAGCATAGGCTTGCACGCCGACGGGGCCTTCGGTACCACGCGCAGCGAGTGGACCTATCACGTGCAGCAGTGGATCTGGCAGAATAGCCAAAGCGGCGGCCTCGATACGGCGTGGATCGCGTACAACAACTTTTTCAACGGAGCGGGTCATCTCTTCGCAGGCAAACTCGAACTCCCGGCGCCCTCGGAGTTCAGCCAATGGTTCGACGTCACCGGACTCAGCGTGAACTCGTCGGCCGAGATCACCGTCGGCGAGCACGCCTACGAACTCGACGCCAATCGCTGGGGGTACAAGTTCGCCTACGAGCGCGGCTCGCTGGATGCGGAGGCCGCCTACGTGACCTCAAGTGCGGACTGGTCGGGCTTCAACGACTTCGATGCGACCCAAGACAAGACGCTGCAGTATAAAGTCGCGTTTGCCAACCGCAGCAATCCGCTCGAAGTCGGCTACTACGGCGCGCGCGGGTCGTGGCCGCTGACCGAAGGCGGCTTCGATCAGTACTATACGAACGGCTTTTACGCGCAGCGCGACCCGACGCCCGGAGTTCCAGGCTTTCTCGCAACCTACCAAATGAATCACGATGCCACGCCGGGTCTGGGCGCGCCGCCGGCCGGCAGCAATGGCCTGTCGTACGAGCTTTACGATAACGTCGGTAAGCGGGGCCTGCTCGCCGTCGGCGAGCAGTTTACCAACGACGGGTTGGGCACCCACACCCAAATCGGAAACATCGGCGCCTCGTACCACGTCACCCGCTTCATCATGGTCTACGCCGAGGAGGCGCTGGGCGTCGGCCAAAAGCCGACCTGGAACGGATTGGTGTGGTTCGCATTACCCACTGGGCCGCTCTGGCCGCACGTCTCGGGGTGGTGACTATGAAACTCAACGCGGCACTGGCGCTCGTCGCCGGCATCATCGCGGTCGGTCTGATTCTTGCACGCGTGAACGGCACCGTGCTGGCGCAGCCCAGCCCCGACGGCAAGGCGATCTTTCTGCTCAACTGCTCGGCATGCCATCGCCCCAACGGAGCCGGCGGCGGTCCCTATCCGCCGCTGGCCAAAAACGCGGCCGTCAACGCCATCGACAGCGCTGCGCTGATTCAGACGGTCCTCAACGGCCGTACCGGCCCGATCGTGGTCAACGGCCGGCAATACGGCGGTAACATGCCCTCGTGGCGCAACGAGCTTACCGACGCGCAGATCGCCGCCGTGCTCAGCTATGTGCGCTCGGCCTGGGGCAATAGCGCGCCGGCCGTATCGCCGGAACAGGTTGCTGCGGCGCGAGCGCCGGTCGCCCTGAGTGGTGAAGCGCTCTTTGCGATCCACTGCGCGACCTGTCACCAAACCGACGGAAAGGGCACCCGCCTCTTTCCGCCGCTGGCGGGCAATCCGGTCGTGACGGCGAGCGATCCCAGCGCGATGATCGGCGTGATCGTCAACGGTCGTCACGGCCCGCTGACCGTCAACGGCACGACCTACAACGGAACCATGCCGACGTGGAAGGGTCGGCTCACGAACGCCGACATCGCGGCCGTCGCGACGTACCTGCGCTCCGCGTGGGGCAACGCGGCCTCGCCGGTCACCGAACAAGAGGTTGCCGCAGCCGGCGCGCCGGTTTCGGTTCAGGTCGGCGCTGCGATCTTCGCCAAAAACTGCTCCGCCTGTCACGGCGCGGGTGGAACCGGCGGCATCGGTCCGGCGCTGGCCGGCAATCCATACGTAAACGTCTCCAACCCGACGCCGATGCTCACCACGATCCTGCAAGGGCGCGGGCTGATGCCGTCGTGGCGCGGTCAGCTTTCCGCGAGCGACATTGCGGCGGTCGCAACGTTCATCCGCGCATCCTGGGGAAATCACGCCGGTCCGGTCACGACCGCCCAGGTCTCGTCCATCAAGTAGCGACGGCGCGGCGGTCGTGAGCTGCTCCCGGTCGCCTGCGCGATCCGTGCCATGCCGCATCGCCGCTGACTGCCGCAGCTCCGGGCGTGCGAGGCTGCGCTGGGGCACGGCTGAGGTGGTGACGTTTCGCTCGCCAACGAAGCGTTGCCGGCGTACGATAGCTGACGTGAGCGAACCCGATTTCGCCGCCGTCGCGGCGCTCGCCGGTGAACCCGCGCGCGCAATCATGCTGGCAACCCTCTTCGACGGCCGTGCGCTCGCCGCGGGCGAACTGGCACGCGCCGCCGGCATCGCTCCGGCGACCGCCAGCGCGCACCTCGGCAAGCTGGCCGAGGGCGGGCTCGTCCGCGTGCGCGCTCAGGGGCGCCATCGCTACTACCAGCTTGCCGGCCCGGTCGTCGCGCACGCGCTCGAAACGCTCGGGGCGGTCGCACGCCCCGTTCCGGTGCGCTCGCTCGGCGACGCGCTGCGCATGCAGCGCTTGCGCCGCGCGCGTAGCTGCTACAACCATCTCGCCGGCGAGATCGCGGTCGCGATCGCCCAGGCGCTGGTGCGCCACGGCGCGCTCGAGCCCGACGACGACGGGTTTCGCTTGGGCGCCGGCGCCCGGCCGCTGCTGGCGCGCATCGGCGTCGATCTCGCGGCGGTCGTGCGCGACGATCGCGCGCACGTGCGCGCCTGCGTCGATTGGACGCAGCGCCGCCTGCACGTCGCTGGAGCGCTCGGTGCCGCCCTACTCGATGCCTTGCTGGGATCCGGCGCGCTGCAGCGTCGCCGCGAACCGCGCGCGCTCGACGTCACTCCGTCCGGCGACGCCCTGCTCACCGCGGCGTTCGGCATCGATTCGACCGCACTCGACGCGTTAGGCGCGTAAACTATGGATATGGATTCAAATACGTCCACGGGCTTTCCGGCGCCATGTTCTACCTCGCGCCGGCCCAGGATACGCCGCTGGCCTTTCCCGTCGCTACAGCGCCGGCTGTTGCTCAGCAATTTGTCCAGCAAAGTTTTGGTATGCCCAGCGACGCCGTCCTGACGTCAACGCTCGAGCAGTGGCAGGTCACTCCGTGCGCGCGCAGTGCCGTGCCGGTTGGGTATGAGTTTATTTGGACCCATGCCGACGGGATGATCGGTGGCGACGCCATAAAGGTAACGGTTGACGATTGGCGGACATTTTTGGCGTGGATATTTACCTTGGGTGGTAAGGAGCGGGTTGCCGTCGATGCGGCAACCGGAAAGATTCTCGGTGCCGTTTCCTACTGGTAGGGGCGGCCGCGGTCGCAGCGGCGTCGCGGTGGTCGGCACCGCCACCGCGTTGCTTTGTCCTATGCGTTCCGTCCGCCGCTGCGCCGATGTCCGGTGGGAACCTTCGCTCGCCGATCGGCGACACGTTCGTCGCGTACGCCGTGCGCGCGGCGCAGGGCATCGCCGGCTGGTCGCGCGTACTCAATGAAGAATGCGTGATGGGGACCGAGTATCCCGGCACCGAGCGGGTGTTGGTCAACAACGTTTTGCTTTCGGGGCGATCCGCCGCGCATGTGGCCACGATGCTCGAGTATCGCGGTGCATGCCGCGTTGGACTTGCTCCGGCGCCGGCCGGCGCAGGGCTAACGATCCGCGCAACGGCCACATTCCGCGACGCATGGCTTCAGCCTCGCTTCAGCAAACAGCACTCCCTGGCGCGGACCGGCACCGACGGCACACGCTCCCAAGTGTCAATGATTCGGGCCGATCACATCGTGGTAAGCGTGGCCTCGTTTCATGGCGATCGCGTCCTCGCAGTCCCATTTCGCGACTACAGATTCTTCGCGATCTTTATTGTCGGGCGTCATCTTCGTGAGGCGACAGCGCACGCGTACTTCGATAGCCGTGCCTTTCTGGATCGCTCCGGATTTCGCGCGGTGGATGCACGGCTAACGATTCCTCGAGTGCGCCTTTCGAGCATCTCGACCCACTGCATCGGTTCGTGCAGCGACATTCGCGTGGTGCAGCATGTTACTCTCGCACTGTCACCTGCGGGCGCTGGTTCAGCACCGTCATATCCGAAGTCTATGACGATGCTTATCGACCCCCGCGCTGGGCTTCTTTGGGCGACGTACCATTGGCCGTTTCCGCGAGCGGACATAGCGGTCGATCGGCCATTCTATCTAGCAATCTTGGACGCTAAGACGCAGCGCGTGCTCTTTCACGCTTTTGTCGAGCAGCCGACCTACTAAGCGAGAGGTGTGACGTGACTCCCGGGCAGCGCACATGCGCCGTCCGGAAGACCTTTTCGGGGTTGAGAATGCCGGGTAATATCAGCTTAGACCCTCACGGAGCCTGCTCTTCACGAGGAGGTTTACAGCCGCGTCGCGCGCGCCTTCGAGATGGCCGGTGCGACCGGCCTGTGCACGCTGCTTCGAATGACGACACGACGCGGGTGTCGATCGCTCGCGAGTTGTCGCTACGACGCAGCGCGATCGAAATGCTCGCGAATCCGTCGTTGGAACGGAAGTAACGCGCGGAAAGGCTACCCCGCGCGTGATTATTGTGAGAAGCAGGGCGGCGCGGTGAGGTGGCCGATCGCCGCCGGCGCGGATCGGCATGGGGCCAGCGTGTTCCCTTCAAAACGTCGCCGGCGCCCGGCGTGCTACGGAAAGTGTATCAGAACGAACTTGGTAATCCTTGGGATCGTGCGAAAACTCGTCGGGGTGCGGGGCACGCGCGCTGACGCCCGCGATGGGATGCCGTCGGCATCGATCCTCCGTCAAAGGAAAAGCCTCCGTTCGTCCGAGAAACGCACGCGGCATTGCGGAGGTTCCCGGTTCGCTCCCTCCGGTCGCGTCTCTGGCCGGCGCCATGGGTTCTGGCCGCGCAACGGCAAAGCTCGCCGTTGCACTCTCTGAGCCGGCGAAACACGCGATGACCCGAACTGCGCCGTCGCTCCGAACGCTGCCGAGCCTGCGCCTCAACGATCGCGCTTTACTTGGTTTGGCGTAACGAGCGGACCGTGATTCCCCCAGGAACTGCGCTCGTGATCGATGACGGCGGCAATCTCGGCATCGCTCAGTCGCGCGGCAAACGGCGGCATCGCGCCGGCATAGCGAACGCCGCTAATCGTCTTGCCCGAGAGGCCGCCGAGAACGATCCGAACCTGCGCGTCGGCCGGGCCATTAACGACGGGGTCGCCGGCGAGCGCCGGGAAGGCGCCAGGCACCCCCGCACCGCTCGCGCCGTGGCACGCGGCGCAATCCTGTGCAAAGACCTGCGGGCCGAGCTTCGAATAGTCGAACCCGGCCGCGCTCTTTCCGGCGACTGCCCGTGGTGCGGCAGCGGCCTGGGTCGTCACCGGTTCAGCGCCGACCAGCGCAGCAGGGTTCGTCGCGTATGTGGGCGTCGCAGCAAAGGCCGCCGGCGTTGCAAAGTACTCGATCCCGTACCACGCTGCCCAGCCCGCAATCAGCACGATCATCACCCACGTCCAAACCGGTATCGGCCCCGACGATTCGGCGCGCACGGGATCGAAGGGCTCGTCGCTGCTAAAAGCGTTGATGTTGATGTCGATTGCGCCACGCACGCGCGAACCGGCGCGCAATCCCGTCACGGTGATTCCCGGGCCATTCGCGACGGTAAAAGGAATACGCCGAATCCCAACGCTTCCGATTGCATCCGTCGCTCGCAAAATGAGCACGTGCTCGCCGTCTTCCATCGACGTCGTGTCCAGGTGGAAGAGTGCCGGCGGACGATACGTTGCAAGGGGCTCCGCCTGATCGTCGAGGAAGACGCAGATTTCAGCACCATCGGAGCGCGCTGCGCCGCGCGCTTTGGTTTCCATTAGCGGTCCTCCCGCAAAATCAAGCGTTTCGGGTGGTCGGGCGCATCCTCGCCGGGGCGCACCGACCAGTAGACTGCGGCGACGATCGTATAGAGCGTCGCACCGCTCCCGATGACGATCGCGCACCAACCAAGAAGCAGATCGAGGGCGCCATGTGGATGCGGTGCGATCATTTCATCACCGCCGATTTCGTCAAGGGAACCTGCTTCAACGATTCGAGATAGTCGACCAAATGTAGGGCGCGTTTGGTCGCCACGACCACTCCGGTGCTCGGGCCGAAGCCCGGCGGTACCGGAACGACGACATCACCGGGTGCTGCCCGCGCTTTCACCGTGAAGAGCCACGTGTAGCGTGGCATGATCGATTCGTTCACGAGCGCCCGCGGGTCCCAGAGGTGAATGAGTTGCCACACGGTACTTGGCTGCCGCTCCCCGATATCGGTCAGGTCCGGACCGTTCCGGTGATCGCCGAGAAGCTCGGGCGTTTGAAACACGAAATCGCCTCCGACCGAAGGGCGGCCGTAGACGGCATCCTCTCGGATCGGGCGCACAACCTGCGAGTGGCAATAGGCGCACCCTTCGCTCACGTAGACCTGGCGCCCCAGGCGCTCTTGGCGGGTGTACGGCTTAAGCCCAGGGGTCGGGGCCATATGCGACATCGTGATGCCGGGAATCACCGCCATGAGCGCCGAGAGCACGGTATAGACAAGCGCCGTCGAAAGGACGATCGCCCAGACGTTATTCATGCCGCGCCCGCTCATACGCTTGCCCCTTGCGAACCCGAGAGCGCACGCGTAGCGCCCGCCGGCCGACGACCGACGGTCATCAGGTACACGTTATAGGCGAAGATACAGTGTGCGAGGAACATCATCGTGCCGCCAACTGCGCGCGCGACCCAGTACGGATCGGCGGCCTCCACCGAGACGATAAATGGATTGCCGGCGGCCCAGTCGAGACCTTGTAAGACACCACCAATCGAAAGTGAGATCACGTAGATCGTCACCCCGATAAACGCAAGCCAGAAGTGAAGGCCGGTTGCGATCAACGACGGGGCCTTCTTCGTTATTTGCGGGAGCAGAGCATAGATTCCACCCCATGCAATGAACGTGATAAAGCCGTACATGGTGAGATGCGAGTGCCCGATCACGAAGTTCGTAAAGTGTAAGATGATTTGTACGCTACGAAGAGCTTCAAACGTACCCTGCGTCGAGCCGAGAAAATAGTAAATCACGCCGACAACTAAGAACGGCAGCGCATAGGAGCGTCGCACCGTCTCCCAATGGCCGCGCCAGGTGAGAAAAAAGTTCCCACTTCCAGCCCAAACCGGGACGAGCATCCCTACGCTAAAGACGATCGCAAGAGTTTGAAACCACCATGGCAACGGAGTAAATTCGAAGTGATGCGCCCCGATGAGCGGGTAGAAAATCATATTCGTCCAGAATCCGAGCACGCCGAGCGCGTACGAGTAGATCGGCCGATTGAGCAACTTAGGAAGCGCGTAATAGGTGATTCCCAGCGCTAGAAATGTAAACCACATGCCGACGGCATTATGCATGAAGTAGCCTTGCACGGCGACTTGCCCCATTCCATATTGGTAGTATGGAATGAACGCGATAATGCTCATGATAATCGTGAAGACGAATCCGCCGATCAAATACCAATTCGAGATATAGATCTCGCGTTCGACGCGTTCGGCAACCGTCCTGACCAAGGAGGTTCCGGTAAGAGCCAACGCGGCGACGAAGATGAGCTTGACCCACCAGACCCACTCGCGATACTCTTGATCGCCGTAATTGATTCCGAGATCGAGCGTAACGGTACCGCAGATGGCGGCGATGTTGTAACAGATAAGGCCGAGCCAGGCAAACGCTTTGCCTTTAATGGCTGTGCCGGAGGTCTTCGCAGCAACGTATAGCACGCAGCCGGTCAATGCGATCGATGCCCATCCGTAAAACGTGCCGTTCGTATGGATCGCCCGGAGACGACCGAACGAGAGGAATGGGCTGGTCGCAAGATCGGGATATGGGAACTTGAAGCTGAGGAGAAGTCCCACCGCAGTAGCGAAAAGCAGCCAAAACGTCGCGCTCAGCGTAAAGGCGCTAAAGAGCGTAGCGTCCGCGCGCTCTGAAACGGCTGTGGCTGGGGCGTCTGCCATGCTACACCTCTTTTGATCGACGTCATTCAAGCGCAGCGAGTAACCTTCCCGTTGCTTTGGCGCACCGTCGCATATCATCGGGAGCTGGCCCCCGGCGTTTCGCGCACGAACTCGGTCCCACGCCCGATGGGGTCCCGAGGTACGCTGCCCTTGCGACGGCTCGATCGAAGTATACCGCGTCGGGCGCGCGACCGTCGACGCGTGTAACGAGCGCCGGCGAGAACCGGCCCTCGATAAAGCAGTCGCCGCCGCGCTACTGGGCAGCCGGTGCCGTCGGCTCGAGCGGCCCGAGGATCACGATCGCGCGCTGCGCGCCGTCCGTCCAGACCGCCTGGCCGACGCGGGGGTTGCTCAGGTACGCCAACGCGGCCGCAACCTCGTCGCGCGTGCATGACGCGTTCGTGCCCAGCGCCGCCAGGCGTTCGTCCACCAGCAGCATCGCGGCATCGAGGGTGAGGTGCGGTGCGTTGGCGGGCGGCCCCTGATGCGTCGCGGCGACCTGCGCCGCCCAGCCGGCCTCGCGCACGTACTCGCAGATCAAGCGCACCCGCTTGGCGGCACCATGAACGCGCTCCCACAGCAGCGGGCCGAGCGCGTCGGCCACGTAACCGGGCGCAAAGAGCCCGCGCATCTCCTGCGGGTTGCTGCGCACGCGCAAAAGCGTCGCGAGATCGTCGACCGTCCAGGCGCTCACGCCGTGCGTCTGCAACTCCTGCGCGAGTTCCGTATCCTCCGAAAAGCCCGGCCCGATCAAGGCGCAGAACTGCGCCCGATAGGGATCGCGAAACTTACTCGCCTCCACGCAGTCGGGCGAACTCACGTCGCGCGCGCCGGATTTGCACTCCAGCATCGCGCGATACCCAAGCGGACCGAGCTGCGCGTCGGCGTAGCCGTCGGGGCCGTCGTTGCCGCCGACGTGCGTCGCCGAAAAGCCGAGCTGCGCGAACGCATCGCACACCGCCAACTCGAAGGCGGCCGGATCGCTGCCGCGCATCGTCTGCGTCAGCCGGTCGATCGTCGCTTGCCGGGTCGCATCGAGCGGGGGTTGCGGCGGCGTCGCCACCGCCGGCCAGCTATCGGGCGGCACGTTGAGTCGAAAGCTGCGATCTTCGTCCTGCACGATCAACGGCCGGTGGCCGTGCCCGGCGGTTCGCACGATGTACTCCAGCAGCGAGGTGTACACGTACTTCACCTTCGTATTCGGCGGCACTAAGCCGCGCGCCAGCGCCTGCGCCAGGATGCTCTTGGCGTCGCGCGCCACGCCGTCTTGGAGCACCGCCAACGCCGCCTGCAGGATGTCGCCGTGCGGCTCGATCGCGCGCCCGTGTGCGCGCTCGGCACTGGGCGCCAGCGTGAGCGTCGCCCCCGCACCGATGCGCGCCAGCTCGGCCGCAAACACGTCGCCGCGCGCCGCCAAGCGCGCCGCAAAGGTCGCCGCATCGAAGGCGTTCGGTAAGAGGTGCGGCAGTTCGTCCCACGTCACCGGGGCGCAGACGCGCAACGCCGCGTCGCCGCGCAGGCTATAGGGTAGCGCGCTGTAGCGCCCCGGTGCGTTCGAACCGACGTGCAGATGGATGCGCCCGAGCGCGTGTGTGTCGGGCGCGCCCGAAAAGCGCCGCGGATCGGCCGCGATTGCCGCATTGCAGAAGTCGTGCAGCCAGGCGCGTACGCTCGGATAGTCGCGCGGCTGCGCGAGCGGAATCCACAGCGCGATCCCGTTGGTCCCCATCAGCAGGGCGATCGCATCGCACCCGGTCGCGCGCAGCCGGGCGCGCAGCTGCAGCGCAGCGTCGTTCAGGTGTCCGGCCGGCGCGTCGGCATCGAGTTCGAGCAGAATCCGTGCAAAGCGCGCGTGGCTCGGATCGTTGGGCTGCGGCGACCAGCCGTGAAACTCGATCGCCTGCGCGTGCACCGCCAGCCGTTCGACCGTCGTCGCGTCGAGGGCGCGGTAGCGGTGTACGCCGTGCGCGCTCGGCACCGCAATCGTGGTCTCGTCGGCCGGCGCGGGATAGCGCGGATTGAGCGGCCCGTGCCACTGCGGCGGCGCGTCGAAGCCGTGCGGGAAACTCGCAAAGACGATCGGCGTCGCGGTAAAGTGCCGCGCCAGCAACGGCGCAACGCGCTGATAGTGCGCGTGCACCGCTGCGCGCAGCTCCGGAGCGATCGGCGAGTGGTCGCGTTCAAGCATGCGACCGCCCGTTCGCGAGCGGCGTCCGGTCGCCTGCTTGGTCGCCATCGCCGGCGTACGAGCCCGCGACCGGCGCTGCAATCGCGAGGATCGCCCCGCGCCCCGCGGCGGCATTCGATGACCCCGGCCGCAGGAGACCGCGCGGCCCAGGAACGGCATCGGCTGCATCCAAGGAGTGAGCACGGCGAAGGCGGCGCGCCGAGAAAGGCTCGCGGATGAAACGCGTGGTGGTATTCATTGCAGCGCTCGCGCTGAGCGCCTGCAGTTCGAGTGCACGAATGCCTGCGGGCTCCTTCGCGCCGGCGCTCGCTCAAAGGGGCGTGCCCGCCGCCGCACCACGCCGGGTCGTTCACTCCGCGCGCCTCCTCCCCGCACGCCTTCCCGGAAAGTCGCTCGCGCAATATCGCAAACGCGCTCTCATGCGCGATCGCGGCAAACCGCGTCGCGAACCCCATTTCTTCTATACGCCCGGCTGGTATCGAACGCACCGCATCCATGGCGCATCGACCGCCCCGATGACGTACCACGGCGGCCCCACGCAACGCAATCCGCAGATCATCCTCTTGTTTTGGGGCTTCAGCAACCCGCCGTGGAACGATACCACCGACGACCCCGACGGGGCCACCAGCGACCTCTACAACCTTGCCACCGATCTGGATTGCACGACGTGGCTCAACATCGTCACGCAGTATTACGACACGACCGGGCCGATCGCGAACCCCTGCTCCGACATGTTGCTCGACGCATATGTCGATCCATCGCAGCCGCCGGCGACGTACCAGCGCGGGCTCGTCTCCGCCGAGGTGCAGTCAGCGATGCAGGCGGACAATATCGCGGTCTCGCCTGAAACGAATACCATCGTCCTGACGGCACATAACACGATGAGCGTGGCCGCGCAAAGCTTTTGCGGGTATCATAGCTACACGTATCCCGGAAGTAGCGCAACGCCACAATCGTATTCTTATATCCCTTACCTTCCTGATGCTACTAATTGCGGTGATGGATCTGTTAACACTCCGGGAACTCTTGATGGATTGACAATCGTTAGTGGGCACGAAATCGCTGAAACAATCACCGACCCGCAAGTCAACGCCTGGTACAACACAACCTGCCAAGGTGGTGTGTGCGAAATAGGAGACCTATGCGCATGGCAAAATTTGCAAGATGTGACGCTTGGAAATGGCGATACCTATGCCATGCAGCCATTATGGTCGAATGTAAGTGATAGCTGTGTACTAAGCTATGGAGTAGGAGCAACGCCAACGCCAGGACCAACACCTACGCCTACGCCTACGCCTACGCCTACGCCTACGCCAACACCAAGGCCAACGCCAACGCCAACACCAACACCAACACCTACCCCAACACCAACGCCGATCCTCGAGAACGTCGTCCTTAATCCGGGATTTGAAACCGGGAAACTTAGCCCGTGGGGCGCGTGCTACAGCGGCAAGGCTAAAGGTGTGGTGAAGGTGGTGCGCTTCGATCCCTTCCAGGGGAAGTACGACGGGTACGCCGGGACAAACGGCAAGGCACCCGAACCCGCGGGCGTCTACGGATTATGCCAGCAGGTGGCGATCCCGGCGCAAGCGACGCTGAGCCTCTGGATCAGGCCGGTGACCACGGACCACAAGTCCGGGATTTCACAGTTCGTCGCGCTCTACCAAACTAACGGAAGTCTCGATAAGAGCATCCTCGTGCAGCATCGCTACCGTGGCCCATGGGAGCATGTTTCGGCAAATTTGAGCGCACTGGCTGGCCACGACGACTATCTCCTCATCGGCGTCTACGGCGTGCCAAAACACGGCCTCCAACGGCTCGGCATCTATGCCGATGCCGTAACCCTCAGCGGATACGTGAGCAGCGCGCGGCTGCCGCAGCGTCGGCATCCGCAATCCATCAGACTGCACGAGCCGCCGTAACGCGTGGCCGACCCGAACGCCCCGTACCGCGTGTCTCTCGGCGAGCGGGGCGCGCCCCAGGGCGCGCGCCTCGTCGCTGCGGCCGCAGCACTCGGACGCTGCCCTGGAAGGCTCGCCTGCAAAGAATAACCGGTGCAAAACGGACGCCGCGGTGCACGACCGGCGGTCGCCGTTAGCATGGGAACAACGCCCGTTCGTCTGCCCATTGCGGTGCCGGCCGAGTAGGGCCGGGAAGCGTCACCCCGGAAGCCGCGCACTCCGGGAAAGTGAGGTACGCCGTGGCGACTGCATTGAAGCCAGTAGTAGTACCCGATGGCTCCAACCACGCCGAGTATCTCCGCGCGAAAGTTAGCATCGTCAAAGAATCCGCAAAGGTTACGGATCGCGGACAATCTGCAGCGCGGATAGCGGAATCGGGTTACTTTTGAACGACAACGTTGAAGGCGAACGCGCACCCCGTGGCTTCATCGGTTACGGTGATCGCGGCGCGAGCGACGCTCGGCCCCAACCGGCTGGGTTGAACGTCGATTTGATACGGATCCACGCCGTGCTTGTTTACGACCACGTCAACGTTTGGGTTGTCGGACGTCACCTTGAATAGGCCTCCGATCATGCGAAATCGGTAGTCGGTCTTCTCAAGGTCCAGCGGCTGGAGGTCGGGCTTCGCGCAATGGGTAGCCGGAACGGCCGCCATCCTTGCAGGCACGGCGCCGCCGGTCTTGGCTCCTGGCTGGCCGGCGCACCCGCACGCCAGGGCTGCCACGGCGGCCACGACAACTTTCTTCAGAGGCTGGTACATGCGCCCTCCAATGGTGCTGTAGCTTTTCTAGGGAACGTACGACGAGAGTGAGACGTTTCCGCCTCTAAAGCGCGTCGCTACCGGCGTAAAGCGCCGCGCATAGCATCTCCGGCACACAGCGAACCCACTTTTCTTGCGAGGGGCGAAGCCGACTCGTCGCCTAACCGCGGCTGCCGAGGTGCGGTACCGCGCGCGCGAGTGATTCGAGGAACACGACGCGGTGAGGTGGCCGATCGCCAGCGGTGCGGTGCGCCGTCGTCCGGCCGGCGATCCCGCGGCCAAGAGCAGCGCCTGCGACGCGATCCGAGCGGAACTTCATCGCTTCGTCTCCAATGACCGCCTCTCAAGCCTCCCGTCGCGATAAGGAGCGGCTTCGATGGCGCGTCTGCTCGGCAAACTTCCCCCGCGCACCGATGCGCGCACGCTATTGCTGGCAAACTACCTCGGCGCACGGTTGCCGGCGCCGCCGGAGCGGGTCGACTATGCGTCGCGCGTCACGCGCTGGCCGATGTACGGCAACGACGTCCATCTCGATTGCACCTGCGCGGCTGCCGCACACACCATCCAGTCGTGGACGCGCTACGCGCGCCGGCGCGAGGTCGTTCCACCCTGGCGCGCGGTGCTGGCCGCCTACTACGCGATCGCCGGCGGTCGCGACGTCGGCGCCTACTGCCTCGACGTCCTGAAGTTCTGGCGCGCCCACGGGATCGCACGCGATCGCATCTTCGCCTTCGCGCGCCTGCGCGATGGCGACGTCCTCCAGGCCAAGCGCAGCATCGATCTCTTCGGGGTCGCGTACATCGGCTTCGCGCTGCCGCGCTTCGCGCTGCTGCCGCGGCGCGCGTGGGACGTTCCACCCGGCGGCGTCGCGACGCCCGAGGCGCGCCCCAATCCCGACGACGGTCACTGTGTCCCGGCCTTCGCCTACGACGCCACGCACCTCTACGCCGTCACCTGGGGGCGTCTCAAGGCCGTCACCTGGCGCTTCTACGCCGCCTATATGGACGAAGCGTACGCGGTGCTCGGCGCCGACTGGGCATCGGCGGCGCGCCGGGCCCCCTCGGGCTTCGGGCTCCGCGCCCTGCACCGCGATCTCGCCGCGCTCTAAGGTCACCTCCGCCATGCGGCAACTCTGGCTCCTAGGGCTCGCGGCGATCCTGACCACGAGTGCGTGTTCCCCGGCGCAGCGATCGCCGCTGCCGGGCAGCCCTCCGTCGGAAGTGCGTGGTGTCGGTGAGCTGCGCGTCCTCCCGCCCAACCTGCGCGGCATCACCTACGACGATCTCTCGACGACCTGCGCCGCAACGCCGGCGCAACTGCGTAGCGAACGGCTGCTGCGCGATCCGAGCGTGCGTGTGGTCTTCGACCGCGTCCCGCCGGAATGTTACGCGTCGGCGATAACGCGCCTCGATCGCTATGGCTACACGATGGGCGAGCTGGTCGACAGCTCCGCGATGAAGCAGTACTCGCTCGCGCAGGTCCGCGCGCGGGTCCGAGCCTACCTCGCCGCATTGGGCCCTCGCGTCGACCTTTGGGAAATCGGCAATGAGGTCAACGGCGAATGGTTGAGTTCGGTGCGGTGTCCCGGAACGGCCGAATGCGCCGCCCGCGCGCGCGACGTCATGGCGAAGGTTCGAGCGATGTACGACGCCGTCTCCGCCGCCGGCTACCCGACCGCGATGACGCTTTACTACGAGCCGCCGCCGACGGTCACCGCCGGCTATCAAATGATTCCGTGGGAACGGCGATACGTTCCGGCTGCGATGCACGCCGGGCTGCGGTACGTGCTCGTCTCGTACTACGAAACCGACAACCACGGCATTCGCCCGACGCGCCGCCAATGGGATGCGATTTTCAAGCAACTCGCCGCGGATTTCCCCAACGCCAAGGTTGGCTTCGGCGAAATCGGAATGAACCGGCCGATCGTACGCTCGACGTTGGCGCGCGCCACCGGCATCTTCAATTACTACCAGTCGCTCGCGTTTCCCGATATCCCGTCGTACACGCGGGCCGGCTTCTGGTGGAACGCGGCCGAAGATTTGGTGCCCGCGAGCAAGTGGCCCGCGCCCCCTCGGGGGTCGGCCTGCGCGCTCCGGCGCGATCGCCGCGCGCTCAACGCCGCGCTGCCGGAAGGGGCGAAGGCGGCGCGAAAGCAAGCATCCACCCCTACGCTCGCCCGCCTGTAGGAGGCTTGCACCATGTCGATTCACGCGTTTCGTGTCGGAGCTGCCGCCACCGCACTCGTGGCACTCGCGGCGTGCGCGCAGCCCGGGCTTGCACCCTCGCAGCCCTTCACCGGTGCGGCAGTGCGCGCCGCCGCAGCGGCCAGCCCGTGCCGGATCGCCGGCTTCTATGATTTCCACGGCGCCTGCACGCAGGCCGTGCTGCCGGCCGCCGGCGGTGCGCTACGGCTCGCGCCCTACCGGGGCTTCGCGCTCACGCTCACCTTCCCGCAAAATGACGGTGGCGGCAAACCAACGCTGCTCCTGGGTGACGCCACCGGTAGCGGCGATATCACGGGCACCGTTCGCGGTGTGCCGTTCTCGCGCTATCCGAAACCGTGCGCGTCGCGCAGTTGCCCCGGCACCGCGTTTCTCTACATCGTGCGTCGTAGTTCGACCGCGTTCACGGCCACCGGAAAAACCGCGCTCACCATCGTCAACGCGGGAACCTATCCGGGCACCACGTGCTTTACCGTCGGGCTCGGGCCCAAAGGCTGGATGCTCTCCCCACATCCGTCGGCCACGCCGCATGGACGCACGCTCACGCTCGTCGTCGCGCCGCGCGTCAACCACGTCGACGTTGGGCTCGGGGCCGCCGGCATCGTCTGTAAATAACGCCGTGACGGAACCGCCCGCGATGCGCGTCGATTTCGGGCGTACGTCCGCCGATTACGCCGGCTCCCTTTCCGCGCGAAAGCCCCTAAGCGCACAGCGCGCCCGTCGCCGTGTTGCGCGAGATCGACATTGGCGGAACGCTCAGCCCGCGGAGATGCTCACCACGCCGCCCGCGTTTACCTCGTCGATCAACCGCGTCAGGTTCGTCCCACCGAGCACGGCGTTGCGCCACACCGACGGCGACATTTCGAATCGCTTTCGAAAACTGCGCGCGAAGTAGGGCGCGTCCAGGCCGATTTTGGCGGCGACCGCGCCGACGCTCAGAGGCGGCAGCTTCAGCAGCCGCCGTGCGGCTTCCAGCCGAAATCCGATCTCCCACTGGCGAATCGAACGACCGGTATGTCGGCGCACGATCTCGTTGAGGTGGTTGGGCGCGTACCCGAAGCGATCCCCCAGGTCGCGCAACGAGCCCGCGCCACCGATGGCGCCGCCTTCGATGAAGCGCAGCAGCTCCGCGAGCAGCGCGTGCCGCGTGCGCTCGCGCATCTCCACGCAATCGGAAAGCGCCGTACCGAGCGACCGAAGCAGCTCGCTGCGATCCGTCGCCGGGCGCTCGACCAGCAGCATGGCGCGGTCGAGCCACTCGCGCCGGCCGCGCCGTCCCAGCGGCACGATCGTGGGTTGTACCGCGTGCCTGCCCGCGAGGCCGTCGGAGCCCAAACCGATCGAAATCCCGCGCGTCTGCGTGACGGCAATAAGGCGACGAACCCCGGCCGGCAACACCAGCAGGGAGCCGCCGTGGACCCAGCCGGCGAAGCCGTCCATCGTCAGCCAGACGTCGCCGCGCTCGATATAAGTGATGTCGGATTCGGTGTGCGTGAAGCTCCCCGCGCCGCCGCTGGGAAACTCGACCAGCGCGGCATGAAGGGTCGCGGCGCCGGCCGAGAAGAGCTGGTCCCCGAAGGCCGGAACGTCGTGCGATCGTGCAAGCGTCAACGGCCCCGATTCGGTAAGCTCGATCACCGGGCAATACCTTGGCGTCCGCGCTCAAAAATCCGTTCGAAAGTGCAGGATATCCCGCCCTGCCGGCGCGTTTCCGTCGAAAAGGGCTCGTCGATCGCTGCGGGGTCGCCGTCGATGCTTCAGGCAATGCGTACGTGGCCGATCCCGGCAGCACGACGATCGTGAAGATCGGCGCCTCGGGCGAAACGACGACCGTCGGCAACTTTTCGCTGCGCTCCGGAAGCAAGTTCGATCCGCAGGCCGTCGCGATAGCAACGCCGTACCTGCTCTGGGTGGCCGACAAGGGCACGGGCGAGATCGCGTACGTGAAACCGGACAACTCGGTTGGAAGCGTCTTCGGGCCGGTTCCCTTTCCCCATTTTCCGCGGGCGTCGCGTCCGCGCAAACGTCGCCGGCACTCTACGCCGCGGTTGCGACGCGCTTTCCGCTCTCGTCAAAGGGTCACGTACGGTGCCTGCGCGTCGATTGCAAGCTCTTTATCGAGCATGCATTTGCCAATCCATACGGAGTCGCGGTCGATAATCGCGGCGATGTCTACGTCGCCGACGCCGGTACGAAGAAGGTCTTCGAATCGTCGCCCGACGGATCGTCGTGGACCGAAATCGGAACGTTCGCAGACCGCTACGGCGTTGCAGCCGCCGCGAACGGCGACGTGTACGTGGCCGACCCCGGCAGCAAACATGTCTGGAAGCTCGCCCCGTAACTCTTGGAGTGCATACAATGCGTGATCGTCGTACCCTTCGAGCAATCGTTGCCGCCTGCGCGGCCGGCATACTGAGCGCATGCGGTCAGGCGGGCCCGGCACCGCTCTCCGCGTTGCCCGGCGCGGCCGCGGCTGTCGCGCACCTGCGATCGCACTGGGCGCAGACGTCGATCGGAACGTTTCCCGACCCGTACGGAGTCGCCGTCAATCCGTTTTGCGCCGAGCGGTGCGACGTGTACGTCGCCGATCCCGGTGCCAAGCGGGTTTGGAAAGTCGCGCCCGATGGCAATCGCACCGCGATCGGCGATTGGATCGACGCGCCTGCGTTCGATCCGATTGGCGTCGCCATCGACCGCGACCACAACGTCTACGTGGCCGATAAGGAACCCGGCGGAGTCTCTCGCGTCTGGAGGGTCGCACCGAACGGAACCACGACGCGGGTCGATCTTCGGAATGTCGGCGGCGAACGCTACTTTCGCGGCGTCGCGGTGACGTATCCGCAGACCCATCCCAGGCCGTACATGCATGCCTGGATCATCGCCGCGCAAGCCTCGTATCGGCCGGAAACCGACCCGGGCTACTTGGTCTGCTCGTGCGCGAACAAGATCACGCGCTTCGTGAACCCCTATGCCGTCGCGGGCGGCGCCACGCGCGCTGAGGCATACGTGGCCGACGCGGGTACAAAGACCGTCTACGCGACGAGTCCGTTAGGCGGAGACACGCGCGTGCTGCGCGGGTTCGACGACCCGCACGGCGTTGCGGTGTCGCTGGACGAACGTCACGTGTACGTCGCGGACGCCGGCGGCAAACGCGTCTGGAAAAGTGACCCCGACGGAACGTGGAGCGTGATCGGCGTCTTCGCCGAGCCCTCCGGCGTCGCGGTCGATGCCGCCGGCACCGTGTTCGTCGCCGATCCGGGCAGCAAGCACGTTTGGAAGCTCACGCCGTAACCGAAAGGGATCGGAATATGCTCGAAGGCTTGTGTTTCCGCGTCGCCGTCGGTACGCTGCTGTGCGCCGCGCCCGTCGGCTGCGGTGCGCAGACCGGTATCCCGCATGCTGCGAGCGCTGCTGCGACCCGTCGCGCCGCGACCGTCACGCCATAGCGACGGCGATTTGGCAATCAGGGTTTCGCGCCGGCCGCCGCGGTTGCCCGTCGCACCAGCGCGTTGATGGATGACGCAAGCGCAAGTACCTGGGTGTGCTGGGATTCAAGATTCTGCGCCACAGAAATTTTCACGCTCGCGGCTTGCTTTTGAACGGCCGTCACCGCGGCGGCGTTGAGTCCGGTTGCGGCTGCGTCGAGACCGTGTAACGTCGTAGCAACCATGTTGATGGCGTTGTCAGCCACGCCGAAGTTCCGGTTATCGAGTGCCACCGCGGCGCGATATGCCCATACGTTTGCGCTGAGCAGGCGATTCACCGAGTGTAGGGTCGCATTTCGAGCGTCAGCCTGTGCAAGCTGACCTTTGAGCGCCGCATACTGCTGCCGAGCTTCGCGCGCACTCTGCGCGCCGGCCGCGCGTTCGACCAGGGTGCCGGCAAAGTACGCGGCGACGCCCGCCAATACGAGGACGATCACAACGGTCAACCAGAGGCGAGTTCCCGATGCATGCCGTTCCACGAGGATTCTCCTTGTGCGATGCGATTGTCGAGGCTGCGAGGGGTCGAAGACAAGAGCTATTCAGGTGCTTGCACGCCGATTCACTCCAACCTACCGGGCGCCGAAAAACCGGCCAGCGCGACCCAGGCACCGTCTGTCGCCGATGGCGGTTGCTCGGTACGAGCCGGGCGCTTCGCGAGGGCCGGCGTCGCGCGGAGTAGGCGGTGCTACGGCAGTCGCGGCGCATCGATCCCCGCGGCCGCAAAGCCGCCGTCGGCGAGCCCCGCGAGCGTCGCGCCCCGGGATCGGCATTCTTTTCGATCGAGCGCGCGCCCAATGAAGCGCTGCAGCGCAAGGTCGATGTCAACCCGCCGGGCTTCGCGGTAAACGCTTTCTGAGGTAACGCGCTCCCTGGGCCGCCCGCGCCGCCGGAACCGGTCGACGACGCTTCACGCGTCAAGTACTGGCCGACCGATGGCAACGATCTGGGCCACGGCGTAGCGCCGGTCCCTCTCCGGCTTCGGGTTCCGCGCTCGGCGCGATCGCGACGCACCGTGCAAAGGTGGCTGGAGCGTCACCGTCGTACGGCCGGCGGCGCACGCGCGCTAATCGGGAGGCGGTGTCGCGCCGCGCACTTCGACGATGGGCGTGACTTCAAAGACGAGCGTAAACGCATGCCCGGTCCGCTCTCGCGCAAAACGCTCGAGATACGTCACCTGTGTGGGTGTGATCGGCTGCGTCGAACGAACGACGAGCGTCGCGACCGGAGGCTCCCGCAGCCAGTCGACGTGCATCTGCACCAGTTCCACGTGCTTGAAGGTCATCGTTTTCGTGACAAGCGCCGTACTGAGTGCGTTCTCCAAGCGAGCGTAGCGCAGCAACTCTACCAGACCTGTGCCCAGTGGAACGGCAACCACGAGCGTCAGAATGATCGCTGCCGTCAGTGCAGCCCGGTCGGGTGAGCGCACGTGCCCGGCAACCCGGTAGAGCACCATGCACGCTACGGTGATGCCGAAGAAGTTGGTCGTGTAGAGCAGAAAACTCCCCAAAGCAAGATCCGAATGACCGGCTGCGAGCGCGATCCCGATCACGCAGAGCGGCGGCATCAATGCGACCGCGATGGCCGTGCCGGCGATCGTTGCGGAAATCGAGGGCCGCGTCTTCGCAAATCCGGAGATCGCCCCGGCGGCGAGGGCGATACCGAGATCGAGCAGCGTGGGCTTCGAGCGCGCCAAAATCTCCGACCCGAGGACCGGTAATGCGACCACGAGTTCGATGGTCGCTGCAACGGCAATCGAGACGACCGTCCCGATTGCTAACGTCAGCGTGGCCCGCCGGAACAGGCGCGGACTTCCCGCGACCGCGCCGAACGACAAGCCTTGAATCGGCGCGATCAGGGGGGCGATGATCATCGCACCGATGATGACCGCCGCGTTGTTCTCCAGCAGTCCGAGCGTGGCGATCACGCTCGACGCAACGACCAGCACCAGATAGTCGGAGGTGAAGCGCGATTCTTCGGCCAGCACTTCGGCAAAACCAGTGGGCGCCTTTGGTGGCGGATTGGCGGTCGTCATCGGCGTGCCTCCACGAAACGCGAATAAATCACCGCCGCCTGGTGCGTCAGCCTCCGGCGTCGGCGCACGCAGTTGTCGTGCGCGCCGCGTGCGTGGCGCGCAGCACATAGTGGTACGGCAACTGCGGCGCGTCGATCTGCGTGGCCGCAAAGCCGGCGTCGGCGAGCCGCGCGATCGCTTCGTCGGGGGCGTACACGTGTGCGGCAGGCGGCCCGACCGGGCGCGCGATCCGCGCGTCCCAATCGATCGCGAGCAGCGCGCCGTCGGGCGAAAGCAGCGCGCGCGTCCGGGTGAGGTCGTCGGAATCGAGTTCGTGTAGCACGTTGATCGCCAGGATGCGCGCGAACCCGGGGCGTAGCGCATCGGCATCCGGTCCGGCAACCCGCGCGTTGCTCAGGTGCGCCTGCGCGATCCGTTCGCGCGCCAGGTGCAGCATCGGCGCCTGGTTATCGTAGGCCACCACGTCGGTGTCGGGGCGTTCGCGTGCGAGCGCGATCGCATAGCGCGCCGTGCCGGTCCCATAGTCGAGCACGCGCGCGTTCGGTGGCGCATCCACCAGCGCCACGATCGCCGCGGCCGGCATCCACGCGTCGCGCGCCGGGTCGTCGAGCATCGCGGCACGCTGCGGATCGAACGGCTCGGGCTGGCGCGGCCCGTGGTGCGCGCCCATTGCGTCGCGTGCTACTTGCCGGGCGTTGCGACCGTGCCGAAGGCGTAGCGCCATCCGGTGAACGCCGAGGTGCGATAGATCACCGTGCGCCGCACGCCGTGCAGCGTGTAGGTGACGGTTCCGTGCGTGGTCTTCAGCATGGTCGTGAAGGCGTCGTGAAACTCGGGTGTGATCGCATCGAAATGGCGCAGTTGAAGCGCGCGATACACGCTGATCCCTACCACGCCGTGCCGGTCGAGCGAGAAGAAGATCGAGCGCGGACCGAGATCCATCTCGCGCTTGAGCACGCTGCTCAGCGCGGCCAGCGGCACCGACGCGCCGAGCGCACCGATCGTCCGACCGCGGGCGTTGCGGATCGGCACCGCCACCACCGCCGCCGGCTGACCGGTCGAACGGCTGGCGATGAGGTCGCCGACCACCGTGCTACCGTGCAGCAGCCGCGCAAAGTACGGTCGATCGGCCAGCGTGTTGCGCTGCCGCCCGGCCTGCGCGGTCCAATAGCTGCCGTCCGGTCGCGCAAACCACGCGACTACCGGCACCGGCAGTCCGGCGGTCAAGGCGCGTAGCGGCGCCGCGAGTTCGCTCCAGCGCGCCTGCTGCGCCGCGGGCGTCGCCGCCAGGGTCTGCAGGCCGTCCAGTACCGTGCGCAGTTGCGCGTCGCAGAGCGACGCCAGCGACGCCAGCGCCACGCGCCCGTCGACGGCGATCGTCGTGGGCGGTTGCGCCCCCGCGGGGAGCGTCCCGGCGCATGCCAGCGCCGCGAGGGCAAATACGAAGATCGAACGACGCATCACGCGCACCTCCTGGTACGCTCGCTCTTCGACGCGCGCGCTGGGCTGGGCCTCTCGCGGCACGCGCCGCGCACCGACGCGGTGCTCAGGGTGCGGTTTTCGTGCAGGTATCGTTGCCTTGCGGTACGACGCGAGCGTCGACGATACGCGCGTAGCGCCGCTCGATGCTCCCGTTGGGGGCGAGTGTCCACCGTCGGCTGTTTACGGCGCGTCTTAGCGATGGAACAGGATGGTGCACATGGTAGCGATCCAAGTGCCGAGCACGAAGAAGATCGTCTGGCGATTCACCTTGTAGACGAGTTCGCGCGTTGCCGTGATCTGCGCGCCGACCTCCTGGCGCAACCCGCCGATCTGCGTGTCGAACTCGCGGCGCAGTCCGCCGATCTGCTCGCCCAGCTCGCGGCGCATATCGGCGAACTTGACGTCGACCGACGTTTCAATGCGTTCGATCAGATGGTTGGTGATTTCGTCCACGCGTCCCTCGAGGCGAGCCACGCGCTCCGTGAGCTCGGTTAGCGCCATTCTAGCCAACCTCCCGCGCCGCGTCCAGGGCGTCTGCGGCGATCGTTCACGCATGGCGCTCGCGACGACAAGGGCGGGCACCGCAGCCGCGGTGTCGATGCGGATCGTTACGGGCGCGGCTCGTCGAACGGCCCCGGGAACTCGATGCCGTAGTGCTTGAAGGCGGGCCAAAGCTGCGGCAACGGCGGATGCATCCCCAGGCACAGCACGATCGGCCGATGCACGTCGTACGGCATGGCGTAGGGCGACGCTCCGTAGTACGCGACGATCCGCACCGACCGGCAAAACTTCGACCACTTCGCCGGCTCTTCGTTCACGGCCAGCACCACCGAGCCGTCGTAACCGTGCGTTCCCCAGAGATAGTACTGGTTGTTCCCGCTGATCGCCGGCGGCAGGTCGCGGCCGAACACGTCGATGGCCGAGGCTTCGCCGTAGGTGGCGGCATAAATGGCGGCCTTGGCGCGCTGGGCAGGCGGCAACGCGCGATAGGCGCGCGCGACGCTGCGGGCGAGGCTGCGCCAACCGAACTCCTCGGAGAACACCTGCATCAAGGGAGCACCGATGCCGGCGGCTTCGAGCGGTCGCGGTCGAAAGGCCATGCGCGCGAGCGTGGACTGCAGCGCCGCGGGCGACTGGATCGGCAGCACCAGCGGTAACGCCAGCGCCCCGTTCGCCGCCGCCAGCAGGCTCCACACGCCGATTAGCACGCGCGGCAGCCGCGTGCACGCCGCCGCGCCCAGCGCGAACATCGTCGGATAGGCACCCGCGAGATAGTAGGCCTTGCCGTGCGAGAGGTAGATGATCGCGACGAAGATCGCGAACGCAACCGAAAGGTAGCGCAGCGGCGCCAGCCGCGCCGACGCGAACGGCGCAACGATCGCGGTGAGCCAAAGCGGGGCGAGTAGCGCGTTGGTCATGACGATCTGCCCGATCGCAAAGGCGATCGGTCCACCGATCAGATTGCCGGCATTATCGTTGCGCACCAGCTCCAGAAAGGGCAGCCCCGCGCCGAGTTGCCAGAGCGCGTTGGGCAGCGCGATCAGAAACGCAATGCCGACCCCGATCCAAAAGTCGCGCGACCGAAAGATCGCGCGCGGTCCGAACGCGGCGAGCCCGGCGATCAGGCCGAGCGCCCAGAACACGATACTGTACTTGGTCTCGAAGGCGACCCCGACCACGATCCCCGCCCACCACCACGCGCGCCGGTCGTGCTGCAGGATCGCACGGGTCACGAGATACGCGGTCGCCGTGAAGTCGAACGCCTCGAACGACGAGGTGCCGAGGTTTGCCGCCAGCGCCGTGACCAGCGTGCAACTCGCTGCGGCAACCGCCGCCAGCCACGCGCCGCGCCGCGAGGCGCCGAGTTGCTGCGCAAAGAGCACGGTCAGCGGCACCAGCAGCACCGCGGCCGCGATCGCCGGAAGCCGAAGCACGAGAAGATTCACGCCCCCCAGCGTCATCAGTGCCGAAAGCAGCGGGATCACCGGCGGCTGATCGACGTATCCGAGGGCCGGATGGCGCCCGCAGACGATGAAGTACAGCTCGTTGATAAAGATGCCGTAGCGACCGTCGGCAAGGAGCAGCACGATCAGGACGACGGCCGCGACCGTCCATGCGGCGACCGCCGCTCCGCGTTTCATACGTGGCGCGTTGCTTCCGCCGCCGGCGCCGCTTACCCTACGTCGCCGGAGTGCGCCGCGTGCATCCGGGGGAACTCTCGGCACCCCGGTTGCGTTCCTCAGCGTGCGGGATCACTCGGCCGTTGCGCGAACGCTGCGCCATCCGGCAACCTGCACCTAGGAGGCTCGCATGCATCGTCGTTCGCTTTTGTCGCTCGCATCGCTGATCGCCCTGGCTGCCTGCGCGTCGCCGGGATCGCAAAGCCTCGCACCCCAGTCCAGCGCGCGCGCCGCGCTCGCGGCGGCGGCGCCGGCCCTGCACGCCCACTGGACCCGAACCTCGCTCGGGCGTTTCGCCGATCCGTACAGCGTTGCGGTGAATCCGTACTGTGCGCACAACTGCTCGGTCTACGTTTCCGATCCGGGCAGCAAGCTGGTCTATAAGATCGCGCCCGACGGCGCCATACGTCCGATCGCCCACATCACCGCTGCGGGATTCGACCCGCAAGGGATCGCGGTCCAAAGCGAACCGCCCAGCGGAAACGACCGCGTCTACATCGCCGACAAGGCACCCGGCAACGAGACCCGCGTATGGGAAGTCAACATCTACGGAAACGCGTACGTGTGTTGCGCTGGTCGCAACGACTACTTCGCAAGCTACCCGCTCTTCAACCGCGATGTCGCCGTCTATGCACCGCCGGGTAAGGGATTCGCACTCTATGCCGCGCAGGCCACTCACCTACCGCATAAGACACCGGGACAAGTCGCTTGTAGGGGCACCTCCTCGGACTGTCAGATTTTTCGCACGACGTTTAGCGACCCCTACGGCGTGGCAGTCGACGGAAACGGCGCGCTCTACGTTGCGGATGCTCGCGACAAGCGCGCCTATCGCGTCGTGGGCGGGAATGCCACCGATCTGGGCAAGGTGTTCGGCGATCCGTACGGCATCGCCGCGTCCCTCGACGGATCGACGGTGTACGTTGCCGACGCCGGCGACAAGTGCGTTTGGGAGCGTTTGGCCGATGGCACCTGGCGCGTGGTCGAGCGTTTCGCCGATCCGTATAGCGTCGCGGTCGACGCATCGGGCACGCTCTACGTTGCCGACCCGGGCAGCAAAGAGGTGTACAAACTCACGCCATAGCCTGCGTCGGAGTCGTCGCCGCGTCTCCCACGCCGTCGCATCGCCCGAGCGCCAAGGGTGGTACACGTCCAGATGACCGGGCGCCTACCCTCGCTTCGATCTTCGGTCGTGGCGCGCTGCCACGTCGCCGCAAAATATTTACCGTTCGCGGATGGAACGTTTGAAGGCCCGGTCGCGTTCGTCAGAGTAATCGGTGCTGAACGTATTCGGGCGTAGGCCCGATTGTCGTTGTCGCAGGCGGCAAGAAAGGGACGAAGGATGCTGACTCTTCTCAAGCGATCGGCGTTGGCGCTATTGGCGTCCGGCGCAACCGCGCTGGCGGGCTGCGCGCTGAGCCACGGAGCGGCGCTGCCGGCATCCGGTCCGACCAGCGCGCGCGTCGCCGCACCCACGCCGGAGCCGTTGCTCGGCACGCTGTCGCTGCCCCGCAGCGCCGCCACCGCAATCCGTTCGGATATCGCCGTCGTCGGAACGCCGCGCTTCTACTACGGGCCCTGGCGTAACAACGTCCCGCAGCCCGTGCGCGGCGCCGCAGTCCATCCCAATGCCGGCAACCCGCTCGATCTCACCTACCACGGCG
>DAIDGS010000125.1 GCA_027459845.1 Vulcanimicrobiota bacterium | reverse complement strand
CTGCTGGCGTTCCCGTCGCAGGGAGCCCAGTTCGCGATCGGCCAGTCGGGACCGATCGTCCCGACCAGCTTCAACTTCTAGAAGAACCCGTTGCCCGCGGTGGTCTCATGGAACGCCGCATCCGTTGGCGATAGCGCCGAGTTGCCGGCAAGGCCACCTCCACGCGACGCATAACTTTTGGGTACCCGTCACTACGTAAATGTTGCCATCGCTATCAGCGGCGTGTGCGTTACGCACCCGGCCGCACTCGTCCGTCGCGCAACATCGTTTGGGGCTTTGCCAGTCCCTCCGCCGTTGCCTCGACACGTACGGCGCGCCGGTTAGGGAACGTGATCGGAAAGCGCACCTGCGATGGGACCCGTCGTCGTCGAGCCGTTGACGGTGCCTGCATAGTTGAATACCGGCACGTCGCTGCTCCCGCCTAGCGGGTACTCAGCGAAACCTCTCCTGCCACCGATGGCGACGAGATTCGAAGCTCCGCTTCGGTCCGTCGTAACGACGCCAAACGCGACGAAAATAGCCGGTCCGGCTGCGGCACCGCCGCCTCCCACACCATTTGTAGCGTCCCCGTCTAAGCCGGCGACGTTCCCACCCAAGGATCCGCCTGCGCCCGCAGGGTATCCGAACGAGCCGCCGCCGCCACCGCCGGGCCCACCGTTCCCGCCGCCGCCGACCGAGCGTTCGCTGCAGTTCCCGCCGAAGCACACCGCGCCGCCGCCGCCGCCGCCGCCAAAGCCGCCGTCGCCGCCGCGATCCCACCGCTGGCCGATTGCGGCCCCGCCGCCGCCGCCGCCGAACTCGCCGGCGCCACCACGATTCAACGAGCCTCCGCCCTTGCCGGCGGGATTCGAACCGTACCCGGCCCCGCCGCCGGACGCCATGCAGTTGTCGCACGCGCCGCCACCCCCTCCGCCGTACCCACCGGCTCCTGGGACGCCTCTCGGAGCCCTCGGTGCGGAGATTGCGTCGCCGCCGGCCCCCAGGACGCCGCCGCCGCCGGAACCGGCCGGCTCGCGGGAAGCGCTGGCGGTACTGAACTGCCCCCCGTTTCCGCCCAGCCCGCCGCCGCCGGCGCTCCCAACGCGCCGGCCTCTCCCGATACCGTTGCCATTTCCGCCTCGTGCGATCAGATCCACGAAGTAGTCGTCCACGACGTGCACCGTTGCCGTCGCCTGATTGACGAAGAGGCCAGCCCCGAGGCCGGCTCCCCCGCCGCCACCGTTTTGAGGGTAATCGCGGCCTCCGCCGTCTCCCCCGATAGCGGCCGCGTTGCGCACCTCCAGATGGGCGATCGTTACCACCCCGGTGTCGACGAAAAAGGCGCGATGTCGCTTGTCGCCATCGATGACGACGTTCCCGAACCGCCCGGCGTCGATCGTCAGGTCGTGCTCGATCGGCGGAAGCGGTGCGTGGAGCACGATGGTACACGGCAGCGCATCGGCGCACATCGCCATCGTATCAAACGCGATTGTATCCCCTGCGGCGGCGGTACACATAGCGTAGCGCAACTCGCCGTCTTTTCCGGCCGGGCAGGTGCCGCGTATCGCACCCAGGTCGGAGTCTGCCGTCGACGTGACGGTAATCGTCGCCGCTGCCGGATGCGCGCCTCTCCTTGCCAAACCGCCTTCCGTGGGAATCCCTGCCGAACCGGAGGCGAGGTGCGTCGCGCATCCCGCAATGAGAAGCGCACAGCCAAAAGCAAAAACGGTCCGAATGATCTGAGTCTTCACGTTCGCCTCCGTCACCAGGATAACGCGCGTCGATCGGGTTTCATCTAAATTGAGGCTCCATACCAGGTTCGCGCGAGCGCGTCGCTAGCTAGAGAGCGCGTCCGCACGGGTTACGGATTGTTGGCAATCTCGATCGAGGTGATCTGCGCCGGCGGATCGATCTGCAGCCCGCTCGAGAGTGCGTAGTAGACGTTGTCGAACGACGTGTTGACGTTGAGTACCGGCGATACGAACGTGGTATCGGTCGGACCGCCGGCGCCGAGTGAGTCCACGTAGGTCAACACGGCGTTGACGTTAGGCTGGGTGGTGAAGGCGTTGAACCGCCAGTTCTGCGTGATCGGCGCCGGCGTGGGCGTGCCGTTCGGATTGGGCGTCGGCGTCGGCGTCGCGCCGGCGGTCGGGCCGGCCGACGGGGTCGGCGTGGTGGTGTACCCGTTGAAGATGTTGCGCTGGAAGATGACGCTGAACTCGCTGCCGGAGCCATTGCTGTTGGGGTTGAACTGCAGCTGTTGCGGGGTCGTGATCAGCGGTAAGTAGGCCGGGGTGCAGGTGCAGTTGGGCTGCAGGTATTCGTACGCCGTGGCCGAGGCGGCCGAGCCGTTGCCGCCGACCTCGATCGCATAGGAGTAGCCCTTCCAGTTGGTCTGAATCGGGTTGGTCAACGGGGTGACCCCGTTATCGGTCGTATTGAAGACGATGAAGTAGCGGTAGGTCGTGAAGTCTAAGTTACCGGCGACGTCAAACTTGATGCTCATGTAGCCGGGGCTCAACCCGCCGGCGCCGATCCCCGGCGGGTTGGGGGTTACCTGCCGACCACAGGCCGCAACGATCAACGCCGTTACGAGGACGAAACCGAAACCTACTTTGCGAATCATCTTATCCTCGTTTCCGGCGCGGGCTGCGCTCGCGCTCGGCGGCGCACTGGCGCTCGCTGCGGCGTTTCCGAAGCTCGACGCCGCATGGTTGGCGCCGCTCGGGGCCGCCGCGCTGTTCTTGGCCTGGCAAGCCGGCTCCTGGAAGGGCGCGGTCCTGCTCGGTTGGCTTGCCGGCCTGCTCTTCTTCACGCTCGACTACCGCTGGGTGGGGTATACCGTCGGGCACGCGATCGGCGCCTTCGGACCGTACGTTCCGCTCGGTCCGGCGATCGTCGAAGCGCCGTTCCTGGCACTCGCCGGGGGCTTGGCGGCGCTTGGCTACGCGCGCATGCGGCCGTCGCTCGCGCCGCTCGGTGCCGCCGCTGCGTTCACGCTGTGCGAATGGCTGCGTTCGATCGGTCCGCTCGGCGCACCGTTCGACCAACTCGGCTACACGCAAGCCGACGGACCGTTACGCGCGCTCGCCGCCTATGCCGGAACCTACGGCATCACGCTGGCGCTGTGCATCGTCGGCGCCTACCTGGCCGACGCCATTTGCCGGCGAACGCTGCGTCCGTTCGCGGTCGCAGCGCTCGCCCTGATCGCGCTGACGGCGAGCGCCTGGCTGGGATGGCCGGCGCGTACGCTCGCTGCGCCGACCATTCGGGTTGCGGCGGTTCAGGGTAACATCGCGCAGTCGCTCAAGTGGAATAGCCCGGCGCTGGCGGTACGCCGCTATCTTTCGCTTACGCAGGCCGCGTTGCGTCGCCACCCGCGTCTGATCGTTTGGCCGGAATCGGTCATTCCCGAGGGTCTCAATCGCGATCCGCGACTAATGCGACGCATCGCCGCGCTGGCCCACAGCGGTGACGCAACGATCGTTGCCGGCAGCCTCGAACTCGATCCCGGCCGCGCCTATAATGCGCTCTACGTCTTCAACCCCGACGGCACGCGAGCGATCTACCGCAAGCGGCAGCTCGTCCCGTTTGCCGAGTCTTTTCCGGGCCGCGCGTTTCTCGGCTGGCTTCCGTACGTCGGCGCGCTCAACGGCGGGTTTTCGGCCGGCCATGTGGCCGGCGTATACCCCACCGCCGCCCTGCCGATCGGACCTTTGATTTGCTGGGAATCGGCTTTTGCAGATCTCGCGCACGCGCAGGTCGCGCGCGGCGCACAACTGCTGATCGTGAGTACCGACGACGCCTGGTTCGGGCGGACGTCGGGACCGTACATGCACGCCCAAATCGCGCAACTGCGCGCGATCGAAAACGGACGCTATTTGATTCGGGCGGCCGCCACCGGGATCAGCGGCATCATCGCGCCCGACGGCACGTGGCAACGGCGCAGCCGCATCGATACGCAAACGATCGTCTTCGGCAAGGTCGGGCCGCCGGTTGCTACGCTCTTCGCGGCAATCGGGCCGAGGCCGGTTGCACTCGCGGTGCTGCTGCTCTATCTGGCCTTGGTCGGTGCCGCGAGGCGACGCGATGCACGTTGAGTTTCGGCGCTGGCGCTGGAAGCGCTGGCTGGCCCTGGCCAGCGCCGCGCTGGGCGTCTATCTGGTCGTCGGCATCGTGCTGGCCGGTCGCGGGACGATTCCCACGCCGCCCGCCAACGTACCCTTGAGATTTCACGGCGGTGCGGTACGCGGCAATCGCATTACCACGAAGTCGTGGAGTTTCGACTACACCCGCGCGCAGCTCTCGCCCGACGGTACTCGCGGAAGCGTCGAGGGCGTGCGCGATGGCCTCGTCTTTCGCAACGGCAAGCCGTACCTGAAGATCTCGGCGCAAAAGGTCACCTTGAACCTGCAGTCGCTCGACTTTACCGCGATCGGGCGCGTGCACGTCGAATACGTGCACGACAAGCAGAAGCGCTCCTTCGATACGGATTTGGTGATTTGGACCAACGATGCCAAGCTCATGCGCATGCCGCACCCCGCGTACATCCATTCCGGCACTCAAACGCTGCGCGTCGACGGGATCAGCCTCGACTTCGACGCCAACACCTTTCATATCGGCAAGCTCTCCGGAGGCGTGGATATCCGCAAATGAGAAAGCTGCGCCCATGACGCGCTACGCCGCCTGGATCGCCGCTGCCCTACTGTTGGGCGGCTGCGCGCGTGCCGCGCATCCCAAGCCGACGCCGCCGCCGCTGCTGATCGACCAGCGCGGGACGACCATGCCGTTCCGCGAGGCCGTGAAGCACATCGCGTTTCGGCCGCTGATCCCGTCGCCGCAGGTGCTCGCCTACGCGGTGCTGCCGCCGCTGGGCGGTCCGGACACGAATGCACATCGGGGGCTCGGGATCGAGTTCGTGGCGCACGGTCAGGCGCTCTTACTCTCGCAGTGGCCCAAAGGCACGTTCGCGGTCGGATTCGGGCACGGCGGCGGCCCGACCGCATCCTGCAGGCTGGCACGCTACAGTCCGACCGGGTGGGCGTGGATCACGCCGCAGGCGATCGTCACGACCCTCCAGCCCGACGGCAACGTCGACGCGCGATTCGTGGCGGCCGAAGCGCGTGCGCTGATGGACGTCGATTCCTGTCGCGGTCGCGCACGCTAAAGCCGCGCGTCGGGCGCTATTCGCAACGCCGCCCCGTCGTATGACGGGGCGGCATGCAAACTACGACTCTTCCTGTGGGGGCTTTTTCTTGGCCTCGGCGATCAGCTTCTTGACCTTTTGACCGCCCTTGTGTCCGATCTCTTCGTAAAAATCGGAACCGTACTTTTCCTTGACGACCTGTCCACCTTTTTGGCCGATCGATTCGTAGAACTCGACGCCATGTCGGTCGCGCGTCGCTTTACCGCCTTTACGCCCGATTTCTTCGTAGAAGGTCGAGCCATAGCGCTCGCGCACGGTATCGCCGCCTTTTTTGCCGGCTTCGCGCACCGACATCTCACGCTTTTCAGCGCCGGTCTTTGAATCCGCCATGGGACCCCGACTCAGCTGGACTTACGCTTGGGGCGTTGTCCGCCTTTCTGCCCGATGACCTCGTAAAACGAGGGACCGTACTTCGTTTTGGTCGCTTCACCGCCTTTGCGGCCGATCTCTTCGTAAAACTCAGAGCCGTATTTCGCCTTCACGCGCTCGCCGCCACGTCGGCCGGCTTCGCGGACGCTCATACCGCCCTGCACTTCGTCTTGCATGCTGTAACCTCGTTAAGTGTGGTTGATTGAGGGGTACGGACATCTACGTTTCCCATCCAAGCGCTCGGCAAACTCAGAAGTCCCACAGGTTGATTAAAGCGAAGTTCTCGTAGAAGTCGCTGAGAGGAAGCCCTCGTTTGCTTAAAATTTTCGCCCTTGCGGCCAGCCTAACGCTATGTTGTTCGCTTACCGACCAAGCGAGCGCCCATACCGTTGCCCCGGCGCTCGGGGTCTCGGTGCAGGTACGCCGAGAGAGCCTCGATCTGCTGGGTTCGCTCGCGATCGAGGTGGTCGTGCGCAACCCCTCGAGCGCACCGCTCACCGCGACGTTCGCCGGCCCGACCGAATACGCCATCGAGGTGTGGCACGGCCGGACGCGGCTGTGGAGCTCGGCACCGGAACACCCTCCGGTCGTCACGACCCACCGGCGCGCCTTCGCGCCGGGGGCGACCGCACTCGTGGTCTACGACTGGAACGCGCCCGCGGCCGGCGGGTTCAGTCCGAACCCGGGAACCTACCGCGTGCGCGTCCGGCTGCTCGACTCCGCGCCGGTCGATGCGACCACGACGATTCGCTTTGCGCCACCCTACCCCGTCGCCGGCCTCGCGCAGCTGCCGCCCGGGCGCGTGGTCACGATCGGCGGTCGGCTGAACGCCGCCCACACCGCGATCGCCGACGCCACCGGAAGGATCGCGTTAGCCCGCGGGATTCCATCGGCACCCACCGATCGCGCGGTCGTCCTGCGCGGGTACACGATGCACGCCATTGGGGGCGCGCTGCGCTTTGTGGTGCGGCGCTGGGCGCCGCTGGGTGCGCCGCCGCCGGCGACGCCTCAGCCGGCGCCGACCAGCTCGCGATAGACGGCGCGCGCCCGCGCACGCAAGGTTTCGAGATCGGCGTCGTTCTCGATCGTGGCATCGGCGAGTAGGCGTGCGCGCGCCGGCGCGATCTGGGCCGCCATCCGTGCACGCACCTCGGCTTCGCTGCTCCCGTCGCGCGCCCGAACGCGCGCGACCCGCTCGGCATCGGGGGCGACGACCAGCACGGTACGATCGACCAGCCGCGCGTAGTCGGTCTCGAAGAGGAGCGGCACCACGTGCACGATCGGCTGATGCGGGCGCGCCGACATCTCGCGCTGCATAGCCGCGCGGCGAATGTGCGGGTGGAGGATGGCGTTGAGTTTGGCGCGCGCCCCGGCGTCGGCAAAGACGATCGCGCCGAGTTGCGCGCGATCGAGCAAGCCGTCGCGCACGACCGCCGGCCACTCGCGTGCGATCTCCATCAACGCGTCGCTGGTAGGGCCGACCACGTCGCGCGCGAGTGCGTCGGTGTCGATCACAAACGCCCCGAGACCTTCGAAAATCTTGGCGACCTCGCTCTTGCCCGAGCCGATGCCGCCGGTTAGACCGATTCGCATCCGCCGGCCCGGTTGGGCAGCGGTGCGACGCGGCGCTTACAGCGCCGCGTCACCCGTCGCCGGATGGTCGATCGCCGCCGCTTCGTCCACCGACGCGACGACGTCCGGGAGCTCGACCGCATCCAGCGGAGCCCCGAGGTCTTCGTCGACCACGTACCGCTCGATCTCTTCGGGAGCAACGTCGGCAACGTGCTGAATCGATGCGGTGATGCGGCGCGTCGCGTGGTTGATCGTGAGCAGCGTGACTTCAACCGTTTGGCCGGGATTGTACTGCCCCGCCGACTCGAACTCGCCCTTGGGAACCATCGCGAGGATACCCGGAATGATTTCAACCAGCAGGTAGTTCGGCGTCACCTTGACGACCTGCGCGCTCAGGCGGTTCGTCTCGTACAGACGGTCGGCGTGCTGATCCCACGGATCGGGCAATGCATGCTTGAGCGAGAGGCTAACTTTCTTGGCGTCCGAGTCGAACTTCATGATCTCGACGTTGACGACGTCGCCGATCTTCACCACTTCGGACGGGTGCTTGATGCGCGCGTACGACAGCTCGCTGTTGTGAATCAAGCCGTCGATACCGCCAAGATCGACGAACGCCCCGAAGTCGGCGAGCCGTACGACCACGCCTTCGCGAATCTGCCCGACCTCGAGCGTATCGAGCAGTTCCTGTTTCTTGGCCTGCAGCTCTTCCTCGAGGACCAGACGCTGCGAGAGCACGACGCGATGGCGCTTGTGATCGAGGTCGATCACCTTGAGGCGCAAGCGCTGACCGATCAACTCGTCCAGATTGCCGACCGGCTGCCGGCGAATCTGCGAAGCCGGAACGAATCCGCGCATCCCGAGATCGACCAGCACGCCACCTTTGACGACCTGCGTAACGGTCGCCTCGATGACTTCATCGTGCTCGTGCGCCTCGATGACCTTCTCCCACGTTTTGAGCGCGCGCGCGCGGCGTTCTGAAAGGAACAGCGTTCCGTCGAGATCGTCGATCCGATGGATCATGACTTCGAGCGTGTCGCCGACTTTCAAGCCTTTGGGATCGATCGCAAGCGACAGCTCGCGAAACGGCAGTACGCCTTCGGACTTGCCGCCGACGTCGACCAGCACTTCGTCCTTATCGCGTTGAACGATCGTGCCGGTGAGCACCTGGCCTTCGTCTAGAACTTTGAGCGACTCTTCGTAAAGGCGCTGCTCGAGCGCGAGTTGGTCCTCTTCTTCGGCGTGCGACGGGGCAATTTCAGTGGTTGTGATGGTGTAGTTCCTACCTTACCTATTTTTATTTTTTTTTGCGGACTCACCGCTGACACGCTCGGCACCACCAGGTCCCGCGTTGTGCCAGCACGGTTCGTACGATCGGGGCGCCGCACCGCAAGCACGGTTCTCCGAGGCGGCCGTAGACCGCGAGCGCGTTTTGAAATCCGCCCCGCAAGCCTTCGGCATCCACGTAGTCGTCGACGCTGGTGCCGCGCAAGTCGAGTGCGCGTTCCAAAACGTCGACGATGGCGTTGTGTAACCGGCGAATCGCTGGTTTCGTCAACGCCCGTGACGGTCGGCTCGGACGGATCCGAGCTTCCCACAGCGCTTCGCAGGCATAGATGTTGCCGATGCCGGCGACGCGCCGCTGATCGAGGAGCAATGCCTTGATCGGCGTCGTCCGCCCCCGAAGCATACCGATAAAGGCTTCCGGTGTAAAGCCCGTGGAGAGCGGCTCGACGCCGAGCTCGGCGTCCCACGGCTCGCCCGGAAGCACCAGCCGCATTCGCCCAAACGTCCGGACGTCGGCGAAGCTGAGCCGGCTGCCGTCGTCAAAGCCGAGCACCACGTGCGTCCCGGGGTAGTCGGTTTCGTGCGGGCGCTGCACCACCAGCCGGCCGGTCATGCGCAGGCTGGTGACCAGGGCGCGCCCGGATTCAAGCGTGAGGACGGCATACTTGGCCCGCCTGCCGATCCCGATCACGCGTTCCCCGACGACGCTGGACCAGCGCACTCCAGGGGGCGCCGGCGCCATCTTTTTCAGCCGAACGTCGACGCGGGCGATGCGCTTTCCGACGATGGTCGCAGCCAGGCCGCGCGCGATCGTCTCGACTTCGGGCAGTTCCGGCAACTCAGCGCGCCGCCGGCAGCGTCCCGAGCCGGAGCCGCGCTCCGGCCACGATGCCGTCGGCGGATGCCTCGTTGGCCGCCAGCTCGATGACGTATTTCGCCGTGGCCGTTTCGAGCGGAATCTGAAAGTCGAGCGCATGCGGCCGGGCCGGCGCAACGTCGCTGAATACCCGCCGCACCATGCCGTCGGGAGCCACGAAAATCATGTCCAGCGGTACCAGCGTGTCCTTCATCCAAAAGCTCTCGGGCGCGTCGCGCTTGAAGATAAAGATCATTCCGGTATGCCGGGGGATCGCCGTGCGGTTCATCAGCCCCGCCTCGCGCTCGGCCTCGGTGTCGGCAACTTCGAGCCGCAACGTCGCCTTCGGCGCAACCACCGTCACCCTCGGAAGGGGCGGATTGCGCTCCAACGCCAGCAGTACGGCCAACACGCTCTCAAACACGTTCGGGTTCATCCTCCTTTATCGTTTCGACGTCGTACCAGGTGCGGCCCGACTTCAGCGTGACCTCGAGCGGGACGCTCAACTCAAGCGCGGATTCCATCTCGGCCCGCACCAACGCCGCCACGTCGTCGCGTTGATCGGCACGCACCTCAAAGATCAGTTCGTCGTGAATTTGAAGCAGCATCGTCGCGGCGAGCCCGCGCGCGCGTATCGCGCGCTCGACGTGCACCATCGCAAGCTTCATGAGGTCGGCGGCGCTGCCTTGCAGCGGTGCGTTGGTCGCCTCGCGCTCGGCCGCCGATCGCAACATGTAGTTCGGCGAGGTCAGCGCCGGCATGTACCGCCGGCGACCCAAGATCGTCGTAACGAATCCGTTGCGTCGTGCGTCCGCCAGCGTGCGCTCGATATACGCACGCACCGACGGAAACCGCGCGAAGTACGCGTCGGTGATCGCTCGAGCCTCGGCGCGATCGATCTCGAGACGCTGCGCGAGGCCAAAGTCGGACATGCCGTAGAGCAATCCGAAGTTGACGCTCTTGGCCATCCGGCGCTGATCGGCGTTTACCGGCACGTCGTCGGCGATCCCAAAAATGCGCCGCGCCGTGAAGTCGTGCACGTCGTGCCCGGCTTCGAAGGCGCTGCGCATCGCTTCGTCGCCGGAGAGGTGTGCCATCAAGCGCAGTTCGATCTGGCTGTAGTCGGCCGCCAGAAAGACGAACTCGTCGCTCTTGGCGACGAATGCCCGGCGAATGCGCCGGCCGAGCTCGGTGCGCACCGGGATATTTTGCAGATTTGGATTGGTCGATGAAAGACGGCCGGTCGCGGTACTGGTTTGATTGAAAATCGTGTGCAGGCGGCGGTCACGCGGGTCGACCAGTTGCGGTATCACGTCGATATACGTGTTGCGCAGTTTGGTCAGTTCGCGCCACTCGACGACCAACTGCCCGATCGGGTGCTGCTTGGCGACGACGTGGAGCACCTCGGCGCCGGTTGCCCAGCCGGTCTTGTTGCGTTTTCCTCCGGCGAGGCCGAGCTGCTCGAAGAGCAGGCTGCCGAGTTGCTGCGGCGAGGCGAGGTTGAACGGACCGCCGGCGTGTGCGAAGATTTCGGCTTGAACTCGTTCGGTCGCGGCCTCGATCTCGGCGCGCAGGCAATCGAGCTCGTCCAGATCGACGGCGATTCCCGCGGCCTCCATCGCGCCCAGCAGCGGCGCCAACGGCACTTCGACGTCGCCGTACAGGCGTGACTGCGCTCGCTCGTCGAGGAGACCACGGGTCGCCGCCAGGATGCGCAACGTGGCATCGGCGTGCGCCGCGACATCCTCACCCACGTGGAGCTGGAGGTATGCCGCGGCCGCCTCTTCGATGCGCGCATAGGTTCGCGACGGATCGAGCAGGTGCGCCGCCAGCATAGCATCGTCGTCGAAGCGCGCATCGATGCCCGCCTCGTTGAACGCGCGCCACAGACGCTTGACGTCGTACCCGGCGACGCGCACGTTGCTGGAAAAAAGTGCGGTGAGGGCCGCGCGCACCGGTGCGTAAGCGAGCGCGCCCCGGGCGAACGCGAGCCCCGACCCAACGGCTCCGCTCGCGCCCAGCGACGCGTCGTCGAGCGCGAACGCCACCGCATCGCCGGCGGCCAGGTCGTGCAGTTCGCGCGCCAGCCGTTCGAACTCGGGCGGATCGACCGACGCGACGTAGCTGCGATAGCGGCCGTCGAGGGCAGCGGCGTCGGCAAAGAGCGTCATCTCCGCCGGCGGCGCGAGCTTGGCGAGCAACGTCTTGAACTCGAGCTGGCTGTAAAGGCGATAGAGCTCGGCATCGGCGGGCGCACGGTAACGGCTCGCATCGCGATCGAGCGCGAGCGGCAGGTCGCGCCGCACCACCGAGACGTCGCGGCAGAGCTGCGCCTGCGCGCCATACTCGCGCAATAGCCGGGTCAGCTTCTCGGTGCCGGCCAGCGCCGGGTCGGCAACCAGCGCATCGAGCGAGCCACCGGCGTGCAGGAGCTTGGTGGCCGTCTTTTCGCCGACGCCCGGAATCCCGGGCAGGTTGTCGGATGGGTCGCCCTTGAGCCCACGAAAGTCCGGGAGCTGTGCCGGCTCGAGCCCGAAGCGCTCGCGTACCGCGGCCGGATCGTAGCGCCCAAGCTCGGTGATTCCGCGCCGCGTCGTCAAGACGGTGACGTTGTCGTCGACGAGTTGCAGCAGGTCCAGGTCACCCGTCACGATCAATGCCCGCTCGCCCTCGCGCTCGATCTGCGCCGCCAGCGTTGCGATCACATCGTCGGCCTCCTGCCCTTCCATCTCCACGATCGGGATGCCGAAGGTCGTCAGCACGTCGCGCACCAGCGCAAACTGGCTACGCAGTTCGTCGGGCATCGCCTCGCGCTGTGCCTTGTAGGCTTCGAACATCGCGACGCGGTCGGCCGGCATCCCCTTGTCGAAGGCCGCGATCACGTGCGTCGGTCGCTCGTCGGCAAGCAGTTTGTTGAGCATCATCGTAAAGCCGTAGGCGGCGTTGATCGGAACGCCGCGCGTCGTGGTGAGGCTGGGGAGCGCGAAGAATGCCCGGTAGACCAATCCGTAGGTGTCCAAGAGCATGAACGTGGCGGGAACCGGCGCGGCCATCGGCTAGCGCACCTCGATGGTCGACGAGCCGGCGATCACGCGCCCGTCGTCGGCAATCTCGAGCAGCGAGAGCGTGTAGCGTCCGCCGGTCGTCGGCAGCTTCACGCGCACCTGGCCGGCGACGACGCGCTCGACTTTCCACGACACCGCCTCGGTTTGCGCCTGCGAAAGCGAGAGCCGCCGGGGCGGAAGTGTCCGGCGCGTGAAGCCGAGCACTTGCGGATGCACGCCGGTCGAATCGACCCACGGATGCCAGGTCACGCCGGGCGCCGCGCTGGTCTGCGTGGTGGTCAGCCCGACCGCCAAGACCGCGGGTGCCGCTTCGAAGACCGCGCTTCCCGACGGCTCGCCGCGGCTTATACGCACCACCATCGTCGCCGCGCCGGGGGCGACGCCGCGCAACCCCACGCGCACCTCGCGACCGGCTCCCAGCGGTTCCGCGGGCAACCGCAGCGAGGCCGCCTGCGGGCGTCCCGGGCCGTCGAGGTTGAGCGGAACCGCCGACCACGCAATTGCTCCGTCGACCACGAAGGCGGCGCCGACTTCCAGCCGGCCGGGAGCGTCGCGAGCATCGAGCGCCGCCGCCGCGCGGCCGTCGTGCGTCGCCACCACCGCGCTCTGCGTTCCCAGCGCGCTCTCGTAGGTGACGAGCGCGTCGCCCTGCGCGCCGGGCGCCTCGGCGCGAACGCCGACCGTTTGATTTGGTCGGTACGCGGCCCGGCCGAGTTCGATACGCACCGCGCCGCTACCGGTGCTGTCGGCCACCGAGGCATCCGCGCGCTTGCTGATTTCGATCTGGGCCGCGTCGGTTGCGACGCCGCCGTCGTCGTGGATCGTCGCCATCACGAGATTGGTGCCCAACTGCGCCGAGGAAAAGCTCCCCCGGGCGTGCCCGTTACGATCTAACGTCAACACTTGCCGTTGCACCGAGACCGCGTGTTCGAGACGAACCGCAACGCGAGCGCCGGCCACCGGACGTCCGCCGTCGACCCGATTGGCGTAGACGTCGAAATCGACCGGCGCACCGAGCGTTTGGCGCGTGCGATCGAGATGCACGCGGATCGCAACCCGCGCCGTCGGGACCACGATTCGCGTGCTCGCGGTGGCTCCGCCCGACTCGACCTTGACGCCGTACGTCGAGGCGAGCGCGTCGGTAGGATGCGGAATCATCACCACCGCCGTCCCGTCGGAGCCGGTTCGCACCGTGCGGTCGAGCCACAGCGTCGTCGCCCACGGAAGCGCTTTCGGTGTGTATCCGACGTACACGTGCGGCGACCGCACGACGCTGACGTGAACGTCGACGTCCGGACGCGACGAGCGCACCAGCAAGGGCACGTCGCGATCGGGATTACAGGTGCCGCAACGCGCGTAGACGCTCAATGAAAGGCCGCCGGCATCGGCATCCACGTGCACGGTCGCTCCGGCAACGCCGCCGTCGACCTGCGCCAGCGCCGCATAGTTGCCGGCGCGCGCGTTACTCGGAATCGGAATGGCAGCATCGAACGCACCCGCGGCGTCGAGCGGAACGCGCTGCGCCGCGATCTCGGTTGCGCCGAGGCGCAACGTCAGGTCGGCCGTTCCGCGTGCCGGTACGAGCGTGTTGCCGCGGCGCGACCGCGCGAAGCCGACCAGCCGCAGCGTTTGACCGGCGTGTACGTCGGCCGAGTCGGTGCTCAGACCGACGATCGTCGACGGCAGCGGCGGCTGCGGATAGAGGCTGACGAAGGCGTAACTGTCGCCCCATTGCGCGAGCGCGAAGACCGGTCGCGGCCGCCGCGTCCAGCGCACGATACCGTGCACGTCGGTCATCTCGGTAACGAAGCGCCCACCCACGACGAACTGCACCCGCATGCGCGCGAGCGCGCGCCCGGTTCCGAGATCGGTCCCGTAGAGCAAGAGTTCGCCGGGAGTCTGCTTGGCAACCAACCCGACGCGCGTGCGATTGATCCACACCTGCTCGCCGACGTCGCCGCGTCGCGCCTCGACCACGAAGAACCCTTGGCGCGATCCAAGCTCGGTATCGACTTCGTTCGACTGGAAGCGATAGCCGCCGGGCGGAGTGAAGCTGAAGCTCACGACCGGGCGCATGTGCGTAACGTTGACCGCGCGCGGACGCGCGTCGCTCCCGGCCGTGAGAACGTCGCGTGGATCGACTTGATAGACCGCGAACTGCACCGGTGCGCTTGAATAGGTGTCCAGCCGAACGGTCGTCGTCTTCCACGGCACGTTCGAGTCGTTGGCGAACAGCGCGAAATATGCGTCGAGCCGATGTAAATCGACGATCGGCCGCTCGGCCCGCGCCGGGATCGCCAGGGTCAGTGCCAGCGCGACCAGCACGCCAACCCGCGCCCATCGCCCGAACGTACGAAGCCTCTTCATAGCCGAGTCGGCGCTTTCGACGAGCCGACCGCCCCACCCGGCAGGGCGCCGGGCGGTCGCGCGCGTACATCGGTCGAGTGGACGGCCAATCGCCGGGAAACCCGACTTCGACCCGCTGCCGTTTTTGCGGATGCGAAGAGGACCGTACGGAATCGCACGCAGTGCGAGAAAAGTCCCACGTTCAAGTGGTGGTAGCCTGCGCCTCCTGCGGTCACGTATTCGCCGTCGTTTCACGCAACTAGCTCAAGAAATAGAGACCTCATGACCTTCGTCCGCACGCGAGCCGCACTGCTCGTCACGATCCTCCTTGCCGTGGGAGCTCCTGCGCTAGCCGCCGTCAAAGCTACGCCCCAACCGCATCCGCCGATCCCGACGAAGCTGCCGAAGATGCCGGCGATTCCGCTGCACACCGAGTTTCTCGTCGAGGTCAATGCCAAGGGGCAAGTCGTTCACGTCGTCAAGCGGGTGGGCTCGAAAATCCCCATGTACAACCTGTGGACGTACGGAAACGTGTTGCAGATGTGGATTCGCCACCCCGACGGCACCGCTGAGGTCGGTCTCTACAAGGTGACCTACGACTACAACCCCAAGACGCACTCGATCAGGCGTATTCCATCGCTGGTCAAGGCCGGCGGAAACTGGGGTAACGAGGAAGGCGCTGCCGATCACATGATCGACATCGCGCGCGAAGAGGCGGCTGCCCATGCGAAAAAGCAGGCCGAGGAAGCGAAGAACCTCCCGTCGCTGCGCGCGATTCGCGGCGGAAAACCGACCGCAAGCCCGAGTTCGGCCTCGATTCTGCATCCGTCGCCGGCGCCGTAACGGCCGCGCGCAATGCGGTTCGTCACCTATCGCGATCGTGACGGGAAAACGTTCCCGGGCACGATCGAAGGCAGCGCGATTCGCCGCATTGCGACGCCGACGCTCCTCGACTACATCGCGCTCGCGCCGCACGAGCGCATCGCCTGGCATACCGGCGACGCGCTCGTTCCGCTCGAGAGCGTCACCCTCGTGGCGCCGGTCCGTCCGGCGCGCAACGTGTTCTGCGTCGGGCGCAACTACCTGGAGCACGCGCGCGAAGGTGCGCGCGCGGCCGGCCGCGAGCTCAAACTTCCCGAGGTTCCAACCTTCTTCACCAAGGCGACGACCGCGATCGCCGATCCCGACGCCACGCTCACCTTCTCGGCCGCGCTCTCCAGCGAGTACGACTTCGAGGCGGAACTCTCGGTCGTCATCGGCGCCCGCTGCCGCGACGTCGGCGAGGCCGACGCCCATGCGTTCGTATTCGGCTATACCGCGCTCAACGACGTCACGGCGCGCGACCTGCAACGCGCGCACCTCCAGTGGTTCAAGGGCAAGAGCCTCGACCAGAGCTGCCCGCTGGGCCCGTGGATCGTCACGCCCGACGAACTCGGCGATCCGCAGCGTCTCGACGTCCGCTTTCGGCTGAACGGTGTTGAAAAGCAGCACGGCAACACTGCGCAAATGATCTTTTCGATCGCGCGGATCGTGGCCGAACTGAGCCGCGGCATGACGCTGCTCCCCGGAGACGTCATCGCTACCGGCACGCCGGAAGGGGTCGGCTTCGCGCGCACGCCGCCCGAGTTCTTACGCGACGGCGACCTGATGGAAGTCGAGATCGCGCGCATCGGCACGCTGCGTAATACCATCGCGATCGCATAGCCGGTCGGGGGAGCGCGAGCCCGGCGACGCCGCGGCACGCGCAGCGAGCCGACGAAAGCTGCGAGTTTTGTAGGAATCCGCGGCCCGTACACGGTAGGCGTAGCGCTCATGATACTTGCCGTTCCGCGCGAAGTCGCGTCAAAGGAGCGCCGGGTAGCGCTCGTACCCGAAACCGTCGCCAAACTGGTCGGCGCCGGCGTGGAAGTTCGCGTCGAACACGATGCCGGCCGCGCAGCCGCCTTTCCGGACGATCTTTACGCCGCGGCCGGCGCAACGCTCGTCGAGAGCGCCGCAGGCGCGCTCGACGGCGCCGACCTGGTCGTCTGCGTCGGGCGGCCCGACGACGCCGCGCTGGCCCGGCTGCACCGTGGTGCGGTGGTCGTCGGCTTTCTCAATCCGCTGGGCGACCCGGCGTATCTCGGGAAGCTCGCCGACGCCGGCGTGACGGCGCTGGCGATGGAGCGCATTCCGCGCATCACGCGCGCCCAATCGATGGATGCACTCTCCTCGCAGAGCAACTTGGCCGGCTATAAGGCGGTCCTGCTCGCCGCCGGTGAGTTTTCACGCTTCTTTCCGATGCTGACGACCGCCGCCGGGACCATCCCGCCCGCGAAGGTCTTGGTCCTCGGTGCCGGAGTTGCGGGACTGCAAGCGATCGCTACGGCCCGCCGCCTGGGAGCCGTGGTGAGCGGCTACGACGTTCGCGCCGCGGTTCGCGAGCAGGTGCAGTCGCTAGGCGCCAAGTTTCTCGAGTTCGATCTCGGTGGCGATGCCGAGGGCAGCGGCGGGTATGCTAAAGAGCTCACGCCCGAGCAACAAGAACGCCAACGTGCGTGGATGGTGGAGCAGATCGGGGCCAACGACGTGGTGATCACGACCGCGCTCGTTCCGGGGCGCAAAGCGCCGGTGCTCATCAGCGAGGCCGCGGTGGCGGCCATGAAACCCGGTAGCGTGATCGTCGACCTCGCCGCCGAGGCCGGCGGCAACTGCGCGCTGACGCAGCCCGATCGCACGACCGTCACGCCCAACGACGTCACGATCGTCGGAACGACGAATCTCGCGGCCAGCGTTCCCAACGACGCCAGCCGGCTCTACTCGCGCAACGTCTACGCACTCTTGAGCCCGTGGCTCAAGGACGGCAACCTCACCATCGACATGGACGACGACATCGCCAAAGGCGCGGTGGTCGTCCATGCCGGCCACGCGCTCATCGAAGGGACCCAACCGTGACCGACGTCAACCACTTCATCGTGTTGCTCACGATCCTCGTGCTGGCGGTGTTCGTCGGCTTCGAAGTGATCTCGAAGGTGCCTACCACCCTCCACACGCCTCTGATGTCGGCCACCAACGCCATTCACGGTATCGTCCTCGCCGGTGCGATCGTCGTAACCGCCGGACTCTTCGACGCCGGCCTCGCACACACGTGGCTTTCGATCCTCGCCATCGCGGCCATCACGCTCGGTGCGATCAACGTCTTCGGCGGCTTCGCGGTCACCGAGCGCATGCTCCAAATGTTCAAGCGCAAAGAAGGAACCAAGTAGATGATGGTTGCGATTTCGCTCGCGAACATCGTCGGTATCGCGCTGTTCGTCTTGGGGCTGCACTATCTCAACACGCCGGCCACGGCCCGTACCGGAAATCGTCTGGCGATGGTGGGCATGGCGATCGCGCTGCTCGGCGTGCTGGCCGAGACCGGAATCGTCGACTGGTGGTCGGTGCTGATCGGCGTCGTCATCGGCGCGACCGTCGGCATCGTCGCCGCAGTTCGGGTCAAGATGACCGCGATGCCACAGATGGTGGCGCTCTACAACGGTGCCGGCGGCGGTGCCGCCGCGCTGATTTCGAGCGTCGAAGCCTTTATGGCCTTCGCCCACGGCTCGAGTTTCGATCCGGTGGTTTCGGTATCGCTCGTCCTTTCGGCCCTGATCGGTGCGGTGAGTTTTGCCGGCTCGCTGATCGCGTTCCTAAAGCTCCAAGAACTCATGACCGGTCGACCGATCACCTATACCGGCCAGCAGTTCGTCAACGGCGTGGTCGCACTGGGCATCCTTGGCCTCGGCGCGTGGTTCGTCGCAACCGCGGGCGACGTTCCACCCTGGGCATTTCTCGCGCTACTCGCAGGCGCGCTCCTACTCGGCATCCTTTTCGTGCTGCCGATCGGCGGTGCCGACATGCCGGTGGTGATCTCGCTGCTCAACTCCTTTACCGGGTTGGCCGTGGCCGTCGCCGGCTTTGAGATCGACTCGATCTTGCTGATCATCTGCGGCGCTCTGGTCGGGGCGAGCGGCACGATTCTCACCGTGGCGATGAGCAAGGCGATGAACCGATCGCTGACCAACGTGCTCTTCGGCGCCTTCGGCGCGGCCGGCGGCAGCGAACCGGCCGCGGCGACCGGTCACGTTCAGGCGATTCGCACCGCCGGTAGCGACGACGTCGCCGTGATGCTCGCCTACGCCGGGAAAGTGATCTTCGTGCCCGGATACGGGATGGCGGTGGCGCAAGCCCAGCACAGCGTCAAGGCGTTGGCCGATCAACTCGAAAAACGCGGCGTTCGCGTGCTCTACGCGATCCATCCGGTCGCCGGCCGCATGCCCGGACACATGAACGTGCTGCTCGCCGAAGCCAACGTTCCTTACGAACAGCTCCTCGACATGGACGACGTCAACCCAGAGTTTGCCACGACCGACGTGGCCCTGGTAATCGGCGCCAACGACGTCACCAACCCGGCCGCACGCAACGTCGCCAGTTCGCCGATCTACGGCATGCCGATTTTGGATGTCGACAAGGCCGCGAACGTCGTGGTCCTCAAGCGTTCGATGCGCTCCGGATTCGCCGGTATCGAGAATCCGCTCTACGAAATGCCCAACTGCTCGATGCTCTTCGGCGACGCCAAGGCATCCGTGGACGCACTCACGGCTGCCGTCAAGGCGCTGTGATCGTCGGCGTGGTGCGAGCCTTCTTGCGCTCGCTCCACGCGACCACGATCACGTAGAGCACGGGCACGATCCCCAGGTTCATGATCGTCGAGACGACCATGCCGCCGAGGACGGCCGTTCCCAGCGAGATGCGCGACTGCGCGCCGTCCCCGTGCGCAAATGCAAGCGGAAGGATGCCCAGCACGAAGGCAATCGACGTCATTAGGATCGGGCGTAAGCGCGTCGCGGCGGCGTGTGTGACCGCGTCGATCGTCTCGCGGCCTTCGGCGCGCAACTGATTGGCGAACTCGACGATCAAGATGGCGTTCTTCGCAGCCAGCCCGATCAGCATCACGTAACCGATCTGGGCGTAGACGTCGCTCGCCGTCATCGGCACCGGAATCAGTTTCCCGGTTACGACGTAGTGGAGGATCTCGCCCAGCAACTCGCTGAGGCGCCGGAGATAGATTGCGCCGATGGCGCCGAGCAGCGCCAGCGGAACGGCCAGCATGATGACGAACGGCGTCGTCAGGCTCTCGTACTGGGCTACCAGCACCAAGAACACGAACAGCAATCCCATCGCAAAGACCAGGATGGTTTGCGGGCCGGCCTGCACCTGTTGGCGCGCCATCCCGCTCCAGTCGTAGGTCATGCCTTTGGGGAGGTTCTTTTTGGCCAGCGCCGCCATCGCGTCGAGCGCCTGACCCGAGCTCACGCCGCTGCCCGGCGAGCCGTCGATCTCGTATGCGTTGTATTCGTTGAAGCGCATGATCGCGACGTTTTTGGTTTCGATCTTGGTGCTGAGAAACGCCGAGACCGGCATCATGTTCCCGGCCGCGTTGGGAACGTAGACGCGCGCGATATCCTGCGGCGCGGTGCGGTATCCGTTTTCGGCCTGCACCAGCACCTGATACGAACGCGACCCGTAGTCGAAAAAGTTGACGAACGTCGCACCGGTCGAGGCACCCAGCGCCGAAAAGACCGCCGAGGGCGAGACCCCGAACGCCAGGGCTTTCGCACGATTGAAGGTCGTGACCAGCGTCGGCCCGGTGAGATAGGTTGGGATGTAGACCTGCGTAAAGGTCTTGTCGGACTCGGCCTGCGCCAGCACCTTGGCGCCGACCTTGTTGAGTTCGGCGAGTCCGAGGTTGCCGCGGTCTTCCAACTCGATGGCAAAGCCGCCGGTCGATCCTAGACCGGGAATGGCGGGTGGGTTGGCCGGAAGCGCCGAGACGCCCGGAATCTTCGCGAACTTCAGGTAGAGTTGATACTGAACGTTGAGCGCGCTATTTGCAGCACCCTTGCGCTCGTCCAGCGGCTTGAGCTGCACGAAGATCGTCGCTTGGCTCGAGCTGTTGTTGGCCAGCCCGAAGCCGATACCCGAGGTCGTCGCCTCGACCTGCGGCATCGCGCGAATGATCGATTCGAGCTTCTCGACCACCTTGGTCGTTTGATCGATCGACGACTGGACCGGCAGCTTGACCAGCACGTACAGCAAGCTTTGATCTTCGTTGGGCAAGAAGCCCTGCGGCGTGATCTTGAACATCACGCCCAGCAGCACGAGCGAGCCGAGAAACAGCGCGACCATCATGCGCCGGCGCGCGATGAGCTTGGGAACCAGCGTTTCGTACCACAGCGTGAGGGCGTGGAGCCGGGCGTTAAACCATATCAGCAAGCGGTTCTTGGTCGGCTCTTCGCCGTGAACCAGCTCGTAGGTGAGAACCGGCGCGAGGGTGAGTGCGGTGAACAGCGAGATAGCGATCGAGGCGGCGATGGTCAGTGCGAACTGTTGGTAGAGAAGACCGGTCGTCCCGGGCAAGAACGCCACCGGAACGAACACCGACATCAGGACCAGCGAGGTCGCGATCACCGCACCGCCGATTTCCTTCATCGCGCGCACCGTCGCATCGAACGGCGAACTTCGATCGTCGACGATGTGCCGGACGATGTTCTCGAGCACGACGATGGCGTCGTCCACGACCAATCCCGTGGCGAGGGTCAAACCGAAAAGCGTCAACGTATTGATCGAAAAGCCGAGCAGCTTCATCACCGCAAACGTGCCGATCAGCGAGACCGGAATCGTCACCGAAGGTATCAGGACGCTGTGCCAGTTCTGCAGGAAGATGAAGATGACGAGCACCACCAGCAGAATCGCGATGAACAGCGTGACGACCACTTCTTTGATCGACGCCTTCACGAAGTCCGAGGTATCGAACGCGATCGAGTAGCTCATGCCCGCGGGGAAAAGCCCGGCCAGGCGCGCCATCGTGGCGCGCACGTTATCGGATATCTGCAGCGAGTTTGCGGTTGGCTCGCCTTCGATGGCAAGCACGACGGCCGTGCGCCCTTGATAGCGCCCCGACGTCACGTAGTTTTCGGCACCGAGGTCGACCTTGGCAACGTCGCCCAGGCGCACGTAGCCGCCATCGGGCTGCACCGCCACGACGATTTGCTTGAACTGTTGCGGCGTCTGGAGCCGCCCGTCGATCGAAATCGGGATCTGGAACGGCTGATCGCCGTTGGTCGGCGGCTGGCCGATTGCCCCCGGGGCGACGTCGGCGTTGTTTTGCTGAATCGCGTTAATGACGGCCTGTAACGAGATGCCGTTGGCTTCGAGTTTATGCGGGTCGACCCAGACGCGCATCCCGTAGGTACGATCGCCCAGCACCGCCACCGCGCCGACGCCGGGGACGCGCTTGAGTTCTTCGATGACGTTGAGGTCGGCGTAGTTACTTACCGCGATATCGCTTACCGACTTGCTGGTCGAGTACATCGCCACCGCGATCGTGATGTTGCCCGAGCTCTTCTGCACGGTCACGCCTTGGTTCTGCACGGCCGGCGGAAGCTGCGCGAGCGCCAGATCGACGCCGTGTTGGACGTTGACCTGATCGATGGTCGGATCGGTCCCGAGGGCGAAGGTGCAGGTAATCACGCTGGTGCCGTTGGCACTCGAGTACGACTGCATGTACTGCAGGCCGTCGACGCCGTTGATGTTGATTTCGAGCGGCGTCGTGACCGAGCGCACCACCGACTCGGCATCGGCCCCCGGATAGATGGCCGTCACGGTGACCGTCGGCGGCGAGATCTGCGGGTACTGCGAGATCGGCAGCGTGGGAATCGTGATCAGACCCGCCAGCAGCACGACGAAACTCAGCACGCCCGCAAAGAGCGGTCGCCGCAGGAAAAACTCGATCACCGCGCTGCTCCTATCAACGGCACTTCCCGCGCGAGTTGCCGAGCGCCCGCGCGAAGTCCTTGCGGTTCAACTTCGATCGCTCAGGGAGAGCCATGCCGCGATGACGACGATCAGCGGGATCAGGAGGTCCCCGAACCAGAGGATCGTGCCGGCATTGCCGGGGGCGCGGTTCGCGCAGCAGACGAGCTGCTGCACGTGCTGCGCGGCCGCCGCCCAGGAAAAGATCACGAAGATCAAGGTTGCGGCAAGACGGAAATCGCGACCGCGCCAGAGCGCCAACATCGCGACCAGACCGAGCGCGATTTCCATCCAGCCAAGCTCGTACTCGAACGGACTCGGAGCCCAGCCGATCGCCGGCGCGGCGATGCCCTGCGCGTAGGCATGGAAGATGCCGGCGTACACGTAACCGATGCCGACCACATAGAACAGCAGTTCGCCCCAAAAAATGGTCGGCGTATGCGCGACGACGTGCGCGGCCCGCGCCCGGCGCGCCTTGACGGCGGTCGTGACGATGGCGATAACGAAAAGCAGCACGTACCAGTGGCTCAAGATCGCGGCGGTTGCGGCGGCAATCCACATGAAGTCGTTCCTCCAGCTCCTCTAGCGGTCTCCCACCGACCACGCGTACGCGTTCCACGTCGGCAGAAATGGGTTCGGCGCAAAGCCGTGCA
>DAIDGS010000124.1 GCA_027459845.1 Vulcanimicrobiota bacterium | reverse complement strand
GCTGCTGGCCTTCGCCTATACCGGCACGCCGGCGATGCTGCTCGGCCTCGGATGGCTCGCGATCGGCGCGCTCGCGTACGTCGCGTCGGCGCGCAGCGAGCGCTGGTGGCCGTTCGTCGCGCTGGCGGCCTGTTGCGTGCTGCCGTTGCAGGCACGCGCGGCGACCCCGCCCTCGCCGTGGACGACCTGGCAGACCGCGCGCATCGTGACGCGCCACGGCCATCCGGTCTTTACGGTCGACGGTAAGCCCTTCTTCATCGACGGGGCGGCGTTCTTTTACGAACGCATCCCGCGCAGCGAGTGGCGCCCCGCGCTCGAAGCGTATCGCGCGATGGGCATCAACACGATCGATCTGTACGCGATCTGGAACTGGCACGTGCTCGGCCCGAGCGCAACGGCGCAGGGCATGCGCTTCGACTTTGACGGGCGCAGCGATCCACGTCGCGATCTGCTCGGCCTGCTGCGCCTGATCGACCGGCTGGGCTTCAAGATCGTGCTGCGTCCCGGGCCGGTGATCCGCAACGAGTGGCGCAACGGCGGATACCCCGGCTGGCTGCTGGCGCGACCGGCCTACCGGATGCCTCTGCACGACGTGCTGAGCGGGCGCTATCCGGCAACCGCCACGCTGCAAAACACGCAGGCCGACGCGGCCGCGCGCGAATGGCTGCACAACCGCACCCACCTCGCCTATGCCGGCGTCTGGCTCCACGCGCTGCTCGGGGCAGTAGCGCCGTACGCGCACGACGTCATCGCGATCGCCTTGGATGACGATCAGGGCGCCTACATGGACAACGACACCTGGCCGGCGCCGCACTGGCATCGCTACGTCGGCTGGCTGCGACGCACGGTGACGGCGGTGACCGGCACCCGCGTGCCGCTCTTCATCAACACCTACGACATGAAGGTTCCGTACGACACGCCGGCGTGGGCGTGGGGCGATTGGTACCAGAGCGACGCGTATCGGATCGGCGCGCACGATCTGGCGCAGTTGGACTTCGCAACCGGACTGCTGCACACGCAGCCGCGCGCGCCGACGCTCATGGCGGAGTTTCAAGCCGGCTGGCTGCAGGGCGCCGCAGCGGCCGAACCGCGGCCCAGCGATCCGAGCAACACCGCGCTGGCCCTCCACGAGCTCCTGCGCGACGGCGTGCACGGCGTCGTGAACTTTCCGCTGCAGGATACGATCGATCCGCCCGGATGGGAAGCTCCGTGGGCCAACTGGTCGTACGCCTGGGACGCGGCCCTGGGCATCGATCTCGCACCCTCGCCGCGCTACGCGCCGACGCTGGCGTTCGGCGCAACGATTGCGCGGTTCGGCGCGCTACTGGCTGCGACGCACCCGGTCGCCGACGGGGCGATCCTGTGGCCGCCGGCGCTCTTTGCGCCGAGCGCGCTCGGCAACGACGACTTCGCCGCGTTCGAGGCGGCGACCATCGCGGCACAGCGCGCCTGCCGCGCGCGCGGCCTCACCTGCGTGCTGCGCGACCCGCGCGCGCTCGCGGCGCGCCCGGCGCCGCGCTACCGCTTCGTGCTGCTGCCCTCTCTCGCGCCGCGCCTCGCCGGCCTGATGCGACCGTCGATGCAACGGCAACTGGCCGCACTACGACGCGCCGGGGTGCTGCGCGAGGATCTCACGGGCGTGACGCCACGCTTTGCGGGCGGCTCGGCCGCAACGCTGCTGATGGCCGACGATCGCCGCTATGCGTTCGTCGACGCGATCGATCGGCACCGAACGCCGCTGCGGCTGGGGCCCTGGCAGATCGATCTGGACGACCGGACGGTCGTCGTTCCGGCATTTACGCTGCCGGCGCGCAGCGCGCGCCTGATTCCGATCGGAGTTCCGTCGCCGCTGCCGACCCCGCCGGCCGCCGTCACGCCGGCGGTCGTCGCGCGCTCGCCGTTTCGCGGCGCCGGTTTCGTGCGTTTGCGCAACGCCGCGCTCCGCATCGCATTCGCGCCGGCGGCCGGTGCGCGGATCGCCGAGCTCCGGTTGCGCGGCTCGCAGCACAACGCCGCCACCTGGATCGGGTTGCTGCGCGACGCGATCCTACCGCCGCCCTCGCCGTCGCCGCGCGACTACATCGCCGCCTACACGCATCCGCTCCCGGCCGGCACCTTCAATCGCAGCTACGTCTGCCGCACGACGCCGCGCCAAGCGCGCTGCCGCTACGACGCGCCCGATCTGCCGCGCGGCGGCGCCCTCTTCGAGCGAACGCTGCGCGTGATTCCCGGTAGCGGGCACGTCGACGTGCGCGAAACGTTCGTGCCACACGACGCGGCGGTGCCGGTCCAACTCGCGAGCATCTCCGGATTCGCCATGAACCACGGCGACGTCGCGATCGCACCCGCGACGCGCCCGTACGTGGGGATATTCGGCGGTGGCCAACTCGCGTGGATCGCGTGGCCGCCCGGCACGGCCGTGCGAACGCTGCGCGCGACGCGCGGCGCGCTGCTGATCACGCTTGCATTCGCGCAGCGTACCGCCTGCTGGGAACTCGGGCTGCGGCGGGTTGGGAACCCGACGGAGGCCCGGCGCTTCCTGCGCGCGAATGCGGCCAGGCTCGCCGCGGCACCACGCGAGCGCTGCGCCCGGGGAAGTGGCGGAATGGCAGACGCAGCCGCCTCAAAAGCGGCCGAGGCAACTCATGTGGGTTCGACTCCCACCTTCCCTACCACGCCGCGGGTTGACAAGCCGCGCCCGCATAGTATCCTTAAATAACGATTCCTCGTTAGGTGAGGCGTCTGTACGAAGACATGCCGCTGCCCGGAAAGGTCGAGAGACCCCAACGGGTCGACCAGATCCCGTCGAATCAAGGCGAAATCTAACGCGGCTGAGGGCCCCGCGCCATCTATAGCGTGCAGTGCTAAAACTCGACGGTGAGGGAGTTCCGCAACGATCTGCGGAGACCGTTACTGTCGCCTGCGAAGGAGCCGGCGGCAGTTTTTTTTATCGCACTTGGCTGGATGGAGGACGACGGCGATGACGACCGGGACGCGCACCGCGCCGCGCCTCACGATTTGGCGGCGGTTGCTGATCCTGCTCGCGGTGATCGGCCCCGGGATCATCACGGCCAACGCCGACAACGACGTCGGCGGCATCCTCACCTACTCGCAAGCCGGCGCACAGTTCGGCTACACGCTGCTGTGGTTGCTGATCCCGGTCACGCTCGCCCTCATCATCACCCAAGAGATGTGTGCGCGCATGGGCGCCGTCACCGGCAAGGGACTGGCCTCGCTGATTCGCGAGAACTTCGGCTTCAAGGTGACCTTCTGGGTGCTGCTGCTCTTCGTGATCTGCGATCTCGGCAACACCGCCACCGAGTTCGCCGGCGTCGCGTCGGTTTCGTCGACCTTTGCCGGCTACACCACGTTCGTGGGCGCCGGCGTGCTCAAGGTGCTGATGGTAATCGCCGCTGCCGCGTTCGTCTTCATCACGGTAACGCGTGGGAGCGCGAAGGTGGTCGAGCGGATCTTCTTCGCTTTCTGCACGATCTACCTATCCTATATCGCCAGCGGCATCATCGTACATCCCAACTGGCACGACGTCTTACATCAGACGCTCTTTCCGCACTTCTCTTCGTCGAAGGCATACGTGCTGATGATCATCGCGGTGATCGGCACCACCATCTCGCCGTGGATGCAGTTCTACATCCAAGCTGCGGTGGTCGACAAAGGCATCGACGAAGAGACCTACGCCATGTCGAAGCTCGACGTGGTCGCGGGCGCGATCTTTACCGACGTAATCGCGTACTTCATCATCATCGCCTGCGCGGCAACCATTTTCGTCTACAATCTCCATGCGCCCGCCGGACACACGATCGCCGTCAACGATGCCAGCGACGTCGCCGTGGCGCTCAAGCCGCTGGTCGGAAAGTTTGCCGCGCTCCTCTTTGCGGTTGGGCTGCTCAACGCGGCGGTCTTCACGGCCTCGATCCTTCCGCTCTCGACCGCGTACTACGTGTGCGAGGCTTTCGGTTTCGAACGTGGTATCGACTTGCGCTTCAACCAGGCGCGCATCTTCTACTCGCTCTATCTGGCGCTGATCATTTTAGGGGCCGGCATCGTGATCATCCCCGGTGCGCCGCTACTCGCGATTATCTTCTACTCGCAGGTGCTCAACGGGGTACTGCTGCCGGTGGTTCTGGTGCTTATGTTGCTGCTGATCAACAACAAGCGCCTGATGGGCCGCTGGACCAATAACCTCGCCTTCAATACGATCGCCTGGGCGACCGTGATCGTGGTAGCGGTGCTCACGGTGATCTCGACGGTCCAGATCGTCTTTCCGCAGATCGGTTCGTAAGGCCGCTCGGGACGCCGGCGGCGGCGCCGTCCCGACCGTGCCGTCGCGACCCACCGCCGCTCGCGCGGCGCGGCCAGGGTTGGGCCGACGTGGGCCGTAAAGACTCGGCGATGCTCGAAGCGACCACCACGTTTCGGCCCGGACCCCTCCACGGCGAGCTGCGCGTGCATGGCGACAAGTCGATTTCGCACCGCGCACTGATCGCCGGCGCGGCGCTGCGCGAGCCGCTGGCGATCGGCCATCTCAACCCGGGCCGCGACGTCCGCGCGACCGCCGAGGCGCTCATGGCGCTCGGCGCCACGATCGACCGCGACGGCGCCACCCATCGGGTCGGCGGCGGCCGCTTACGTGAGGCTCCCGGCGCACTCGACTGCATGAACTCCGGTTCCACCGCGCGGTTGCTGCTGGGGGTCTGTGCCGGTGCCAACCTTCCGGCGCGCTTCGACGGCGACGCGTCGC
>DAIDGS010000123.1 GCA_027459845.1 Vulcanimicrobiota bacterium | reverse complement strand
GTGCGTCGGAACGTCGGCGTGCAACGTCCCCGGATAGACGATCGCACCGGCGTCGAAGGCCGCATACACCGGCAGGTCGTTGGTATAGACGATCCGTCCGCAGCGCAGCGACATCAGCTCGCCCGCGCTCCGATCGACGCGACCGCTCCTTCGGGCGTCCAGTCGTAAGGGAACTCCTGATACGTCGAGTTGCGCCGCACCGGCACGTATCCGGCACCCTCGATCAGCCGCCGGAACTCGCGATCGTCGACGTACTGCCCCGAGGCGGTGCCGGCCGAGTGATAGATCATCTCCTCGTCGGTTGATCCGTGCGTCCCATCCATGTCGTCGGCGCCGAACTGGAGCGCGACCTGGCACACCTTCAGCCCTTGGATCATCCAGTACGCCTTGATGTGGTCGAAGTTATCGAGCATCAGGCGTGCCACGGCGAAGGTTCGCAAGTCGTCGAGTCCGCTCGTCCAGCCGCAATCGGAAAGCTCGTTGCCGTCCGGATGAAACGCCAGCGGGATGAAGGCGTTGAAACCCGGGACGCGACGCTGCGACTCGCGTAGTCGAATGAGGTGATCGACGCGGTCCTCGAGCGACTCGATATGACCGTAGAGCATGGTCGCGTTGCTGGCGACGCCTTGCCGGTGCAGCTCTTCGTGGATCGCGATCCAGTTCGCGCTCGATACCTTGTTGGGGCAGATTTTTGCGCGCGTCGCTTCGCCGAGGATTTCGGCGGCGCCGCCGTTGACGTTGTCCAGCCCGGCCTCCTTGAGCGCCGCGACGATCTCCGGGAACGACATGCGATGGCGCTTGGCCATGTACTCGATCTCGGCGGCGGTGAAAAGCGAAAGCTGAGCGTGCGGGACCGCTTCCTTAAAGCGGCGCATGAGCGGAACCCAGTAGTCGAGCGAAAGCTGACGCGGGTCGTGCCCGCCGACGATGTGGATCTGGTTGAAGTTCGTTCCGGTCTCGAGCGCCTTGGCGAAAACCTGATCGGCGGTCATCCGGAAGACGCGACCGGGCTCCTTGAACTCATCGGCCGCAAACGAACAGAAGCGACAGGCCGCAAAGCAGACGTTGGTCGAGTTGATGTACCGGTTGAGAACGTAGAAGACTTTTTGCCCGCTCTTGCGCTCCTTCGCGCGCCGCGCCAACCGTCCCAAACCATGGATATCGGAGGTGCGATAGAGCGTCAGGCCGTCTTCGAGCGAGAGGGAGATACCGGATTCGAGCTTGGCCTCGATCGGCGCGAGGGCTGGATCACCGAGTGACATGGCGTTGGGCGCGGTTAAACCGCTCGGAGCCAAAGACCTCTACCGGAACGATCGCCCAGGATGCCGCGACGATGCCGACGGCCAGCAGCGCCCCTCCGGCCAGGTCGCTCAGGTAGTGGGCGCCGAGCGCCAGCCGCGCCCAGAAGATCGCCGCCGTGAGGAGCCCCAACGCGGTCGCGGCGGCCATTCGGGGACCGCGAGGCAGCTCGGAGGCGAGCAGCATGACGGCCCACAGCAGGTAGAACCCGGTCGAGATCGCGGCGTGGGAGCTCGGAAAAGAAAACGAGGTCTCGTGCCGCACCACCCAGTCGAGCCGGCGCGGCCGGGCGTAGATGCGCTGGAAGAGATCGGCCCCACGCCAGCACAGCAGCAGCATCGCAAGGCTGAACGCGATGCGCCCGCGCCAGTCGGCAAAGCGTAGCGCCAGCAGCACCAAGACGATCCCGAGCGGAATCAGCCACTGCGGGTAGCAGCCCCAGGTCAACCACCAGGCGATCAGCGCGCTGTGGCCGACCAGGGTTCGCTCCCATGCGTACAGCCCGGCCGGCTCGCCGTAGCGCGAGATCGCCGTGCCCAGGAGCGCGAAGAGCCCAAAGGCGGCGATTGCAACCAGTCCGGCCGCGACGCGCCGCGCGCGCATCGGCTAGGCGCCCCCCGCGAAGAGATCGGTTTGCGCGGTTCTCCCCAACCGTGGCGCCATCACTTCCAACTCGGCCAATCCTACGACGATGCGGCGCGGTTTGGTTCCCTCGTGCGGTCCGACCACGTTGAACTCTTCGAGTTGTTTCATCAAGCGAACCGCGCGCGGATGCCCGATCGAAAACTGCGACTGCAGTTGGGCGGTCGACGCGTAGTTGCTTTCTATGATGAAGCGCGCGGCATCGTAGCACAGCGGATCGACGTCGCGCTTACCGGCATCGTCGTCGCTGATCGCCACGACCTCGACGTCGAGCAAGTTTTCGGGCCGCGCCTGCTCCGCCCAAAAGTCGACCAAACGGTTGACCTCGCTGCCGGAGATGAGCGCGCCCTGCGCGCGAATCGGCTTGGGCGCGTCGATCGGGAGGTAGAGCATGTCGCCGCGCCCCAGCAGCCGCTCGGCGCCGTTCATATCCAAAATCGTCCGCGAATCGACCTGCGAGCTCACCGCGAAGGCGATGCGCGAGGGAACGTTGGCTTTGATCAGGCCGGTGATCACGTCGACCGAAGGCCGCTGGGTGGCCACGATCAAGTGGATGCCGGTCGCGCGCGCCAGTTGCGCGAGGCGCATGATCGTCGTCTCGACCTTCGAGGGCGCCACCAGCATCAGATCGGCGAGTTCGTCGATCACGATCACGACGTAAGGCAGCTTCGCATCGGAGAACTTGGCGTTATACTCTTCGATCTTGCGCACGCCGGCTTTGGCAAACCGCTCGTAGCGCGCGTCCATCTCTTTGGTCATCTCGAAGAGCGCGCCGGCCGCGAGACGAGCATCGACGATCACGTCCTTGATCAGGTGCGGGATGCCGTTGTAGACGGTGAGTTCGACCCGCTTGGGATCGATCATCAAGAGCTGGACTTGATCCGGGGTCGCGCTGACCAACAGCGAGGCGATGATGGTGTTGAGGCAGACCGACTTACCCGAGCCGGTCGCGCCGGCCACCAAAAGGTGCGGCATCTTGCCGAGATCGCCGAAGACCGGCCGGCCGGTGATGTCCTTGCCGAGCGCCATCCACAGCGGCGGAACGATCCCGCGGTCGGGGAGCGCCTCCAATATCTCGCGGATCGCCACCGTCGCCACGGTCAGGTTCGGCACCTCGATGCCGACCGCCGACTTGCCCGGGATCGGCGCCTCGATGCGCACGCTGGTCGCCGCCAGCGCCAGGGCGATGTCGTCGGCCAGCGAGGCGATCCGCGAAATCTTGACGCCGCGCTCGGGCCGCAACTCGTAGCGCGTGATCGAGGGACCGCGTTCGATGTGCTGCACCTTCGCGCCGACGCCGAAACTGGCCAGGGTGTCTTCGAGCACGTGCGCGCGGTTGGAGTCGTCGGCGACCTGCTTGGCGGGCGGGTCGAAGAGCGCCAAATCCGGGAGCCGATAGGCAGCCGAGCCGCCGGCCGCGCGCTGGGACTGATACTCGCCGACGACCGGCCCCGCACGCCCCCGCGCCACTAGCGGCGGTGCTTCGAGCGGCCGGCGCCCGGCCGACGGCAGCGGCGGCTCCGGGCGCACCAGCGGCCCCGGGACGCTCTCGACCTCGACGAGCGGTTCGAGCCTCGCCGCCGGCGCCTCCGCGACCGGTTCGGGGAGCGCAAAGGCCTCGCGCAGCGTCGCCGGCCCCTCGGAAACCCGTAGCTTCGGCAGCGCCGGCTTCGGCCAGCGGATTGCTCCAAACGCGACGATCAGCCGACCGATCGACTGCTTGAGACTCGCCTTGGTGAGCCACAGCGTCAGCGTCAGTGCGATCGCGCCCAGGACGATCCAGGCGCCCGCGACGCCGAGCAGCCACCGCAGCGTCGACCAGATCGCCGTGCCGACCATTCCGCCGCGCGTACCGCAGGCGGCGTCCACGATGAAGAAGTACGCGAGCGCGGCGCAACCCGGGCCCGCGATCATACGGGGGACGTTGATTTCGAGAAACACGATCGTCCCAAAGAGGGCCACCAGCGCCGGGAAAAGCGGCGCGGCCTCTCCAAAGAGGGCATGCAGCACGCCTGCGATCCACGCTCCCGCATTTCCGGCATGGTGCGGGAGCGCGAGCGCGAGCCCACAGATGAGCGCGACTCCGACCGCCGCAATCCCGAGGATTTCGAGGTTCAGCCGTCGCCTCGACGCGCTCTTGCGGCGCACGCGTGCCATGATACGCTACTCTTCCTTCGCCATACGAGGAGATCATTTGACCACGCCGACCGTCGTCGTCCTTCAGGGGGACCAGACCGGAGAAGAACTACTGGGCGAGGCGCTGCGCGTCATGGACCGCTCGGTCATCGACGTCGAACTCCAGTTGCTGCGCTTCGACCTCTCGCTCGAGCATCGACGCGCGACCGCGAACCAGGTCGTCTTCGACGCCGCAGCCGCGATGAAGGTGCATCGCCTGGGGCTAAAGGCAGCCACGATCACGCCCGAAGCCAAGGACGACGTCGGCTCGCCCAATGCCATCCTGCGCAAGGCCATCGACGGCAAAGTCATCGTTCGCACCGGCCGCAAACTCCCACGCGTTCGCCCGGTCGCCGGCATCCACGCGCCGATTTCGGTCGTTCGCATGGCGGTCGGCGACGCCTACGGCGCAAAGGAGTGGCGCGAAGGCGATGGCGTCGACGAGGTCGCGTATCGCACCGAAGCGATTTCGCGTGGCGTATGCCGGTCGGTCGCGGAGTACGCGTTCCTGCACGCCCGCAAGATGGGTGCGACCGTCTTCGGCGGTCCCAAGTACACGGTCAGCCCGGTCTACGAAGGGATGCTCAAGGAGGAGATGGATGCCGCCGCCGCGCGCCATCCCGACATCCGCTACGACCCGCAACTCATCGACGCCACCTACGCGCTCTTGCTCTCGAACGCGGGCGACGAGCCGCTCGTGATCCCCAGCTTGAACCGCGACGGCGACTGCCTCTCGGACCTCGTAATGCAACTCTTCGGCTCGATCGCCGGTGCCGAGTCGGTGCTGCTCGCCTTCGACGAGCGCTTTCAACCATCGGTCGTCATGGCCGAGGCGCCGCACGGCACCGCACCGCGCCTGCAGGGAAAGAACGTCGCAAACCCGCTCGCGATGATCCTGGCCGTCGGCGCGCTGCTTTCGTACGTCGACGACGCGCGTGCGGTCAACGCCTCGCGCGCCGTCTACGAAGCGGCGCTCGAAGCCGTCCACGAAGGCATCGCGACCGCCGACCTGGGTGGTCATGCCGGGACCAACGAGTTCACCGACGCCGTGATCGAGCGCGTCCGCCGAAAGCTGGACGTCTGGTCGACGCTATGAGCCGCCGCCCGGGCGCGCCGGACCCCACGTAGGACCGGCGCGCCCGCGGACAAATACAGAGAGGGTGTGGTTGAAAGCTTCCCCGGCACCTTCGGACCGGGGCAACCAGCGGCGCTCGTACCGGCAATCGATCGAACTTCCGATTGCCGTAGCCGTTCGCGGGCTCTCGGCGGTGGTCTACGGGACGCTCATCGATATTTCGGAGAGCGGCTGCCGACTTCGCTCGCTCATCCTGCTCGACCGCCATCGGATCGTCGAGTTCACCCTCAACCGGCCGGGCAACCCACCGCTGGAGTTGCAGGGCCGGATCGCAACGCGCATCACGCCGAGCAGCGAGGCCGGATACGAGTACGGCGTGATGTTCGAAGGCTTGACGACGGCCACGCAGTCGGCGCTCGCCGCCGAGATCGCCGAGTTGCAACGACGCGCCGCGGCGGCGCGTGCCGAAGCCGCGCGCCGCGAAGCCGA
>DAIDGS010000122.1 GCA_027459845.1 Vulcanimicrobiota bacterium | reverse complement strand
GCAGCTTTCGTTCTCGGTGCGCCTCGCGTGGGAGAGCACCCGCCTCGGCCTACCCGAAGTCGTCTTTCTGCTCGGCGTGATGCTGCCCGACGTCTTCATCGTCGCGATGCTCGCGCCGCTCGGCCCGGCGATCGTCGCCGGCTTCCGCGCGCTCAACGTGGTCTCCGATCTCACCTTCGTGGTGCCCAGCCCGCTGCAGAGCGCGGCGCAAACCGTGATCGGACAACGGCTAGGCGCCGCCGACGTCACCGGCGCGCGGACGTTTTTACGGCACGCGCAGCGCGTCTCGGTGGCGATCACGCTGGTGGCCGGCGCGCTGGTCGCGCTGTTCGCCTGGCCGCTCGCCTACGTCTTCACGCTCAACGCGATGGTGGCGTCGCTGGCGGCGCTGCCGCTGGCGCTGCACATGGTCACGTTGCCGATCAAGGGCTGGGCGATGGTCTCGCTGGCGCCGATCCGGGCCGCCGGCGATACCCGCTTCTCGATGATCGTCGGGATCGCGTGTAGCGTGCTGGTGATCCCGTTCGCGTGGGTCGGGATCGAGCGACTGCACATCGGGCTCTTCAGCATTCCGCTCGGCTGGATCGCCGCTTGGAGTCTGCGCGCGCTGCTCACGATGCTGCGCCTGCGCGACGACGACTGGACGCGCCGCGCGCCGCTAGCGGCCTAGGAAAGCGTCGTTCACGCACCGGTCGCGAGCAACGTCGCCAGCTCGCGATGTACCGCGCCGTTGCTGGCGAGAATCTGCCCGGCGTCGAGCGCGGCGTCGCCGCCGTCGATGCGCGTCACGCAGCCGCCGGCCTCGCGTACGAGCAGCGTGCCGGCCGCGACGTCCCACGGGCTGAGGTCGAACTCCCAAAAGCCGTCGAAGCGCCCGCAGGCGACGTAGGCGAGATCGAGCGCCGCCGCGCCGTCGCGGCGCACCGCTTGCGCGCGCTGCGAAGCGCGCGCGAAGTGCGCGCCGTTGCGCGCGTAGTCCGAGGGTTTGAACCCCGTGCAGAGCATCGCATCGGCAACGGTACCGATGCGCGAGACCGCGATCGGACGATCGTTGCAGCGCGCGCCGGCGCCGCGCTCGGCCGCGAAGCACTCTTTCATTGCCGGGGCGTAGACCACGCCGGCGATCAGTTCGCCCGCGCGCTCGTAGGCGATCGCGATGCAAAAGAGCGGGTAGTCGTGCGCGAAGTTGGTGGTGCCGTCGAGCGGGTCGACGATCCAGCGCTCGTCGCGAGTGCCGGCGTGCATGCCGCTCTCCTCGGCGAGGATCGACGCCTGCGGAAATTCGGCGCGCAGCCGTGCCACCACGATGCGCTCGCTGGCGCGGTCGGCATCGGTGACCAAGTCGGCGCGGCGCGCCTTCTCCGCGATCGCGTACGGCCGTTCGCGATACGCCAGCAACTCGGCGCCGGCCTCGCGCGCCACCTCCAGCGCGAGCGTCAGCGGATCGCGGCTCATCGCACGCCGCAGCTAGTTTGCGACCAAGGTATAGACGATCGTCACGACTTCGCCGTTGGTGGCTTCGGTGCCGACCTGCACCTTGTAGTTCTGGAGCACGTCGTAGTCTTCGGTTCCGGTGCACTGGTTTTCGCTGCCGGTCGCGAGATCGAGCGGGGTGCCGGTCGGCATCGCGGCATAGGTCGTCTGGGTCACGTGGATGCTGCCGCCCGCACAGTTGGTGTTCGAGTTCCCGGCCGGCGTATCGGTCTTGGAGGGATCGGCCGAGGTCAGCAACTCGTTGAGAATGCCGCCGCACGCGGCGCCCGCGCACGCGGGGTTGATGTTCGAACTCACCGAGAGTTGCCAGGTTTTGCCGGCCTGCGTCGCGCCGGTATAGACGACGCTGGCACGCACGACGTCGGCGCCCGAAACCGAGCTGTTGTTGGCGATCGGGCCGTAGTCGATGGTCGTGCCGGAGAACGCGCACTGCGAACAGTTGACGATCGGCGTCGAACCACCCGGCCCCGGATTGCTCGGATCGACGACAACCGAAAGACCGATCGAGAAGCTGACCGTGACGCGATCGGCGCCGATCCAGGCAAGACCGGCGGTGGTGCCGTCGATCTTCACCGGCAGCAGGTAGCTGTCGCTCTGCGTCTGCGGCGTATTGGACTCGAACTTCACCGCCAGGATCGTGCCGGGCGCGAAGCCGGTACAGCCGGTGACCTCGATTTGCCCGTTGCTGGTTCCCGCGACGGGATTATAGGTGTTGGGTGAACTGACCGCACATCCGGCCGGCACGCCCGAGGTCGTGAAGGTGCCGCCCGAGATCGTTCCCAGTACGATATTCTGCGTGATCGGGCTGCCGACCAGCGACCACGAATACGTTCCGTCGGTTGCCGGCTGCCCGTTGATGTCGTAGGCCGGCAGGGTAATGTCGGTGGTCGTGATGTGCGCGGTGTTGCTGGTGTTCTTGATCTCGTAGACGAACGTGTTCGGCGTTCCGCCCACGGTCGCGACCGAGCCGTTCGATACGGTGACGCCGTTGACCGAAAACAGGTTGGCGCTGGCCGACTCGTTGTTGATCGTCAGGGTGACCGGCTTGGGCGCCGACCAGCCGCCGCCGTTGGCACCGTGCGTGTAGACGTAGAACGTCTGCGTTCCGGCGCTGAAGGCCGTGTTGAGTGCGAAGTTGATCGTCAGCGAGCCGCCTGCCGCCAGCGCGTTCTCCTCTTGACCGGTCGTGCACGGCGTCACTTGGGTCGTCACGATCCCGCTCGGGTTGGTCGGGCTAGGCGGTGACTGCGGCGGACCGCCGCCGGGATAGCTGGTGTGGTTGTTGTACTGGTTGGCGCAGACGCCGTACCAGTACTCCATCGCGTTGCCGGCAACGTTGTAGCCGGTGCCCGAAAGGCTCGACCAGTTGACGTTGCTCAGCGTCGGCGTGCCGCTGATCTGCCATGCGTTGCTGGTCGTTTGCTCCACCACGATCGCGTCGATCGGGTCGGGATTGGGATCGGCGGCGCTCGACGTATTCTGCACGACCAAGCTCAGCGAGGTCGGATTGGTCCCGGTGCCGATGGTCGAGGGCTGGAACGAGGCCGACTGCAGGCCGCTGTTGAGCGAGTACGTCTCGAAGCCGAGCCCGTCGATGTTCCCGCTGGCACAGGTCGTGCCGCCGCCGCAGATCGGCTGCGCGGCGGCGCCGGTCGCCGAGAGACCCTGCCACAGCAACTCGCCGCTGTCGTAGGCCTGCACGTTGAACTCGTTGATGCCGAACGACGAGATCGTCATCGGCACGTCGAGGTACACGGT
>DAIDGS010000121.1 GCA_027459845.1 Vulcanimicrobiota bacterium | reverse complement strand
TCGGCGCCGCTAGACGGCGTCGCTGGCGGCCGGGGGGTGTTTGGATTTGGCCCGGTCGTAGAAGCGGCACTGGTTCTTGCCGGCCGACTTGGCCTGGTAGAGCGCCTCGTCGGCGCAGAAGAAGAGCGTCTGGCCGTCGGTCCCGTCGTTGGGGAACATCGCGACCCCGATCGAACTCGAGAGGCCGTTGCGCCGCAGTGCGGCCAGGATACGGTCGACCCCTCGCTCGGCCTGTTCCTTGTCGCTCTGCGCCATGACGACGACGAACTCGTCCCCGGCATAGCGGGCGATGATGTCGCCCTTGCGTGCGTTCTTGCGCAGGACCTGGGCGAAGCGTTTCAAGGCCAGGTCGCCCAGGCTGTGGCCACCGGTGTCGTTGATTTTCTTAAGGTCGTCGAGGTCGAGAATGACGAAGGCGAACGGCGTGTCGTAGCGCTCCGAGGTATGCAGCTCGCGTTCCAGCATCTCGTGCAGGGCGCGCCGGTTGGGGATTCCGGTGAGACTGTCGGTATGCGCCATGCGCTGCGTCTCTTCGAGCAGCCGGCGCGTCTCTTCGTAGAGCCGGGCGTTCTCGACCGCAATTGCGGCCTGCGAGGCAAAATCGAGGATGATCCGCAGTTGGTTTTCGGTGATCTCGTCGCCGGGAGGGTCGTCGGCGTAGAGGAGGCCGCGTACGACGTCGCGCGCGACCAGCGGTGCCACGCAGTAGAAACCGTGCGTATCCTCGAGCGGTCGATCGGCGTCGTCGGCGGTCCCGTAGGCGAGTTGCAGGTTGCCGTACGCGACGTCTTGCAGCGTCGAGTTCTCCCGGTACTCGCGCGGGTCGAGGGCGTGAAGCACCGTTCCGTTGAGGTCGGCTTCGAGGCGCCGAATGATGCCGCCGCCGTCGATCACATCGAAGAGCACGACGCGCTTGAACTTGAGGGCCTCGACCACCCCTCGCAACACCATCGAGAGGATGTCGTTGATCTCGAGCGTGGAGTTGATGGTGGAAAAGACCTGTTGGAGGACGAAGAGTTCGGAGTTCTGTTGTGCGTACTCGTCTCGTTCGGCCTCGACCATCGCCAAGCGCGAGCGTACCCGCTCGAGCTCCTGAAGAAGCTCGGTGTGGTCGGCCGTTCGGCAGCCCTCGGGCGGGCCGGGGGACGGGGTGGACGACGACATCGTTTACAGTAACGACCCCTCTTCGCCCTTTCTTTAGAAGGCCCCGCAGGAACGTTCGTTGAGCCAGTTCGTCCATCTCCACGTCCACTCCGAATACTCGCTCCTGGACGGGGCGTGCCGGGTCGACCGCCTCTGCCGCCGGGCGGCCGAAGACGGCGCGCCGGCCGTCGCGCTGACCGACCACGGGGTGATGTACGGGGCGATGGAGTTCTACTACAAGGCGCGCGAGACGCGGCTCACGCCGATCATCGGCTGCGAGGCGTACATCGCGCCGCGCGGGCGCTTCGACCGCTCGGTCCGCGAGGAGGCGCACGTGACCCTGCTGGCCGCCGACGTCATGGGGTACCGGAACTTGACGGCGCTGATCTCGAAGGGCTTTCTCGAGGGCTACTATTACAAGCCGCGGATCGATCTCGACCTCTTGGCGCAGCACAACGAGGGTTTGATCGCACTGTCGGGCTGTATGTCGGGGTTGGTGGCCGCGCCGTTGCTGGCCGGCGACCACGCCACCGCGGTCAAGAACGCCAAGGCCTACGTCGACATCTTCGGCGATCGATGCTACATCGAGGTCATGCGCCACGGGATGCCCGAAGAGGATGTGATCAACGCCGGGCTGGTAAAGGTCGCACGCGAACTCGGTCTGCCGTTGGTGGCCACCAACGACTCGCACTACCTGGAGCAGAAGGACGCACCGGCGCACGACGTGCTGCTGTGCATCGGAACCGGAAAGACGGTCGCCGACACCAGCCGCATGAAGTTCTACTCGGATCAGTTCTACGTCAAGAGCGCCGAAGAGATGGCCGCGCTGTGGCACGACCTCCCCGAAGCGGTCGAAAATACCGTGAAAATCGCCGAGCGGATCGACATTCGAATCCCCGAGCGCATCTTTCACGTCCCCGATTTTCCGGTGCCGTCGACGCCCGAGGGCACCGAGCGTAGCGCCGAAGCGTATCTACGCGCGATCTGCAACGAAGGATTGATCGCGCGCTACGGGGCCGAACGGGCGGCCTCGGACGGAGCGCTGCGCGAGCGGCTCGAGTACGAGCTGAGCGTGATCACGACGATGGGCTTTTCATCCTACTTCCTGATCGTCTGGGATTTCATCAAATACGCGCGCGATCACGGCATCCCGGTTGGGCCGGGACGCGGCTCGGCGGTCGGCTCGCTGGTGTCGTACTGCTTGCGCATCACCGATCTGGATCCGATCGCACACAACCTGTTCTTCGAGCGATTCCTCAATCCGGATCGCATCTCGATGCCGGATATCGACACCGACTTCTGCGTGGAGCGGCGCGATGAAGTCATCGCCTACGTCACCGAAAAGTACGGCAAGGACCGCGTCGCGCAAATCGTCACCTTCGGTACGATGGCGGCACGCGCGGCGATTCGCGACGCCGGCCGGGCGCTCGGGGTACCGCTCACCGACGTCGACAAGGTTGCCAAGCTGGTGCCGTCGGGGCCGGGCGGCCTGTCGATCGCCGAGGCGATCGATGCGATTGCCGAACTCAAGGCGCTCTATGCGACGCGCCCCGAGATTCGCAAGCTGCTCGATACCGCCAAAGAGATCGAAGGTCTGGCGCGCAACGCCGGCACGCACGCCGCAGGCGTGGTGATCTCGGCCGGGCCGCTGATCGACTACGCGCCGCTGGTGCGGTTCAACGACGGCGGCGTGAACACCCAATACGACATGGAGTGGGTCGAAAAGATCGGCCTGCTCAAAATGGACTTTCTCGGGCTGCGCAACCTGACGGTCATGGATAATGCCGTCAAGGAGATCCGCCGCACCGTCGATCCGAGTTTCGACCTTGGAACGATCCCGCTCGACGACGGCCGCACCTTTGCGATGCTCGGTCGCGGTGAAACGATCGGCGTCTTTCAGCTCGAGTCGGAAGGCATGAAACGCGTCTGCATCGAGCTCAAACCGTCGCGCTTCGAGGATATCGTCGCGCTGGTCGCGCTCTACCGTCCGGGACCGATGGACTGGATTCCTCAGTACGTCAGCAACAAGCACGGCCGCACCGTGCCGACCTACCTGCATCCGAAGCTGGAACCGATCCTCGCCGAGACGTACGGCGTGGCCGCCTATCAGGAACAGGTCATGCAGATGGCGCGCGACATCGCCGGGTTTACCATGGGTGAAGCCGACGAGCTGCGTAAGGTGATGGGCAAGAAGCAGAAGGAGAAGATCCCGTTCTATCGCGAGAAGTTCGTCGAAGGTGCGATGAGCACGTCGAACGTCGATCGCGCGCTGGCGGAGAAGATATTCAACTTCGTGGAGCCGTTTGCCGGCTACGGCTTCAATAAATCGCACGCCGCCGCCTACGGGTGGATCGCGTATCAAACCGCGTACTTGAAGGCAAACCATCCGTTACAATACTTGAGCGCGCTGATGACCTCGGTCAAAGACAAGACCGATAAGCTGGTCGAGTACATCGACGAGGCGCGCAGACTCGGCATCGCCGTGCTCCCACCCGACGTCAACGCGTCGCTGGTGGACTTTGCGGTGGTGGGCGGGGACATTCGCTTCGGCTTAGCGGCAATCAAAGGCGCCGGCGAAGGTGCGGTGCGCGCCATCATCGACGCACGCGAGCGCGGCGGCCCGTTTGCGGACCTGTTCGACTTGGTCGCGCGGGTCGATTCGAAGCAGGCCAATCGCTGGCTCTTCGAAGCGCTGGTCAAGTGCGGCGCACTCGACCGTGCCCCCGGAAATCGGGCCGAGAAGCTGGCGGCGATCGATGCGGCGGTCGATGCCGCGTCGCGCGCGGCGCGCGACCGGGCGCAGGGGCAGGCCTCGCTCTTCGCCGACGTGCTGGCGCCGGCACTGGTGCCGCGGCTGCCGGTGCTGCCGGCCCCGAGTTCGCGCGAGGCGCTGGCCTGGGAGCGCGAGACGCTGGGGATCTACGTGTCGGGCCACCCGCTCGCCGACGTGCAGGCACAGCTCGTACGCGCTGGAGCCATCCTGATGAAGGACGTGCGTCAGTGCGGCGACGATGCCGCCGTGACGATCGCGGGGATCGTGACCGGGGTGCGGCGCACCGTCACCAAGAGCGGTGCCCAGATGCTGATCGCGCAACTCGAGGATACCACCGGGAGCGCGGAGGCGATCGTCTTTGCCAAGCTCTATCCGCAAGTCCAGGCGCTCTTCACCGTCGACGCAACGCTGATCCTCAAGGGTCGCGTGCGGCTACGCGAGCGCGTTGGAAGCAAAGCCGGCGACGACGCACCGATCGAGGTCTCGATCAGCGTCGATGCGGCGAGCGCCTACGCGCCGCGCCCGGAGCCGGCGCCGGTGGCGCACGCCTGGCACGTCGACGTCGCCGAGCGCGCGCAGATCGATCGTCTGGCGGCGCTGCTGGAAAGGCATCCCGGCGACGTACCGGTCGTACTGCACGCGCGCGGGCGTACCCAGCGCTCGGCGCGCTCGATCGCCGCCCATCCCGAGGTGGCCGACGAACTCGTGCGCATCTTTGGGCACGGGGCGGTCAGGCGTGCCGAGCACCGGGAAGCGCACGCGTGAGCGCGCCGGAGAACGGCGCGGTCGCGGCGCCGGTGCTGCCGCCTCGGCTGGTTGCCTTCGATCTGGATGGAACCTTGGTCGACGACGGCGTCGTGGTTTCGGCGAGGGTCGTTGCGGCGGTCGCGCAGATGCGCGCGGCCGGCGTCGCCGGCTGCATCGTGACCGGACGCATGTATCGCGCCGCGGTCCCCTTTGCGCGCAGTTTTGGCTTTACGGCGCCGGTCGTCTGCTATCAGGGCGCGGCCGTGGTCGATCCGCAGCGCGACGAGGTCTTAGCCCATACGGCGCTCGCCAACGACGTCGTTTTGGACGTGATCGACGGCTGCGAGAGCGACGGCATCCACCTGCAGCTCTACCGCAACGACGAATACTACTGCGAAGCGCGCAATCGCTTCAGCGAACGCTATGCGGCGCTTGCGGGCGTGGAGCCGGTCGTGGTGCCGTCGCTGCGCGAGCGGTTTCGCTTCAGCGACTCGACCAAAGCGGTCGCGATCGCCGATGCCGCCATCGCGGCCGAGGTCGAACGGCGGCTGCGCGAGCGCCTGGGCGCACGCGCGTACGTCACGCGCAGCCTGCCCGAGTTCGTTGAAATTCTCGATCCGCGCGTCGACAAGGGGCGCGCGCTGGCGTTCGTGGCGCAGCGCCTTGGGATCGATCTCGCCCGCGTCGTGGCCATCGGCGATTCCTGGAACGACGCCCCGCTGCTACGCGTCGCCGGTTTCGCCGTCGCGATGGGTTCGGCTCCGCCCGAGTTGCGTGCCATTGCCGACGCGGTGGTGGGAAACGTGCATGCCGACGGGGTTGCAGAAGCGCTGGAGCGTTACGTGTTGACATGAGATCGCGTCCACCGCGCCGGCGCAAGGCGCATCCGGCTCGCCGCCTACGCCCGTTCTGGTTCCTGTTTGCACTTGCGGTCGCCCTGGGTGCGGGAGTGCTCGCCTACGCGGCTTGCTGGCCGGGATTCTATCCGCACGCGATCGAGGTGCGCGGCGCGCCAGACATCGAGCGCGCGCAGGTCTTGGCGCGCGCGCAGATCGCATCGTCGGTCAACGTGTGGCTGCAGAATACGGCGGCGATGGCGCGTCGCATCGAGGCGCTTCCCGACGTGCGCCGTGCCTACGTGCATCGCTACCTGCCGGCGACGGTGGTCATCGACGTGCAGGAGCGCACGCCGTTCGCGCGTCTGCGCAGCGGCCGCGCGACGGTCGTGATCGACCGAAGCCTACGGGTGCTCGACGGCGCCGGTGCGCCGCCGCACCTTCCGGTCTTACGCGGCCCGGCAGGACTCGATCTGCGCCCGGGCGTGTTCGTGCGCGATGCGACGGTGCGGCGGCTGGCGGCCGATTATCGCGCGCTGCGGCGAGCCGATCTGCACCCGAGCGCACTGTCGCTCGACCGATTCGGGGGATTGGTGGCCACGTTACCGGGCGGCGTGCGGGTGCTGCTCGGCGGCGATTCCGAGTTCGCCACGAAACTCGAGTTGATCGGTCCGATCCTGGCGCAGGCGGCGCGCAGTCATCGCCCGCTGCGAACCCTCGACGTGCGCGCACCAAGAACGCCCGTCATAGCATACTAGGGAGCGTTCAGGGCAACGTGCGCGGCGGCGTCGGCGCCGCTGTTCTGCGTTTTAGTGGCTGGTGAGGTCGGCGTAGACCATGACGTCGCCCTTGATGAGCGACAGCTTGATCTGATCGTTCGGTTTGACCTTGGAGAAGTCGACCGTCGGGCGTCCCGCGCTGAGCGTGGTCTCGGCGCCGTTGTCCATCGTGACCAAGACGTGCTTGGCGTCGACGACCTTTTCGACTTTGACGGTATACGTGCCGTCGGGGATCAGGCTGGCGTCGATGGTCGCGCCGGCGAGAGCGACCGCCGGGGCAACCGTCGTCGCGGCAAAGAGAACTAGCAACGGGATGACGTTCTTCACAATAGCTCCATGAATGCGTGGGGTGGGTCGGGGAACCGGGGTACTTTCAGCCTACGATGATAGCGCAAGTGCCCCGGGGTCTTCTAGGGCCTCGGGGTGAGATTTTTGCCCGTCGCCGCCGAGGGCCGCGTCGCCGGTCCGGAACTGACCGACCATCTCGCGTAAGCCGCTTGCCTGGCTGTGGACCTGATCGGCCGAGGCCGCCATGCTTGCGATGGCGGTGGCGTTGGCGCTGCCGAGGTCGGTCGAGCGCCGCACGCGGCTGCCCAAAGCTTCGATCGAGCTCTGCTGCTCGGTGGAAGCGCGTGCGACTTGGGCGGTGCGAGACTCGATCTCGGAGACGTTCTCAAGGATCTGATTCGAGGTAATGGCTTGCTCGCGCATCGTCGCGGCCGCTTCGTGGGTCATCGCGCCCATCTGTTCGCTGGCCTTGGCGAGCTCTTCGGAGGCGCGTGCCTGCTCGGTGGTCGCGATGCTGATCTCGGTCACCAACTGTGCCACCTCGGTCACGCGGGTACTGATCGCTTCGATCATCTGCGTGGCGTTGCGGGCCGACTCGGCGTTGTTTTGGACCAGATTGTTGGCACGCGCGGTCCGTTCCAACACGGCCGAGGTGCGGCGTTGGATGTCGGCGACCAGCGAGCCGATCTGCTTGGTGGAACTCGCCGAGTTCTCGGCCAACTTGCGCACTTCGTCGGCGACGACTGCGAAGCCGCGACCGTGTTCGCCGGCACGCGCGGCTTCGATGGCGGCATTGAGCGCGAGCAAGTTGGTTTGGTCGGCAATCTCTTCGATCAGGCCGAGAATCTCACCGATCTGGCGCGAGGCATGATCGAGATTCTGCATTTCGGTCACGACGTCGGCCACGGTATCGCTGATGCTGCCCATCCCCTTGGAGAGCGCCAAGACCTCGTTGCGACCCTCGCGCACCTGTTGGTCGGTGACGCTCGATTCCGAGCGAACGCGCTCGGCGTTGCCGGCAACTTGAACGATCGATGCCGACATCTCTTGCGTGTTGGCAACCGCCTGCTCGACCACGGTCGCCAGGCTGAGCAGGTTCTGATCCATTTCCTGAATCGAGGCGGTCATTTCGGCGACCGCACTCGAGATGTCGGAGACGCGTCGCGCGACCGCCTCGGCGTTGTCGGCGACGGTTCCGGCGGCCTTGCCCAGTTCGCTCGAGTACGCGGTCGCCTCGCCCAGGGCGCCGAGCTCCTCTTTGACGCGGTCGTCGACCTCGAGGGCGATCTGGCTGCTCTGCTCGCTGGCCGTCTGGACGGTGGTGGCGGCTTTCTGGATTTCGGTCACGATCGCGGCCAGGCGATCGCCGAGTTCGTCGACGGCCGAGCCCAACCGGCCGAGCAGGTCGCGGCCGTGCCAGGCGATGCGCGACGAAAGATCGCCGTTCCCCATCGCTTCGAAGACGTCGACACAGCGGCCGATGCTGCGCAGCATCGTGCGCCGCAACCAGGTCATCGCGAGGACGACGACCGCGATCGCGACGATCAACCCGATGGCCAGCAGCACGAACGCGAAGTTGCGCGCGCCGAGCAAGGCCGCGAAGCGCGAGTCGGCTAGTTGGTTGAGCGCGACCAAGACGGCTTGACCGTCGCTGGCCTGCGTTTCGTACGCGGTCGACGAGGCGCCGTTGATCTGCGCCAGCGCTTCCTTGGACTTGCCTTGCTGCAGCAGGCTCACCGCCGAGAGCGCTTGGAAATCGAAGGCGCTGGAACTGGTATTGAAGGCGTCGACCAGCTTGCCGATGTTGTCCTTGCGTTTGCTACAGTCGGGCGTGCCGGCGGCGCCCATCGGACAGAAGATCGCGATCATTTTGCGCGCGTCGTCCGGAAACTGCTTGACCAGGGTTTTGGCTTGCGCCAGCCGTGCGGCGGCAACCGAGGCGTCGGGATTGGTGGCCGCTTCGAGGGTCGCCGAGCGCAGGCTGTCGGCGTCGGAGGCAACCTTGGCATAGGCGAGTTGCCCGCGGATGACCACGCGGTGCAGGACGTCGGCTTGGTGGGTCAGGCTTCCCAACGCCCAGTAGAATACCGGGATGAAGAGGAGCATCACGATGATGACGACCGTGGATGCAGTCGCAAGCCCACGCTCGATGGTCGTATGGCGGCCTTCCATATCTAAGCTCTCATCGGCCTCCGCAACGGCAAAGCTTAAGGTCGCCTGCGCAACGTATCGATACGGAACCAACCCAAGACTCGGTACACAGTCAGTCCGCACGATGTTCGCAGGTTGTCCTCAAGGAGTTGTCCGCGCCCTCGCCAACCCCTGCGAATCCGCCGCCGAACGACCCTACCGCTAGTAGGGTTCGGCGACCGTCTCCCCAATATATCGTAGGTTCACTTCGCGAGGATCGGAACGCAAACGCATGAAGCACGAGACCCTGTGCGGGCTCGACATCGGGACGACGAAGACCTGCGCCGTCGTCGCCGTCGACGGCCCCAGCGGCCTCGAAATCGTGGGCGTCGGGGAAGCGCCCTCGATGGGCATGCGAAAGGGCGTGGTCATCGACCTGGAAGCGACCATTAAGTCGATCGAAGCCGCCACCGAGAAGGCCGAACGCATGGCGGGAATGCACGTCGGCGACGTCTTCGTCGGAATCACGGGCGAGCACATTCGCAGCACCAACAACCGCGCGGTCGTCGCAATCGCCGGCGAGGATCGCGAGGTGAGCGCAACCGACGTGCGGCGCGTGGTCGATGCGAGCAAGATCATCAATCTTCCGTCCGATCGGCAGATCATCCACGCGCTGCCGCGATACTTCACGGTCGACGGTCAAGAGGGAGTCGACGACCCGGTCGGCATGGCGGGTGGGCGGCTGGAAGTCGACACGCACCTCATCACCGGCGGCAGCACCTTCATCACCAACGTGCTCAAATGCGTGCATCGGGCCGGCTTGGAAGCCTGCGCGCTGGTCTTCGAACCGCTGGCGAGCGCGGCCTCGACGCTGCTTCCCGAGGAGCGCCAGGTTGGCGTCGTGATGCTCGACATCGGCGGCGGAACGACGGACATCGCGGTCTTTTCCTTTGGGAGCGCGATCTTCACCGCGACCGTGCCGGTCGGCGGCAACGTGCTGACCAACGACATCTCGCTCGGGCTGAAGACGACGCTGGCCGAGGCGGAGTCGGTGAAGAAGCGTTTCGGCGCGGGGATCGTCGGCGAGGATGGCACGACCGCCTTCGAGGTGCGCACGCTGGATGGCCGGGCCAACAAGGAGGCGACGGTCGAGACGCTGCGCAGCATCGTGGTGCCGCGCGTGCTCGAAACGCTGCGCATGGCCAAAGCCAAGATCGTCGAGAGCGTGCCGCGCGACCTGGTGCTCGGCGAGGTGGTGCTGACCGGCGGCGGGAGCTTGCTGCCGGGGATCGGCGCGCTGGCCGAAGACGTGTTTGGCTTACCGGTGCGCGTGGGTGCGCCGAATGCGGTCGGAGGCCTGACCGAGGCGGTCGCGCAGCCGCAGTACGCGACCGCAATCGGCTTGGTGCTCTTCGGCGTCAACGGTGCCGGCGAGGAGAGCGACGGCGTACGCCGGCGCGGTGGATCGCTGCTGGCGCGCATCCGCGCATGGCTGGGGGATTTATGGAACTGACCACCGGAGTCGCCGCATGAACGACGACGCAGACTACCCACAAGAAGCGCTCTTTACGGAGGTATCGCGACCCATGGCCGACGCTCGACGTTTCGTTCAACCCGATCACTCGGCGACCATCAAGGTCATCGGCATCGGGGGTGGCGGCTGCAACGCCGTCAACCGCATGATCTCGGCCGGACTGGCCGGGGTGGAGTTTTTCTCGGTCAACTCCGACGTGCAAGCGCTGCGCGGCGCGTTGACCGAAAACACCGTGCACATCGGTGGCAGTGAAACGCGCGGGCTGGGCGCCGGTGCAAACCCGGTGCTGGGGCGCGAAGCCGCCGAAGCGACGCGCGACGATCTCGCGATGATCCTGGATGGCGCCGATCTGGTATTCCTCACCGCCGGGATGGGCGGCGGCACCGGAACCGGCGCCGCGCCGGTCATCGCAGAACTCGCGCGCGACGCCGGTGCCTTGACCATCGCGGTGGTCACCAAACCCTTTGCGTTCGAGGGAAAGAAGCGCATGCACGTCGCCGAGGAAGGCATCGCCGAGCTCGAATCCAAGGTCGACACGCTGATCACGATTCCCAACGAGCGCATCCTGCAAGTCATCGAGAAGAAGACCCCGCTCAACGAAGCCTTTGCTTATGCCGACGACGTGCTGCGCCAGGGCATTGCCGGGATCAGCGATCTGATCACGCAGCCGGGGCTGATCAATCTCGACTTTGCCGACGTGAAGACGATCATGACCGACGCCGGCTCGGCGATGATGGGAATCGGCGAGGGAACGGGCGAGCATCGCGCCGCCGATGCGGCGCAGAAGGCGATCGCCTCGCCGCTGCTCGAGACCACCATCGAAGGCGCGCGCGGCGTGATCTTCAACATCACCGGCGGCCCGGACATGGCCATGTACGAGGTGAACGAAGCCGCCGAGATGATCAGTCGCGCGGTCGATTCGGATGCGCAGATCATCTTCGGAGCCTCGGTCGACCCGAGCCTTACCGGCAAGGTGCGGGTCACCGTGCTGGCCGCCGGATTCGGGCCGCCGCGCGTGCGCACGCACTCGGGCTTTGCCTTCGAAACGGGCAAGATCGATGCCGTCGCTCCGGTCAATATGGACGACATCGACGTCCCGGCGTTCCTGCGCTACCGCGGCTAGTGGCCTATCGCGCGCGCGTCCTGTTGGATTCGGTCGCCCCGAACGGCGTTCGGTTGCTCACGCTCGAGGCGACCTTTCCGCGGTTCGTGCTGGCCGAGTTCAACACGCATCGCGTGTTTTCGCGCAATAGCGCCAGCTCGCGCGCGATCCCGACGGCAAAGTTGATCGCACGCGTGCGCGAAGATCCGGTCGTGCCGTTGGAGTGGGGGCGCAATCGCTCGGGGATGTCGGCCGACGACGTGCTCGACGCGCGCGATGCGAGCGACGCCGAGCGCGTATGGTTGAGCGCGCGCGATGCGGCCGCCGACCATGCCGAGCGCCTGCTGCAACTCAAGGTACACAAGCAGGAAGTCAATCGCGTGCTCGAGCCGTTTCTTTGGCACACCGTGATCGTGAGCGCAACCGAGTGGGAGAACTTCTTCGTGCTGCGCACTTCGCCGAGCGCGCAGCCCGAGATTCGCGCGGTAGCGGTGCTGATGCGCGAGGCGATCGCGGCCAGCCGCCCGCAGCCGATCGCGGCCGGCGCATGGCACCTGCCGTTGGTGCAGCCCGACGAACGCGAGCTGGACCTCGCGACGCAAAAGAAGATCGCGGCGGCCCGCTGCGCGCGGGTGTCGTATCTCACGCACGACGGCGTGCGCGAGATCGCGCGCGACCTCGAGTTGCACGATCGGTTGCGCGGCGAGCGTCACCTGAGTCCGTTCGAGCACGTCGCCACCCCCGCCGGCGATGCTGGCTTCCACGCCAACTTCCGCGGCTGGTACCAGATGCGCCGCGAGGTCGAGGGCGCACCGTTGCCGGCCGAGCCGGCCGGCGAACTCGCACCGGCGCGGTCGTAGCCGCCGCCCGCATCGTCCCGTAGCTCGCCGCGTCACCGGCGGGCTCGTTCGCCACGTGCCACTCGGCAGAGGGCCTTGGCGTGGTGCCCGCACCCGTGCCGCCGAGGACAACTTTCGCGCCGGTCGGCGGTGGGGGCTTGCCGCGCCCGAATCGCTCGTGATATACGTTCCCAACAAGGCGTCGGCTTGCTTGGTTTGACGCCGCAGTATGGTCGCTGTGGAGAGGTCGGGTATGGCTCTATCGCAGGAGATCGACGCTCGAGGGGAGGCGCTGCCGCGCGCCTGGGAGCTTCCGTCGGCGCGGCGCGACGATGCGCCGGCGGTCCGCGCGGCCGATGCCCTTCTCGCACACGCCATCGAGCGGCGCGCGTCGGACGTCCATCTGGAGCCGCGCGGCGACGGCGGGTGCGTGCGCCAGCGGATCGACGGCGTGCTGCGCGAGACGGCCCAACTGGATGCCGACGTGTACGCGCGGGTGCTCTCGCGCATCAAGTTGCTGGCCGGCATGGACATCACCGATCGGCGTCTGCCGCAGGACGGAAGCCATACCGTCCAGACGATTCACGGGGCGGTCGATATCCGCGTGGCGTCGCTGCCGACGATCGAGGGCGAAAAGCTGGTGCTGCGGCTGCTCGATCGCACGCGCGGCGTGCCGAATTGCCGCGCGTTGGGCATGGACGAGGCGACCGGCGCGGCGTTTCGCGCTGCCGTCCTCTCCCGCTCCGGTTTCGTGGTGGTGTGCGGGCCGACCGGCAGCGGTAAGACGACGACTGCCTACGCCGCAATGCTGCAGCGCGACCTGGTCGCGGAACACGTGTGCAGCGTCGAAGACCCGGTCGAGGTTCGGCTGCCCGGCGTGGCGCAGGTTCAGGTCAACGTGCGCGTCGGACTTGGATTCGCCGCGGCGTTACGCGGCCTGTTGCGCAGCGATCCGAATGCGGTGCTGGTCGGCGAGATGCGCGATCCGGAGACCGCCGCGACCGCGCTCGGCGCGGCGCTGTGCGGATTGACCGTCGTGACGACGTTACACAGCGCCTCGGCACTCGATGCGCTGGCGCGCCTCGGCGACCTCGGACTTGCGCGTAGCCACGTGAGTTGTGCGCTCAACGCGGTGGTCGGGCAGCGCCTGCTGCGACGCATCTGTCCGCAGTGTCGCCGCGGTGAGCGCGCCCCGATGGACGCGTGTTCGAACTGCGCCGGGCAGGGGTATTTCGGCCGCATTGGCGTCTTCGAAATGCTCTCGGTCACACCGGAGGTTCGTCGGGCAATCGCCCACGAGGCCGATCGCGAACGTCTGCTTGCCCTCGCTCGCACCTGCGGTTACCGGCCGGTATGCGAACCGGCGCGCGTCCTGGTCGCGGCGGGAGTGACGAGCGCCGATGAGGTGGAGCGGGTGCTGGGGAGTGCGTGCGCTTGACCGGGCTCGCCTCGATCCGGCTCGATGACATCTTGAGCGCCGCTCGCGCGCGCGGCGCATCCGACGTGCATCTCGCAGCACGGCGTCCGCCGATGCTGCGGGTCGATGGATCGCTGCAAGCCTTTGGGGATCGGGCGGTGTCGCCCGACGAACTGCGCGCGCTCGGTGCCGAGCTCTTCGGGAGCGAAGCGGTTGCCGAGCGCACGATCTCGGTTCGTCGCGCGAGCGCGGGGGATCTGCGCGTTCACGGCTTTTCCACGCAAGGCGTTCCGGCGCTCGCGATCCGCCTGCTCGGCACGACCGTTCCGACGCTCGAGGCGCTCGAACTGCCGCCCGTGCTCGAACAACTCAGCGGCCGCGAACGGGGATTAATGCTTTTTGCGGGCGCGACCGGGAGCGGCAAGTCTACCACGTTGGCGGCGATCGTCGATCGGATCAACCGCACGCGTGCGCGGCGCATCATCACGATCGAAGATCCGATCGAGTACTATTACGGCGATGGCCTGTCGTTGATCTCACAACGCGAGTTGGGAGCTGACGCCGACGATCTGGCGAGTGCGCTGGTTGGCGCGCTACGCTGCGACCCGGACGTCATCGTGGTCGGCGAACTGCGCACCGCCGCCGACATTCACACGGCGCTGATCGCCGCCGAAACCGGACACCTGGTCATGGCCACCCTGCACACCGGCGATGCGACCCAGAGCGTCGAGCGGGTCGTCCACGCGTTCGCCGGTGACCTCCACGCCATGATTCGCGCCCAGCTTGCCGAGGTGGTCGAGGCCGTCGTGTGTCAGCGGCTGGTCGTTCGGCGCGGCGGTCGCGGCCGTCGGCCGGTCGCCGAGGTTCTCGTGGCAACGGACGCGATTCGGAATCTGATTCGCGACGGTCGCACCCATCAGCTCCGCAATGCGATCGCCATGGGCCGCCAGTACGGTATGCAACTCTTCGAACAGCACCTAGAAGAGCTGCGCGCCGCGGGTGCAGTCGACGCGGAGGTTCGTGCGTCGTGACGACGTTCGAGTACCGTGCCTATGCGGGTGACGGCAGCATCGTTCGCGGCTGCGTGCGCTCAGAGTCGGCCGATGAAGCTCTCGCAAGTTTGCGTACGCGGGCGCTGTTCGTCACCTCGTTGCGAAGTGCGCGTACGGCGGCGGGCCGCTTGCGGGGACTTATTCGGCGGGCGCGCGTGCGACGGGCGGACCGGCAGGGGCACTTTCGTTCGCTTGCTACCCTGGTAGGCGCGGGCGTCGGGATCTGCGCGGCACTCACTGCCGTTGCCGACGAAACGAAGGACGAAGGGCTGCGCGAAACGCTCGCGTCGCTCCGCGCCGAAGTCGAGCGTGGCAATAGCTTTGCGGCCGCCGCGGAACGCCATCCCGAGGAGTTCTCGGAGGTCACGTTGGCATTGCTGCGCGCGGGCGAACGACGTGGCGCCCTAGACGAGGCGCTAGCCGAAGCCGCAGCGCTCGACGAACGCCGCCGCGCGATGCGGCGCCGCTTCGCGGTCGCGCTGACCTACCCGGCGATCGTCGCCGTCGCTTCGGTAGGACTGCTGGGCTTTGTGGTGGGCTCGACGCTCCCGGCATTCGCATCGCTCTTCACGCAACTGCGCGTGCCGCTTCCAATAACGACCCGCGCTCTACTGCGCATTGCGCTCGTGCTGCACGATCCGCGCGGCCTGAGTGCAATGCTGATTGGGAGTCTAGGCCTGGTGCTCGCGACATGTGCCGCGGCGCGCCACTCGGCGGTGCGTTTCGCGCTCGACGAGGTCCTTCGAAGGGTGCCGGTGGTCGGCCGGATCGTGACCATGGCTGCGGTCGCGCGGTTCGCGCGCACGTTCGGCACCTTGCTGCGCGGGGGCGTCGCATTGCCGGATGCGTTAACGGGAGCGATCGATACGGTCGGCAACGAGCACGTGCGCCGCGCGCTTCAGGCAGCAGCGGCCGCGATCGCACGCGGCGACTCGGTGAGTCAAGCGTTCGGAGCGTGTCGCATCTTTACGCCGTCGTTTATGCAACTGACGCACGCCGGCGAAGCGAGCGGGTCCTTAGATAGCATGATGTTGCGTCTATGCACGTACTACGAAGACGATCTCGATGCGGCGCTGTCGGTGGTAAGCAGCTCGCTCGAACCTTTGCTCATCTGTCTACTTGGCGGAGCGATCGCGATAGTGGTCGGGTCGGTGATCGTGCCGCTTTATTCCATGATTGGGAGTTTGCGATGAATGCTACGTCACGTTTGGCCCTATGGGCGCGCGAGCGTCGCGCCGAGGATCGCGATGGGGTGATCGAAGAGTATGGCTATCTGTGCAAGCGTGCCGCACGCAAGTTTTTGCGTCGCGGCGTCGACCGGGCCGATCTCGAGCAGGTCGCCGCGATAGGGTTGATCAAAGCCGTCGATCGCTATGACGGCCGGGCTGACGCGCCGTTTGAAGCGTACGCATGGGTGCTGGTGCTCGGCGAGTTGATGCACCACGTGCGCGACGCGGAGCGCTTGGTGCGAGCGCCGCGACGTCTGCGCGAGCTGGAGCGTCGCTGGCTGACCGCCGAACGGGAACTGTGGGTGCTGCTCGGCCGGGAGCCGTCGGAGAGCGACATCGCGCGCTACGTCAACGTTGGGGAACGCGAGCGCGCCGAGTTACGCGAGTATCGGGCGCGCGCCTACGGGTTGCCGCTGGAGTCACCGCGCGTTCGCTCCAGCAGCGTCGCCGACGACGAAATCTCGCTGGCGGTCGATCGGCTCACAATCCAGGCCGCGGTCGCTCGCCTATCCGAGCTGGAGCGTCGCATCTTGCGGGCGCTTTATATCGAAAACATTCCGATCGGCGAGTTGGCGGCACGAATTGGCTATTCGCGACGGCACCTGACGCGGCTCCACCGCAGTGCGTTGGCGCGTCTCGCCACGATTGCGCGTCCCGAGCGCTAAGGTTCTGGGCACCGATAGCGCTATGACGACGAGGGGGCCGGTAGCACCACGAAACTCGGAGCGTGGATTCACGCTCATCGAAATGATGATCGTGGTGGCGATTATCGCGATCCTGGTCGGGATTCTGGTTCCAAACTTCATGCGTGCTCGCGCGCAGGCACAAACGGCAGCCTGCGAGGCCAACCTCAAGGAGATTGCGACTGCGCTGGAGCTCTATGAGAGCGACAACGATCGCTATCCGGATAGTGGAAGCGCGAACTCCGCGAACGCCGAACTGGCGGCGTATCTGAAGCAGACGCCGGTCGATCCGGTTGCGGGCCCCGGTGTCTACTATACCTACACGGTCGTCAATGGCGATACCGCAACCGCAGCGTATACGATCGTGTGCCCGGGAAGCCACGATCCCGGAACGCTGCAAAACATCTCACCCGGTACGACGTTAACGCACATTCAGTACTCGTCGAACGGCGGCTTTGCGGCCGCCTCGGGTTCGTAGAGCGGTGGACGTGATCGACGCCGCGATTCGAGCGGCAGGCGGTCGGAGCCCCTGGATGCCGGCAGTGACCTTCTGCGCGGGGTTGCTTGGCAGTAGCGGTCCGTGCGTGGCACCGCGCGCGCTCGCGACGATTTCGCTCGCTGCGGAGCCGGGCGGCCGGGAGCGTGCGCTGCGTATTGCGGCATTGTGCGCCGGAATCGTCGGCTGGTACGTGATTTTCGGAACGGCCGGTGCGTGGGCGGTACGCGTAAGCGGTAACGCGCCGGCGATCGATGCCGCCCTCGGCGCGATGCTGTGTGCGCTGGGCGTGCGGACCTTGGTACAGTCTGAACGCGTCAGGTGTTTGGGCGACCGTACATCGCTTGGCGGCGCCTTTCTGTTCGGCGGTCTGCTGGGTGTCGTGGGAGCGCCGTGCTGCACGCCGGTGGTGCTGGCGATCGCTGCCGCCGCTGGGGCCTCGAACGACCCGACCTACGGCGCGGTTGCCGTCGGCGCCTTCGCTCTTGGCCACGTGTTTCCGCTGGCGCTCGTGGGGCGCGTCGCGCAACCGGCCGCGCGATACCTTGCCGGGCGCAACTTGCAGTCGGCGCTCGCGGTGGTCTCGGGTGCGTTGATGGTCGCGCTGGGCCTCCTGTTCGTCGCGATCGCATGAACGAGCTTTCGCCGTGCCGCCGCGTCCTGCTCGCGTTCATCGGGATTGCGGCCGCAGCGCTCTTCCTGCGCGGCCCGATCTCCGATGCAATCGTCAGCAGTGGCGACGGGCAACTCTATGCCGGCCGTCCGAGTACCGCCCTGGGGCTCTACCGGCGCGCACTAGGGTTTGACGATCGCAATCCGGTCGCCGCCGATCGCTTCGCGTTTCTGGCGATGTCGCAGCGCCGCCCAGCCTTGTGGCGCGAGGCGCGCGAAGCGCTCGGGCTGACACTACGCGCCGATCCCGCAAATAGTGCAATTCGCATGGATCGGGCTTTGCTCGAACGCAAGCTCGGCGACTTCCGCGTAGCGCTCCGCGATTTCGCGCGGGTCGGTCGTGCCGCGCGCGACCCTCGCGCGCTGGCGTTTGCCGGATTTTGCGCCCAGCGCTTGGGGCGTACGCGACGCGCGGTAGCGCTGTGGCGCGAGACCCTTGCGCTGGCACCGGGGTTCGTTCCGGCGCTGGACGGGTTACGCCGCGTGCGCGAGTCGGCGCAGTGAAGGTGTGTGCCGCGGTGCTCTGCGTCGTGGCGTTGGCAGCGATTTCCTGGATTCGCGCGCGACGTGCCGGTTTGGCGGTCGCGCAGGACGCGTCACTCATCGTGGCGGCGCTAGTCGCGAGTGGCGCGATCGTGCTCCTCGCGCGGCCTGGGTGGACACGCGTGCCGGCGATCGCTTTGGCCGTGGTGGCCGGAGCCGGCGACGCACGGTACGGCTACGTCTTCGATGAGGTGGTGAGCGTCGGCGCGTGTGCCGTCCTTGCGGTTGCCGCGCTGGGCGGCGCGGCCGGCCCGGCCCTGCTCGGCGCACTCATCGGCGGCCTACCGCTACTCGTGCTCGTCTTGATCAGTCGCGGTCGCGCGCTTGGACTCGGCGACGTCAAACTGGCGGCGGCGATCTCGCTTGGTTTGGGGGGCTTCGGTGCGCTAGAGATGCTGACGTGGGCGTTTGCGTTGGGTGGCAGCGCGGCGGCGATCGGCTTATGGACCGGCCGACGTCGGCGCGGCGATAGCGTGCCCTTTGGGCCGTGGCTGGCGCTCGGTGCCGTGCTGGTTGCCGGCGGAGTGCCGGTATGATCGGAACCGCGCGTTGTCGGTTGGGGATCGACTGCGGGAGTACCCGCGTTCGCGTCGTGCGACTCGAACGGTGCGCCGGGCGCACGCGTTTGGGCGCAGTCGCAGTGCGCGACCTGCCCGTGGGCATACTGCAAGGCACCGATGCGGACGCCGATGCGCTCGGTACCGTCCTCGAACAACTCGTCGACGAACTGGCGGCTCGCCGAGTGAAGTGCGTCTTAGGCATGGCCGATGCCGACGCAACGTTGCACCCGGTTGCGTTTCCGGCGATGAGTTGGCACGCCCGTCGACGTGCGGCCGAGTTCGAGAGCGACCGGTGGTCGCGCTGGGCGCGCCAAGCACGTGTGGTGCGGGTGTACCCGCTCGACGCCGTCCGCCGCAACTGTGTGCTGGCCATTGCGGCGCGCGCGGCACTCCAGCGTATCCTGAGGATTACGCGCTGCGCCAAAGTGCGCGTCGCGGTCGTCGATCACGTCGCGTACGCGTACCGCCGCGTCTTTCCGGGCTACGACGCGGTGTTGGACATGGGAGCGACAGGGGCAACGCTCCACGAGTTCGGGGAGCCGGTGCCGCGTTCGTTTGCAGTACCGGAAGGCGCGGGCAATGCGATCACTGCGGCCATCGCCCGCGACCTGGCGGTTCCGGACGCGTTGGCCGAAGCACGCAAGCGCGTGGTCGGGACGGCCGGCGCGGGCCTGGACGCGCGCCGAGCTTTTGTCGAGCGCATCGGGTCGCTCGTGCGCGCGCTGTGGAGCGATCCATCGCGGCGCAGCATTGCGCTGGTCGGCAACGCATCGCGGCTCGATCGACTCGCCGCAGAGCTTGCGGCCGGGACCCTGGCGCGGGTCGAGCACCCGATCGGCGACGTGTTACGTACCGGTACCTATCCGGACGATGTCGTGCGCGCGGCCGCGCCCGACTGGTCGCTGGCTGCCGGGTTGGCGCTCGGGTACCTGCGGTGACGGGTGTGAACTTCTTGCGCGACGCACCGCACGATCGCTGGGTCGATGCGATGACGATGCGCATTCCTCTGCACTTGCGAGGCATTGCGACGGTTGCCTGTGCGATTGCCGGTGCGACGGTGCTGGTCTGTGCGCTTGATCTGACGCAGATCGCGGCTAGCCGAGCCGAACTCGCCCGGGCGCGCACGCGTGCGGCGCAGACCGACGCCGCAGTGGTGCGCGCGCGCGCCGAGTTGGCCCGCATCGAGGCGCGTCGCTCGCTGGTCGGCCGGCTGCGCGCCGCGCGATCGACCGGAACCGCGCTCGTCGACGACGTTCTGACGATCGGTGCGACGGCGAGCACGCGCGCCTGGTTCACGAGCATCGCAGGCGGTACGCGGGATGCATGGGACGTGCGCGGCGAGGCACTAGATTTTGACGACGTTGCTCAACTGCTCGCAGCCAACGAACGCCGCTATTCGATTGCGCTGCAGACGATCGAGCAGCAGAGTAACGTCGCATCGATGGCGCCGATTGCATTCTCGCTCCATCTGGAAAAGCGGTCGAGTCCCTAGTGCGGAGTGCGGTGCGGACGGCATGGTTGGCCGTGGTGCTTGAAGTCGCGCTAGCTTATGGTGGTGTCGTCGCTCCGCTACGAGCGCGCCAGGCGACGCTGCGCGCGCGCATCGCCGCGGTAGACCTTCAGGTGCGCCACGATCGTATCGTCGCGCAGCAGCTCAAACAGATCCGCACGATGCGGGCGCAGGTCGACGCTGCACTCGTGCGCGTTGGCCGACTTCACAAGGCGCGCTCGATGGCCGCGCTGATTGGCGCGCTGACGGAGCAAGCCGCGCGCCATCGCGTTGCGGTACTGCGGGTTGCTCCGGACGTCGCCGCCGGCGAGGGCGCGACGGAGAACGCCGAATCGGCCGGCTTTTCGGTCTCCATGCGCGGTCCCTACCGGGCCCTGCTCGCGACCATCGGCGAACTTTCGAAACGCTTGCCGCTCGAGGTGACCGCGATCGCCCTTCGCGACGAACGCACGCCGGGTAAGGGACGCCTGCAGGTCACGGTGCAGACGCGGGTTCTCCATCGGAGGATGCTGCTACGGAAGGAGAACAGGCATGATGCCGGGCCTACGCACGCGTGAGCGCCGGTCGCTGCAGCGCACGGCGGTCGGGATTGCGATCGGCGCGGCGACCGCGCTGGCCTTTCAGGGAGGCGATCGCGTTGCTGCAGTCGGCCTGTCGGGGCCGACTCCGGCAACGCTTCGGCTGGCGGCGCTACCGAGCGAGTTGCCACCGCCCGATCTGCGCGGCGTGCGCGATCCGTTCGTGCCGAACCGATCGCTGGCCGTGCAAACCTCGGGACGCCCGGTCGTCGTGGCGGCAGTGATCCTGGGAGTCGAACCCCACGCGCTGCTGCGTCGCGGTCACAGCGCGGCGGTGGTCGGGGTCGGGGATGCCTTTGCCGGTCTGGTCGTCCGGCGGATCGACGCTGCGGGCGTCGTGCTCGGCGACGTGCGGCTTGCCCTGCCGAAGCGGCGGCCATGAAGACCGCCTGGATGGCGGCCGCGCTGTGCCTCGCGCTGACGGCCCGAACGGCGGCAGCCGGGACGATCGCAATCGACATCGTGGATGGTACCCTCGGCGAAGCGGTGACGCTGCTGGCGGCGCAGTCCGGAAGAAACATCGTCGCGGACACCGACGTCGCCGGGGAGCGGGTCACGCTGCACTTGAAAGGCGTCACGCTCGGACAGGCGCTGCACGCGATTGCCGCGAGCGAGCGCCTTGTGCTGCATAACGGCGACGGGATCACGCGCATCTCGGCACGCCCCGGAAAGACCGACGACCGCACGGCGGTAATCCTTCTCCATCACGCCAACGCCGGCGCGATCGCGAAGGAAATTGCCGCGGCGGTTCCCGCTGCGCGCTCGGTGGTGGCCGATGCGCGGACCGACGCGATACTCATAGCCGGCGACGACGCTACCATCGCCACGGCCTCGCGCCTGATCGCCGCACTTGATGTGACACTGCGACGTTCCAACGCCGTGAAGACCGTCACGTACCGCTTGCGCTACGTGAAACCGGACGACATGGTGGCCAAGCTCAAGGCCCTGCTCGGGGCGGGCACGTTCCTGGCCGACGAAGACCTCGACGCCGTGCTGGTGACGGGCAGCGACCTCGCCCAAGCGCGAGCGCGCAACGTCGTACGCGCGGTTGACGTTGCAAGCGCACAGGTTCTCTTCGAAGTCAAAGTCGCCGACGTCACGCCTCAGGACGACAGCAGCAACGTCGGGCTTGAGTTCGGCGGCATGGATCTCACCGGCGTGCCGATTCCGGGCTCGACCGCGTACGCGTTTACGGGCGGGAGCATTCCGGTCAACGTGCGGCTCAATGCGATGATCAGTCAGGGACGCGCGTCAATTTTGGCGACCCCAAAGCTGGTGACGCTCAACAACAAGCCGGCCGAACTCTCGATCGGTGAAACGTATCCAATCGTTTTCAGTACGTCGGTGTTTGGTGGTCAGAACGTACAGTTCGTCGACGTCGGCGTTCACCTCAAGGTGACGCCTACCATCGGAAGCGACGGAAGCGTCACAGCAGAGTTGCATCCGGACTATAGCGAGCTCATCGGATACACGTCGACCGGTTATCCGATCGTCGCAAGTCGCAAGATCGATTCGACCCTGCGCGTACGCGACGATCAAACGATCGTGTTCGGCGGCTTGATGCGCGACGTCAGCAGCGAAACGATCGAGAAGATCCCATGGCTCTCGCAGATTCCAATCCTCGGAAAGTTCTTTGAGAACAAGGCCACGACGCATCAGCGCGACGAGATCGTCTTTTTGATCACGCCGCACGTGATCTATCCCGTTGCGCGTCCGGCACCCGAGGCGACGCACCGACCCTAGCCGTCGCCCGCTTACCGGCCGAGCGCGGCCACCACCACCACCGCACAGTAGAAGCCGCCCTGCGCTTCGGCGCGCAGCAGTGCCGCCAGCCAGTCGCGCGCGGCGATCGCATCGACCACGCCGCGGGCCAGCGCCGCATCGATGGCCGGGCGCAGGATCAACTCGTGGGCGATCGGCAGGCTCGGGGTCGAGATCATCGGCGCAATCTCGACCTCGGGAAAGCCGGCCGCACGCAGCCCGGCGCGTGCATCGCGCCCGGCGGTGCCGTTGGCGAGCGCGTCGGCAAAGGCGTGCAGAATGCGCCGCGTCACGTCGCGATCGGCGCCGGCCACCGAGAGCGAATCCCAGTCTTGGTCGATCAGCAGCAGCGATCCGCCGGGTCGGACGACACGCCGCAACTCGCGTAGCGCCGCGCTCGGATCGGCGACGTGCTGGAGCACGCGTTCCGCGCGCGCCGCATCGAAGCTGGCATCCTCGAAGGGCAACTGCGCGGCCGACGCCGTGTAGAACGCGGCCGGCTTCGGCACGCCGCGCGCGCGCGCCGCCGCGATCATGGCGTGACTGGAATCGGTTCCTGCGACGAATCCGTCGTCGCCGACCAGGGCGGCGATGCTGCGCACGTCGTCGCCGGTGCCGCAGCCGACGTCGAGCACCCGCATCCCGGCCGTGAGTCCCTGGGCGACGAAGGTACGGCGTTTGTCGTCGAGCGAGATGCGGGTCACGAAGTCGAGATAGGCGATCAACGCCTCGGGGTCGGAGCGATCGACGTCGCTGAAGTGCTGGATGATCCACCTCGGCTCGGCGGGTTGCGAAGGCTCGAGCCTTAGGCGCCTCGCAGAAGCGAACCTGCGCGCCGGATTTTGGGTGCCGGCAGAGTAAGCGGCGCGCGCCGAGTCGAAATGCGTCCGCGAGATGTTTCGTTACCTCACCGCCGGCGAATCGCACGGGCCGGCCCTGGTTGGGATTCTGGATGGGCTTCCGGCGCATCTGCACCTCGACGTCGGCGCGATCGACGCGACGCTGACCGCACGGCAAGGTGGTCACGGCCGCGGCGGGCGTATGAAGATCGAACGGGATCGCGTCGAGTTCTTGGCCGGCTTGCGCGGCGGCGTCACGCTGGGTTCGCCGATTGCCGTGGTGGTGCGCAACCACGATCACGCGACGCCGCACGTGCGCGCGTTGATGGACCCGTTGAGCGGCTCCGGCGAACCGCTCACCAATCCGCGCCCGGGACACGCCGATTACGCCGGCGCCCTCAAGTACCGCGAGCGCGACTTACGCAACGTGCTGGAGCGCGCGAGCGCGCGCGAGACGGCGATGCGGGTCTGTCTGGGCGCGATCTGCGCGCAGTTTCTGGCCGCCCTCGGGATCACCACGCACAGCGCCGTCGCACGGATCGGCGAGGTCGCGGCCACCTTCGAGCAGTGGGACGACGCGGCGGTCGAGGCCAGCCCGGTGCGCTGTCCCGACCTGGCGATAAGTGCAGCGATGACCGCGGCGATCGATGCCGCCAAGGCCGCCGGCGACACGTTGGGCGGCACCGTGCTGGTACGCATCGACGGCATGCCGGCGGGCATCGGCAGCAACCGGCAGCCGGCGCAGCGCCTCGACGGCATCCTGGCCGGCGCGCTGATGGGAACCCAGACGGTCAAGGCGGTCGAGGTTGGGGATGGTACCGCGATCGCCGGCCGTCCCGGCTCGGCCGCGCACGACGCATTCGCGTTGCGCGACGGCGCGGTCGTGCGCGCCAGCAACCGGGCCGGTGGGATCGAGGGCGGGATGAGCAACGGGCAACCGATTCTGCTGCGCATTGCGGTCAAGCCGATTCCGACACTCATGCGGGCACTGCCGTCGGTCGATCTCCACGCCGGCGCGCCGGCGCCGGCCACGGTCGTGCGCAGTGACGTCTGCGTGGTGCCGGCCGCGGGAATCGTCTGCGAGGCAATGGTCCGCTTGGCGTTGGTCGGGCCGATCCTCGAGAAGTTCGGCGGCGATTCGATCGAAGAGACGCTCGACAACCTCGCGCGTAGCCGGGCCGCCAGCGCTGCGCTGTTCGAGCGTACGCCGGTGCAGCGATGAAGCGGCACGTCGCACTGGTCGGTTTCATGGCGGCCGGCAAGTCGATGATGGGCAAGCGCCTGGCGCGCAAGTTGGAATGCGCGTTCTACGACATCGACGATCTCGTCTCGGCCGAGCACGGCGCCATCTCGGATATCTTCTATAACGAGGGCGAAGCAGCGTTTCGGCGCTACGAGCAGGCCGCGCTGCGGCGCACCATCGAGGACGGCAAAAGCGGGGTAATTGCACTGGGCGGCGGCGCGCTGACCACGGCTGAAAACTGCGATCTGCTGCGCAAACGCGCCTACCGGATATTCATCAAGGTGTCGCCGGAGACCGTCCTCGAGCGACTCAAGCACAGCCGGCGCGTTCGGCCCCTGATCGGGCCGGCCCCGACGCTGGCGCGCATTCGCGAGCTTTACGTGAAGCGCATGCCGCAGTACGCGCACGCCGATCACGTGGTCGAAGCCGATCACCTGAGCAGCGCGCAGATCGTCGACGACATCATCCTGTGGTTGCGGAAGAAGAAGATCTCGCTTTGATCGCGCGCTCCGAGGCGGGGCGCGAGGTCAATAGGTCGCTTGGGTATCCGATCGTCGTCGGGGCGGGGCTGACGGGCGAGCTGCGGCGTTGGTTCGCGGACAACGGCGGCTGCGCGGCCGTGTTGGCCGACGCGCACCCGCCGGTGGCGGCGCGGGCGGCCGAACTGGCGCGTGCGCTGGGCGCACCGCTGGTCACGTTTCACCTGGGTGAAGCGCGCAAGCGGTTGACCACGCTCGAGGTCGTGCTCGAGCGGCTCCACGCGCTCGGGCTCGATCGGCGCGCCACGGTCGTCGGCGTCGGCGGCGGCGTCGCGAGCGATCTCTTCGGATTAGCGGCCGCGCTCTACATGCGCGGGATCGGCTACGTGCACGTGGCGACGTCGCTGGTTGCGATGGTCGATGCGGCGATCGGTGGCAAGACCGGGGTCAACCTGTCGGTAGGCAAGAACTTGGCCGGCGGCTTTCGCGACCCGCGCGCGGTCTTCTGCGACCTCGACGCCCTCTGGACGCTGCCCCGGCGCGCGCTACGCGAGGGACTGGCGGAGGTGGTGAAGGCTGGCGTGATCGAGGGTGGCGCGTACTTCGAGATGCTCGAAACGCTTGCTCCGCACCGGTTTTCGCGCTGGCCGTGGTTCGAGGTGGTCACCGGGGCGATCGGCATCAAGGCGGCCATCGTCGCCGACGATCGCGACGAGGCCGGCGTGCGCGAACTGCTCAATCTCGGACACACGTTCGCGCACGGGATCGAAGCCGCCAGCGGCTGGCGCGTCTCGCACGGTGCGGCCGTCGCGCTCGGCTTACGCGCGGCCGGCCTGCTGGCCTTGCGCACCCACCGCTGGACGGCCCGCGACCACGTACGCCTGCTGGGCCTGCTCGCGTTGCTGGGGATGCCGCTGCGGACGCACCAGCAGCCGCGCGCCGTCTATGCCGCGATGCGTGGCGACAAGAAGCGTCGCGATGGGAAGTTGCGCTTCGTACTGCCGCGCGCGATCGGCGACGTCGAAGCGGGCTTCGCCGCTTCGCCGGCGATGGTGCTGGAGGTGCTCGAGCGGCTACGCCGTCCTCCGGAGGCGATCGAACGTCCCTGATACGCGTGGTCGATGTCCTCGCCACGATCCGCTCGTCGCGCTTCGATCTACCGCTCACCTATCGCGTCGACGCGGGCGCGCTCGAGATCGGCGAGATCGTGCGCGTTCCGTTGGGAACGCGCGAGGTGCTGGCGTTCGTGGTGAGTGCGACGCGCGACGCTCGCGACGATCCGGCGCTTCGGGCGGTGCGCGAGCGGCTCGACGTGCCGCGTGCTTTCGACGCGACCGGGTTGGCGCTGGCGCGCTTCATCGCCGAGCGTTACATCTGTACCCTCGGCGAAGCGCTGGGAGCCGTGACGCTGGCGTCGGCGCTGCCGCGTGCGCGCGACATGCTGCGTCGCGGGGAGATGCCGGTGCCGACCGATGCCGATCAGGCTCGCTTCGTGCACCTGATCTGGCAGACGTTGCCCGAACGCTTTGCGCTCGAGGGGCTGCTGCGCCATCCGGAGGCGCGGCGTTGCGGCGATCGCGGACAACTGCTGCGCTGGGTTGGGGCGTTGGTTCGCCGCGGGGCGCTCGCCCGCGAGCGGGTCTTCGAGCGACCGCGGTTGCGCGAGTACCGCATCCGCACGCTCGTGCCGGGTAACGGCGACGTCAAAGGCGCGCAGGCACGCGCGTTGGTCGCGTTCGTCGCGCGAAACCCGGGCGCGCCGCGCGCCGACGCGGTCTTGGCGGGGTTCTCGGCGGCGGTGATTGCACGCGCGCTGCGCAGCGGCGCGATCGTCGAGGATTCGGCGCTTCCCGCAAGCGAGGTCCGTGCACCGCTCATGCTGCCCGAGGAGCGATCCACCGACGAGCAGGCCGCCGCGATCGCGCGGATCGGGGAGTTGCTCGCGCAGCGACGATTCGCCGAACTCCTCCTCGAGGGCGTCACCGGCAGCGGGAAGACGCACGTGTACATCGCCGCAATCGCGCAGGTCGTGCAGACCGGCGGCCGGGCGATCGTGCTGGTTCCCGAAATCTCGCTGACGCCGCAGACCGCGCGCCGCTTCGAGCGGGTGTTCGGCGCCCGGGTCGCGGTACTGCACTCGGCGCTCTCGGAACGGGAACGCTACGACGCGTTCCAAGCCTGCATGAACGGCTGGGTCGACGTGGTCGTCGGGGCGCGCAGCGCGGCCTTTGCACCGCTGCGCGACGTGCGCTTGCTGGTGGTCGACGAATCGCACGAAGGCTCGTACAAACAGGAGAGCGTCCCGCGTTACAGCGCGGTCGAGGTGGCACGCGAGCGCATGCGCATCGAGGGTGGCCTGGTGCTCCTGGGCAGCGCCACGCCGTCGCTCGAAACGTTTGCCGCCGTGCGTGCGGGACACCTGGAGTGCGTTCGGCTCGAACGTCGCCCGAGCGGCGCTCCGCTGCCCGCCGTGCGCGTGGTGGACCTCACGGAGAGCAGTGGCGCCGGGCGGCAGCGCATCCTTTCGAACGCGCTGATCGATGCGATGTCGGTGCGCTTGGAGCGCGGCGAGAAGGTCGTGCTGTTCGTCAACCGGCGTGGGAGCGCGAACGTTTTGCTCTGCCGAACCTGCGGTGCCGTGCCGAAGTGTCCGCGCTGCACCGTCTCGCTGGCCGTTCATCGCGGCGAGGCGCGGCTGCGCTGTCACTACTGCGACTTCCAAACGGCGATTCCCTCACGCTGCCCGACCTGCGGGAGCGACGAACTGCGCGAACTCGGGGTCGGCACGGAGCGTGTCGTCGAAGCGGTCGGCACGGCCTTTCCGCAGGCACGGGTGGTGCGCATGGATTCGGATAGCACCACGCGAGTTGGCGATCACGCGCGGTTGCTGGGCGAGTTTGGCGAGCGCGGCGACGTGTTGGTCGGTACCCAAATGGTCGCGAAGGGTCTTGACTTTCCGAGCGTGACGCTGGTGGGAGTGGTGGTTGCGGACATCGGCTTACAACTCCCCGATTTCCGCGCCGCCGAGCGCACGTTCAACCTGATCGCGCAGGCCTGCGGGCGCAGCGGGCGCGCGCTGCCGGGCGAAGCGATCGTCCAAACCTTCGCTCCGACCCATCCGGCGATCGTCTACGCGGCGCGCCACGATTTTCGCGGATTTGCCGAGTACGAGTTGCGCGAACGCGAGGCGGCCGGCTTTCCGCCGGCACAGCGGATGATCTATCTGGGCGTCATCGGACGCGCGCGCGATGCGGTCGTCGAGATCGCGCGTCAGTACGCTGCGGCCGCGCAGGCCGACGGTGCGGCCGAGGTGCTCGGCCCGGCGCCGTATCCGATCGCGCGCGTGAACCGCGAATGGCGCTACCGAGTGGTGCTGCGCGGGCGCAACGCCCGCGCGCTGCGCGCGTTGGTGCGCACCCGAATCCTGCCGCTAGCGCGCGTCGAGCGGCGCGCGCGCCTGGCCATCGCCGTCGATCCTTAGGCTCAGCGCCAACGGTTGCCGGGCCGCAACCGCAGGTTCGCGGCGGGGATCAACAACTGGGCGAGCAACAGCCCGGCCACGAGCTGGATGGCGGTGAAGATTGCGTTGCCGGCCAGCGTCAGCGCGCTGTCGACGTGGGCCGAGAATGCGAAAAGCACGCTCTGATAGCTCAAGCTTCCCGGCACCAGCACGAGCAACGCGGGAACCAGCATGATCGCCTGCGGGACCCGGAGCAACCGCGCGCCGAGGTTGGCGACCGCGCCGCACAGCAACGCGGAGACGAACGGCGCGACCGCGCGCACCGAACTGTCGCCGATCAGGTGCTCCACGAGGAGCGCGACGAAGCAGGATGCGAAGACCCACACGAAGTCGCGCAGGCGCGCGTCGAGATCGATCGAGAGGCCGGTCGCGATCGCCAGCGCCGCCACGATCCAGAGCGTCGCCGAGACCGGGTGAGTCGCCACGGTCGAGCCGGCCAGCAGTTTGGGCCCGACGATCGCTAGGGCGAGGAACGCCCCACACCCGAGCGCCAGCAAGACTGCGGCAACCTTGCCGAGGCGCGAGACGCCAGCGACCAGAAAGTCGTTGGCCAGCTCGTGCAGCGCCAGCGTCAGCGAGTAGCCCGGAAGCAGGACCACGATGCCCGCGACGATCGCCACGTACACGTTGACCGGCCCGACGAAGTGCGTGAAGGCCGCGACGATCAAGGTCGCGACGAAGGCGGCGGCCACGTCGAAGAGGCGCGCCACCACGGCGCTGCGCGCTGCCAGCGCGCCGAGCGCCCCGCAGCAGAGGCCGATCGCCGACGCGACCACGATCTCGTTGCGCCCGCCGCCCAGCACGACCGCGATCCCGAGCGCGACCAGCATCATGGCGGGGATTTCCCAGAGCGGATGGAGGCCCGGCCAGCGCTTGTCGACCTCGCCGAGCAGCGTCGTCGCCTGGCGATAGTCGATGCGCCCGGAGTGGAGATCGGCGTAAATCTCGTTGAGCAGGGCGATCTTGCGCAGGCTGACGCGCCCGGGTTCCAGCCGCATCATCACGACGCGCTGCTCCCAGGTCGGACCGGCGGCGATCGTGATGTACGTCGGCAGGGCGAAGATTTGGGCTTCGAGTCCGATGGCACGCGCCAGCTCGGTGAGCGAGCGCTCGATCGCGTCGGTCGCCATTCCGGCCCGATGGAGCTCGCGCGCCATCCCGGCTAGAAACGTCTCGCGCGGATCCACGGTGCGGCGGGTGGGCTAGCTCTTCTTGCCCGTCTTCTTTGCGGCGACCGGAGCGCGTTTGGCTTTGGCCGGCTTTGCCGGGGCGGTGGCGGCGCGCTTCATGGCGGCGGCCAAGCGCGACTTCTTGCGGGCGGCCTTGTTCTTATGAATGATGCCGCGCTTGGCGGCGCGATCGAACTCGCTCTCGACGGCCGGAACGGCCGCGGCATCGCCGGCAGCAACCGCCTTGCGGTAGACCGTCTTGAGGCGGCTCTTGGTATCCCGGTTGCGCAGTTCGCGCTTCTCGGACTGGCGCGCCCACTTCTCGGCGGCTTTGATGTTGGGCAATTGGGTTTCGCTCCTTGGGGTTTTAGCGCTCGGACAACCGCGCGATTATAGCACGCTCCTGCGACGGCGACCAGGGGCGCGGGGCGACCGAAGTTGCATCGGCTCAGGCGCTGCTGCGCTGGAGTTTGCGATAGCTGGCATAGCGGCTGCCGGCGATCGCGCCCCGCGCAACCGCGGCCGCGACGGCGCAATCCGGCTCGCGCAGGTGGGTGCAGTCGGTGAACCGGCAGCCGAGGGCCGGCGCGGCGAACTCGCGGAACCCGCGGGCCAGCTCGGCCGGACTCAGGTCGCCCAGACCGAAGTCGCTCACTCCCGGGCTGTCGATCAAAAAACCGCTCTCGGAGCGGTACAGGTGCGCCGCCATCGTCGTTTGCCGCCCGAGCCCGTGGCGCGAGACGTCGCCGGTCGCACCGCGACCGCCCAGCGCCGCGAAGATGGTGCTCTTCCCCACGCCCGAAACGCCGCACAAAAGGGCTTGCCGGCCAACCAGCGCCGCGCGCAACGGCGCGACGTTCTCGCCGGCGCGCGGATTGCAGACGATCACGGAGTAGCCGAGCGCGCCATAGGTCTGCGCCAACTGCTCGGGAACTCCGGCGGCCGCGCGATCGGGCTTGGTTAGCACCACGATTGCCGCCACCGAGGCCCGTTCGGCGAAAGCCAGCAGTTGATCGAGGGTCACGGTTCGCGGCGGCGGATCGCCGAGCGACGTCACGGTGACGAGCGTATCGACGTTGGCCGCCAGCGTCTTCGAGCGCCCGCGTGCGCTCGCGCGGGCGAGCACGGTTCGGCGCGGTTCGAGGCTTTCGAGCACCACGGAATCGTCCTCGAGCATCCGAACCATCGCCCAGTCCCCGGGAACCGGCATCGAGCGGGCACCGGCGACGCGGCGGAGCTGCGCCAAGCGCGGCGTCGGCTCGCCGTCGAGCGCCACCCACGCACTGTTTCGGCCAGTCGAGATCACCAGCGCGCGCGCCAGCGTCACGCGCAAGAAAGCGCGCCCGTCGTGGCTAAACGGGGGAAAGGCATGCCAACGCTCACCTTGCGGTTCGACACGATCGTCGACGACGCGGCACGCCGGCAGATCGAGGGATTGGCCGGCGCCACGGCGACGACCATGTGGCGCGCCTGCCCGCAGTTCGAGCGTACGTACGCGTTGGTTGCACTCGACGAGCGCGCGGCGCTGCACCTGCGCGCCGAGCTGCAGGCCAAGGCCACCGTCTTTCCCGCTCCGATCATTGCTTTGGCTGTTTTACCGCAAAACGCCGAAGCCTTGCCGCTGCTGGCCGCGGCGCTCGGCGGTCCGGGTCGCCCGGCGGGCGTCTATGCGGCCAGCATCGTCGGCGACGCGTTCGTGGTGGAGTGGAATCCCGACCGCACGCTGCCGCGGGTCGTGGTGGGTCTGATCGACCTCGAACTGCGCCGCTTTGCCTGCGGGCGCCGGCTCGAGTTGCTCGCGCCGCTCAGCCCCGAGGTTGCCGCGCAGATCGCTCGCGACGGCTTGCGCACGCCGCAGATCGGCGTCGATCGCGAGTTGGAGACCCTGCTCGACCGTGCGGGGCTGGGCTAGATGCACGCCTTCTTGAGTACGCTCGGGTTCTCGGACGTCATCGACGTGGTTGCAACCAGCGTCGCCATCTACTACTTCCTGCTCTTGATTCGCGGCACCCGGGCGGTCCAGATGGTGACCGGCGTTCTGGTGCTGCTGGGGATCTTGGGAATCGCCAACCTGCTGCATCTCTACCTGCTCAGCACGATCTTGCGTTGGCTCTTGGTCGGCGCAGCGGTGACCTTGCCGATCGTCTTTCAACCCGAGCTCCGCCGCGCGCTCGAGCGTCTCGGTCGCGGCGGCTTTCTGCATCGCGACGGTGACGGCGAGGCGCCCTGGGTTCGCGCCGAAGATCGCAGCGTCGCGGCACTTGCGAGCGCGGCTTTCCTCCTCTCACGCCACCGCCTGGGCGCGCTGATCGCAATCGAGCAGCAGAGCGGACTTAAGGAGTTCGCGGAGAGTGGGACGATTCTGGACGCGCGCATCTCGCCCGAACTCATTTTGGCGATCTTCATGCCGCGTTCGCCGTTACACGACGGAGCCTTGATCGTGCGCAACGGCGCGATCCAAGCCGCGGGATGCTTTCTGCCGCTGGCCGAGCAGACGCTCACCGATCGGCAGCACGGCACTCGCCACCGGGCTGCGCTCGGCTTGAGCGAGCAGACCGATGCGGTGGTGTTGGTCGTCTCGGAAGAGACTGGGGCGATCACGATCGCCCGCGAAGGCAAACTGACGCGACCGGTCGAGGACGAGACGCGGTTGCTCAAAATGCTGTTGGCCGTCACGCGGGCGCCGCGCAAAGGCAGCCACTTGGGGAACGACGTCATTTCGGGAGTACGGGCGCTACTGACCCCGCATCGCAAGGCTGGGAGTGCGCGTGCAGATCATCCGCAAAAACTTCACACTTAAACTGCTCTCGCTTGCCCTCGCGATCGTTGGGTGGGCGTACGTACGCTACGCCAGCAATCCGATCATCGGTACGCGCTTCGATCAGCAGATATCGGTCCCGATCACGACCGTGAATCTGGGCTCCGATGAGGTCGCCGAGTACGGCGAGAAACAAGCGGTCGTGACGGTCATCGAAAAACGCTCGAACGCTCCGGTGAAGCCGGATCAAATCAAGGCGGTGTTGGATCTTGCCGGAAAGGTGCCGGGTATCTACAACGTTCCGATCGACCTGGTGGCACCCGACGTCGCGGTGCAGAGTTTGACGCCGGCCTCGGTCACCCTGACGATCGAGCGCATCGAGTCGCGTCCGTTCCCGATAGCCGTGCGCTATCGCGGTTCGAGCGGGAAAACGGTCCTCACGGCCGCCCCGACGGTCGCACCCGGCACGGTAATGGTTTCCGGACCGGCGTCGGCGGTTTCGCGGGTTGCCGGCGTGCGGGTCGACGTGCCGCTTTCGGCCAAGCCCGGCGCCTTCGACGCGATGGTCCGGCCACAGGTCGTCGATGCGTCGGGGCGGCCAATCGCGAACCTGGCCATCCTTCCCGACTTGGTGCGCGTGCAGTTGAAGCTGGTACCGTCTAGCGGCGCGAGCGGCTCGCCATGACGCTGCGTTTTGGGACCGACGGCGTGCGCGGCATCGCCAATCGCGATCTGACGCCCGAACTCGCCTTCGATTTAGGACGGGCCGGGGCCACCGTGTTGGCGGCGCAGAGCGAGCGCCACCGCCCGGTCGTGGTCGGTCGCGACACGCGGATATCCGGGAGCATGCTCGAGGCGGCACTGGTGGCCGGGATTACCTCGGTCGGACGCGACGTCGTGCTCTTGGGGATCGTTCCGACGCCGGCGGTGGCGTGCGTCACGCGTGCCGAGGAGGCCGCGGCCGGCGTGGTGATCAGCGCGTCCCATAACCCGGTCCCCGACAACGGGATCAAGTTTTTCGGCAGCGACGGGTTCAAGCTGGCCGACGCGGTCGAGCACGCGATCGAGGCGGTGCTCGCAGCCGGCGTCTTCGATCGGCCGACCGGAACGCAGATCGGTACCGCGCGCGGCGCAGCCAATCTCACGCGCCACTACTACCGCCAACTCTCGCAGGGCCGTACGCGTTTGGATGGACTGGTGGTCGTGGTCGACGCTGCCTGCGGCGCCGCCTACGCGATTGCGCCCTACGTGCTGCGTAGGCTCGGAGCCGAGGTGATCGAGATGAACTGCGAGCCGGATGGCGCGCGCATCAACGTCGCCAGCGGCGCGACCCATCTCGAAGCGTTGCAGCACGCGGTTCGCGCGCGCAACGCCGGCGGCACGGCGCGTGCGATCGGCGTCGCATTCGACGGCGACGCCGACCGGGTGCTGTTCGTCGACGAAACCGGGGCAGCGGTCAGCGGCGACCACGTGATGTACGCGATCGCGCGCGATGCCGCGGCGCGCGGCGAACTCACCGGAAACGCGGTCGTCGGTACGGTCATGAGCAACCTGGGCTTCGCGCGCGCGCTGCACGCCTGCGGCATCGAACTGATACGCACCGCGGTCGGCGATCGCTACGTGATCGAGCGCATGCGCGCGGGCGGCTACGTGCTGGGCGGCGAGCAATCCGGACACGTGATCGATCTGCGCCGCAACACCACCGGCGACGGACCCATGACGGCGGTCGCGCTTCTCGGAATCTTGGCCGCCTCGGGCGGGACGTTGCGCGCGCTGGTCGAGGATATCGTCGTCGCGCCGCAGGTGTTGCGCAACGTCCGGACCGATCGCAAGGATGTCCTCGAGCGTGCGACGGTGCGTCGCGCCGTCGCCGAGGCCGAAGGACGGCTCGGCGCGGGCGGGCGGGTACTGATTCGTGCGTCCGGCACGGAGCCGCTCATCCGGGTCATGGCCGAGGGTGACGACCACGCGGCGGTCGAGCAGGCGGTCGCCGTCATCGTGGCCCAAATCGAGGAGGAGATCGCGAGCCTAACCAAAACCTAACCCGCGTGATCCGCCGTCCGCGAGACGTCGGACGCGGGTACGCCTGCACAAGAACACTGAATCCGGTGAGCCCGGAGCGGGGGATTTCCACGGCAGGGGTGAGTGGGCCGGTCGGCCCTAGGGCGATTCTTTCCCGTCCGAACCCGTCAACTAACCTCGCAAGTGTCGTGAAAGAGGAGCCGTTTTTCTTGCGCCATGCGTTGATTATTGGGCTTTTTGCGCTTGCGGTTGCCGGCACCGGCACCGTCGCAAGTGCGAGTCCGCATCGTCACGTCAGCCGTTCCACGTCTCATGCGAGCCGCGCGGCCGCATTGAGCCCCGACGTCACTGCGTGGACGTCGCACTTGGTCGTGGCCTCTCCCCAACACGCCCGCGATGGGATCGGCCGGTTCGCCGGCGGCATCTTGGCCCGCACGTCGAAGTTGGCCGCCGAACTGACGCGCAGTGCGCTGCGCTTCCTCGGCGACCCGTACGTTTTTGGCGGAACTAGCCCATCGGGCTTCGATTGCTCCGGGTACGTCCAACACGTCTTTGCCATGTTGGGCGTGCATCTGCCGCGTACGGCCGATGCCCAGTACGACGTCGGTCATCCGGCAGTCGGGGGGCCCCGGCCGGGCGATCTCGTCTTTTTCCAAACCTATACCGAGGGCGTCTCGCACGTCGGCATCTACCTCGGGCACGGCAAGTTCGTCCATGCCGCCTCCGAAGGGGTGATGGTCAGCGAGCTTTCGCAGCCGTACTGGGCGGCGCGCTACCTCGGTGCCAAACGCTACCTTACCCGGGCGCTCGCGCGGCGTCTGCACTGAATCGCATGCCCGCGCGTGCCGCCGACGCGAGGCGCTAGCGGCCGGCGCGTTACGGCATGAACCCTGGGGACCCCTCCGAACGTGCGGCCGACGAAGCGCGGCTGTGCGGGCTGGCGTATCTGGTATGGCCAATTGCGCTGTACGAGCGGCTGGCGCCGCGTCAGGACGCCTCGAGTTGGTACCGGGTTCACATGCGCCAAGCGCTACGGTTCGGGCTGGCGTGGATGCTGGTCGGCGCGGTGGCGCTGATTTGGCCGCTGGCGGCGAGTACGGTGGTGCGCTCGGTCGGCGGCCTGCTGACGCTCTATGCCGTCGCGGTCGTGCTCGACGTGGCGCTCGCCGGCGCGTGGTGCATCGGCGCGTTGCGCTATGGGCGGCGCGCCGGGCAGGGAGCGTTCTTCACCATCGGGTGGTTCGGCAGCCCTGGAGGGGCTCGCGCGCGCAAGCTCTAATCTCGCCCGCCGCGTCGGTGGGGTGTAGCCAAGCGGTAAGGCAGCGGACTTTGACTCCGCCATGCGTTGGTTCGAATCCAGCCACCCCAGCACCGTCGAACCGGTTGGCATGAGCTCCAGCACCACGCTCCACGTGACCAACGGCGACGCCGTCGTCCACGGCTTGCGAAAGGCTGGGATCATCGGAACGCACCTGGGCTGGCGCGATCCGCTGATGGAGGGACCGGTCCCACACGGACTCGACCTGCGCGCGACGAGCGCGGTACGGACCGCATATTTGAGTGCCTGCGGTTACGGCGTGCCGATTCGCGTGATTCGCGAGTTCGAACGGCGCGACGCCATCGTTGCGCGCGCGCGCGAGTTCGACGAAGTGGTGCTGTGGTTCGAACACGATCTCTACGATCAGTTGCAACTGCTCCAGGTGCTGGTTGCTCTCGATGCGTTGGACCTTCCGCCCGGATCGATTTCGACGATTGCCAGCGACGCGTATCTCGGGACGCTGAGCGCGCCCGAACTCTTGGCGTGGCTTCCGCGGCGGCGTACCGCATCGGAAGCGCTGATGCGCTCGGCACGGCGTGCTTGGGAGCGTTTCACCGCCGACGAGCCGTTGGCGCTCAACGCCGCCGCCGCCGAGGAGAGCATCGGGCTGCCGTTCCTGCGAGCGGCGATGCGCCGGCTCAGCGAAGAGTATCCGAGCACGCGCGATGGGCTCTCGCGCACCGAGCGCGGCGCGCTGTTGGCGGTGGCGCAGGGTCCGGCCGCGCATGCCGAACTCTATCGTCGCTCGCAACGCCGCGAAGAAGCGAGCTTTCACGGCGATCGCGGCTTCGTGCGGGTCCTCGCGCAGTTGCGCGACCAGCCGGCGGCGCTGGTCGAGGGTAGCGACGAGGCGCTCGTGCCAACCGAGCTCGGCCGTGCGGTGCTTGCCGGAACGAGCGACTGGCTGGAGCATCGGCCGATCGATCGGTGGATCGGTGGCGTTCACCTCACCGGCCGCGGGAGTGCGCGCTGGGACGACGAGCGCGAACGGCTGGTGGCGACGTGACGATCGAGGCGCTGATCGCTGAGGTCGTCGCGGCATGGCGCAGTTCGGATGCGTTGCGCGCGGCGGCGTTGTTCGCGCCGGACGGGAGCTACGTCGAGTCAGACGCGCGCGCCGTACGCGGGCGCCAGGCGCTGATCGCGCACTTCACGCAGTTTTTCCGCGATGGTCCGCAGTGGCGGATCGAGATCGATGCGATCGTGGGGGATGCGATGCAAGCCGCCGTTCGCTACCGCTTCGGGCTGCGGCAACGCTCGGGAGCGTGGGAGGAGCGCGACGGATGCGCCTGGGTCCGCCGCGAAGAGGGGCTGATCGCCGAGTGGCGCGAGTATCGCGGGTGAAGGAGGGGATAGGGATGTCTCAAGACGAGCTGACCATCGACCGGATCGACGACGCGGGCGGCGGCACCACCTACGTGCTGCGCGGCACGCTCGATATCGCGACGGCGCCGTCGCTGCGTGCGCGTCTGGACGCGGCTGCGGCCATGGGTGCGATCACGATCGATTTAAGCGCGGTGGACTTCATCGACTCGACCGGTCTGGGTGCGTTGATCGGCGCAAATCGTCGCGCCATCGAGCGTGGGGAACCGCTACACCTGATCGTCCCGGAGGGGCCGATTTCGCGGTTGCTCGCGATCACCGGGTTGGTGCGCGTCTTCACGGTGCATCATTCGCGCGAGGCGGCGGCCGCCGCGCGCGCGGGCGGGGCCGAATAGGCGGCATAGGCGTCGTCGAGCAGTTCCACGACGTGCTTGACCTGCACCGCCATGCCGGCGCGGCGCAGGCCGGCCGCAAGCTGCAGGGCGCAGCCCGGGTTCGCGGTGACGACGACGCGCGCGTCGGTGGATGCGAGGTTGGCGATCTTGCGTTGGCCTAACCGCTCGGCCATCGCCGGCTGCGTCAGGTTGTAGACGCCGGCACTTCCGCAGCAGAGCGCGCTTTCGGGCATCTCGACCAGTTCCAGTTCCGGAATTCGCGCCAGCAGGCGGCGCGGCGCGGCGACGACGCGTTGGGCGTGCGCCAAGTGGCAGGGGTCCTGATAGGTGGCGCGCAGTGGCAATGGGCCGATGCGGGGATCGAGCTCCACTGCGTCGAGAACCTCGGTGACGTCGCGTACGCGCGCGGCAAAGCGCTGCGCGCGCTCGCGCCACGCGGGATCCTCGGCCAAGAGATGCCCGTACTCCTTGAGGGCGGCACCGCAGCCGGCCGCGTTGACGACATAGACGTCGGCACCGGAGCGTTCGAAGGCCACGATGTTACGTTTGGCGAGGGACCGTGCGAACGTGGGATCGCCCGCGTGCACCGCAATCGCGCCGCAGCAGCCTTGATCGGGCGGCGCCACGACCGCCAAGCGGGCCCGGCCGAGCATGCGCACGGTGGCCGCGTGGACGCGAGGGAAGGCGAGCGGCATCACACAGCCGAGGTGGAGGAGCGCAAGGCCCTGCGCCGGCGTCGCGGGATCGCGGCGCGCGAACGGGCGGAACGGGGGTGCGTCGAGCGTCGGCGCCAGCGCGATCGCGCGGCCCAATCCGAAGACGGCTGCCAGCCGGTCCAACCGGGTGCGCTGTGCGAAGCGCACGAGCGCGGCGGCGAGTGCGAGCCAACCGCGCCCGGCAAAGAGCCGGCGCACGAGGAAGCCCCGCACGGTGCGCTGGAGGAGCGAGCGGCGCGGCGCGAGCGCGCGCGCGATCTGCGCGCGGGCGCCCTCGATGAGTTCGCCGTAGCGTACGCCCGACGGGCAGGCCGCCTCGCAGGCGCGACAGTCGAGGCACTCGCTCATCTGCGCCTGGAAGCCCTCCGCGAGGAGGTCGAGGCGACCCTCGCCGACGGCTTTGATCAGACTAATCCGGCCGCGTGGACTGGACGTTTCTGTCATAGTTTCCAGGTACGTCGGGCAGCTCGGCAGGCAGAGTCCGCACCGAATGCACCGATCGTAGACGCCGGCCGGAGGAACGTCGGGATCGGTGAAGCCGAGCGAGATGGGCGCGTCCATCGTCGTGCCTTCGCGCTGCATGAGCGTCTCTTCCCCCGCTCGAATACGCATTACCAACAACTGGAGGTCATGATTTCGTGAGTGAAGCCGCCGTGGCTGAATACCAGCTTTCGACCGAACCGAAGCTCAAGGCGTTCGTTGCCGCAGTCCTGGAGCGTTGCGGGGTCGCGCCCGAGCAGGCGGCGGTCGTGGCCGACGTGCTGGTGGCTGCCGACCTGCGCGGCATCGAGTCGCACGGCGTCGCGCGTCTGGAATCGTACTACGTGGGACGTATTCGCAGCGGCCACTTGAGGCCGAAGCCGGAGTACCGGATCGTGCGCGAGACCGCCACGACGGTGCTCTACGACGCCGACAACGGGCTCGGTCATCCGGTTGCCAAGATGACGATGGAGAAGGTGATCGAGAAGGCGCGCGCCCACGGCTCGGCCTTCGGGGCGGTCCGCAACTCCAACCACTTCGGGATCGCCGGCTACTACGCGATGATGGCGCTGCCGCACGACATGATCGGGATGGCCTCGACCAACTCCGTCAAGTACGGCACCGCAACCTTCGGGCGCGACGTGCTGCTCGGAACGAATCCGCTGGCCTTTGCAATACCGGCTGGGAACGAACCCGACTTCGTGCTCGACTTTGCGACGACCACGGTTCCCAAGGGCAAACTCGAGGTCTACAAGCGCAAAGGCAAGCCGCTGCTGGATGGTTGGGCGATCGACGAGCAGGGCTACATGACGCAGGACCCCGATGCCGCCCTGCGCGGCGCGCTGCTGCCGCTCGGCGGCTTCGGCACCGACGGCGGCGGACACAAGGGCTACGGGCTGGGTCTCTTGGTCGACATTCTCTGCGGCGTGCTAAGCGGGGGAGCCTACGGGCCGGATCTCCCGGTCGTCACCGACGTGCGCGAAGGTGCGATCTCGCACTGGTTCGGCGCCTTCCGGATCGATGGCTTTCGCGACGTCGCGGCCTTCAAGGCCGACATGGATCGGGAGCTACGCTCCTTCAAGGATTCGCTCAAGGCACCCGGCCAGGATCGGATCTGGGTCGCGGGCGAGCCGGAGTTCGAGAAGACCGCGCATCATCGGGCAACCGGAGTGCCGGTGCACGCCAAGGTCTGGGAAGGGCTGCAGAAGCTCGGCGGCGAGTTGGGAATCGCGTTTGACCTCGCCCGATAGCGATCGCGTTCACGTCAACGTTGCCTCGGTTGCCGGTGCGTACACGGTCGGCGATCCGGCGTTCTTTCGCTACATCGTTCGGCTCGCGGAGCACGATCTGATCTTGAATGGCGCCGACCGCGAAGCGCTCGCCGTGCTGGCGTCGATTCCGCACGCCTTCGAAGCCGACGAGGAGGTTCCGTTCGTCTCGGGTCGCGGTTGGCGGGTCGTGCCGGCAGCCAACGACCTCGACTCGCCGGTCTTAGAGGCGACCCCGCAGCGGCTGCGCACCGCGTTCGAAAGCGCGCGGCGCATCCTGTGGACGCATGCACTGCGCTTCCGGGTCAGCGCGCGCGAAATTGCGACGATCGAAGAAGAGCTCGACAAGGTCTACGGCGTGCTGTTGCGCGCCGAAGCCGCCGGCGTCGCCGTCAGCGTTTCGTACGTCGCCTGAACGGCGCCACGCGCACGCGACGTCAGACCGAATCGCTCGCCATCCCGGCGAGCGATTTTTTCTCCCGTTCCGGAAGGGCAAAGCAGCCAAGGCGCCGATAGCTACGCTCAGAAATCGCGCCCCAGTGCCCGTGGTGGCAGAAGGAGAGGTGTCTGATGTTCCGATCGCGCCTGTTCGTCGTGGTGCTCTTGATCGCGCTGGCCGTTCCGCGGACGCTCCTCGCCGGGACGACCGGCGGCTTTACCGGACGGATCGTCGATAGCCGGACCCACGCGCCGATCGGCGGCGTGACCGTCACCGCGGTATCGCCGTCGCAAGCCGCGACCACCACCAGCGACGCCAGCGGAACCTACCGGTTTCTCTCGCTTGCGCCCGACACGTACACCGTGTCGTTCAAGAAGCCGGGTTACGACCCACTCTCGCAGCCGGGCGTGAGCGTCTTTGCCGATCAGGTGCAGACGATCAACGTCGTGCTGGGACGCGTGCTCAAGCGGATCGCGCAGGTGACGGCGCGCTCCGAGAGCTCGTTGCTCAAGCCCGGATCGACGAGCGACGTCTATTCGGTCAACGCGACGACGGCGCGCGCGGCGCAGGGTTTGATCGGACCGGGCGGCCTGAACAACGCCTACGGCGCGATTGCGTCGGTACCCGGCGTGATGATCGATCCCGGCGAGGGCGGCTGGTGGCAGACCGTGCACATTCGCGGTGGCGACATCGACCAAGTCGGCTACGAACTCGACGGCATTCCGGTCAACCGCGCCTACGATAACGCACCGCAGACGATGCTCTCGTCGCTCGGCAGCCAGGAAGTGCAGGTCTACACCGGCGGCGTGCAAGCCAGCTCGGATGCCCAAGGCATCTCGGGCTACGTCAATCAGGTCATCAAGACGGGCACGTACCCCGGGTACGCGCAGGGCGCGCTCGGCATCGGCTACCCCGCGTTTTACCATCAGGCCTCGATCGAGGCCGGCGGGTCGACCCCGGACCGTCTGTTCAGCTATTACGTCGGGATCGGCGGGAGCAATCAGTCCTTTCGCTACCTCGACAACAACAACGGCGCGAGTCTCCCGAACTCGTTCTTTTATCCGGTCAATGCCGTGCCGGGGTACACCTGCGCGGTGAGCTCGTGCAGCAGCACCGCATACTCGAACGGGTACGTCTATACCGGCGCGCCCTCGCCGCTGCTCTTCACCAACGGCACGCTATTCTCGCTGGCGACGCAGGCGCTACGCGACGACATCCTCAACTTTCACTTCGCAATCCCACAGAAGCACTCCGGACTGCGCGACGACGTGCAGGCGCTCTGGATGACCAGCGACAACAGCAATCAGTACTATAGTTCGCTTCAGGATGTCGGCGTCGGCCTTGCCAGCGTGCTCTACGGCACGCCGGTTTGGGACGATTCGTACATCTATCAGGGGCCCTCGCTGCAACCGTACAACCCGGCGGCGCTGCGCGAGTACTTCTATCCCAGCAGTCAGCCGCACGCCTTTCAGAGCACGCTCCCGACCAACCTGCGCGACACCAACGCCAATACGGTGGCGCTCGAGAAGTTGCAGTTCCAACACGAGTTTTCGGCGTCGGCGTTTCTCCGCATCTACGGCTACGGTATGTACTCCGGCTGGTTCATCAACGGCCCAAGCTCGGACGCACAGCCGCTCTACGGCTGGGAACTGCCGTACGAGCTTCCGGACCACACCTACGGCATGAACGTCACCTATGAAAACCAGTTGAGCGCGCAGCATCTCTTGACGATCACGGGTGCCTACACGGTGTCGAATCTGTCGCGCTGGGACGTCACGTACTTTCCCTCGAACTGGGCGATGACGAACTACGTCGGAAGCAACGGTCGCTGCTACGATCCCAGCAGCGGGTTGCAGGAGGGGTGCTACGATCAGACCCCGGGTACCCCGCTGAACCCGACGCCCGCTCCGAGCTACTCCTGCAGCGTGACCCCCGCACCGCCGGCTTGTGCGCCCGGCGTCAACCCCGCCTGGCTGGTGACGAATACGTCGTTCAACGGCTACCTCAATCAGGTCGGCACGCGCTTCGGCGGGTATTCGATCAACGACCAGTGGCTGCCCAACGACAAGCTCAACGTCAACCTGGGACTGCGGATCGAGGACTTTCAGTTCGCGTTGGGTCAGACGAGTCCGACCGATCCGGCCCGTCAGTTCTGGTTCAACGCCTACAACGCCGAGTATTGCTACGCCGCCGGGGTGAACGACAACAAACCGATCGACCGCACCGACAACGGCATCGGCCCCTGTCCGGTCGTCAACGGCATCGCGACGGCGCCGGTGCACCTGTACAACACCAGCGGTGGTTCGTACACCGTAGCGCGCTTTCAACCGCGGCTCGGGCTGACATACACGCTCGATCCGAACGACGTGCTGCGTGGGTCCTTCGGCATCTACGCCCGTCCGCCGAACTCGTCGTGGGTGCAGTACAACGTGCTCCAGCAGGACCTTCCACAGTTTCTCGGGACGCACTTTTACGGCTACGGCTTCAACTCGCCCGATCACGAGATCCGGCCGGACACGTCGTACAACTACGACCTTTCGTGGGAGCACCGGTTCAAGGGGAGCGATTGGAGTTTCAAGCTGAGCCCGTTCTTCCGCGCCACGCGGGATCAGTTGCAGAACTTCTACATCGATCCTCAAGGCGGCTTGGAGTCCGGGCTCAACGTCGGCAATCAGCAGACCAGCGGCGTCGAACTGGCACTGCAGAAGGGCGACTTCAACCGCGACGGCTTGAGCGGGCAGCTTGCGTTTACCTACACCCATAGCCAAATCCGCTACCAGAACTTCAGTGGAACCACCCAAAACGTGATCGATCAGCTCAACGGCTACATCACGCAGTACGACTCGTTTCTCAAAGGGCATGGCGGATACCCGTGCTATGCCTATGAATCCAGCGGTGGCGCCGGGACGTTCGATTGCGCGGCGCCCGGGGTCGTCGCCAACCCCTACTACGATCAACCGTACCAAAACCTGATGTCGGACCGCGCGTGGTATCCGACCTACGACGTCATCCCCGGACCGTCGGCCGCAGCCAACGGCTATGCCGTGCCGTACGTTGCGAGTCTGATCCTCAACTACAAGCACCGGCGTTTCAGCGTCACCGATTCGTGGAGCTTCAACTCCGGAGCCGAATACGGTTCGCCGACGCAGTGGCCGGGGTACTTCCCCAACTCATGCTACGCGCCGCCGGCCAGTTGGACGGCCGGTCACGGCACTGCGGCCGACCCGGCATCGTGCGACAACTTCGGCGGCTTGCCGCTCTTCATTCCGGATAAGTTCACCGGCACGTTCGACAACCTGGGTGCCTTCAAGCAACCCTGGCAGTTGCAGATGAGTCTGGCCTTCAACTACGAGTTGACGCCGCGCGTGAGCGCGCACCTGGGGCTGATCAATCTGCTCGACGTCTGCGGTCAGCGTGGGTATGCCTGGGATAATCCGAACGTCTGCGCGTACGGATCGCTGCCGACCAACTTCCTCTACGCCGCCGGGAACTTCTACCCCAACTCCAACTCGGCGGTGCCGCCGCCGCAGTTGCAGTACCCGTACTCGTTTTGGTTCAACGGCAACAACACCGGCTTTCTGGGAACCGTCGTGCCGCTGCAAGTGACCGGATCGCTGACGATAAAGCTCTAGCGTACCAGCACCGCAGCGAGAAGAAGTGCCGGCAGCGCGACCAGCCAACCGACCCGTGCGAAGGTGCGCGCACTGATCGCGACACCTTCGCTGCGCAGCACGATCAGCCAGAGGAGCGTCGAGAGCGAGCCGGTCACCGAGAGGTTGGGCCCGAGATCGATCCCGACCAACGCCGTCGCCAGTAGGTGCGGCGCGACGTGGCCGCCGTAGCCGGCGGCGAGCGCAACCGGCAGATTGTTGAACAGGTTGGCGGCCAGCGCGACGCCGGCCACGGCGGCAACGGGTCCGAGCGGCCAGCCCAGGTGGGCGGCTAGGGCGAGCGCGGCGTGTGCGCGCGCGAGCGCCCCGGCGTGGCCGAGCGCATCGACCACGACGAAGAGCCCGGCGACGAGCGGGATGACCTGCCACGAAATGCCGCGCGCGATCGCGAGCCCGGCCGGCCGGTCGGTCAGGGTCACGAGCGCGCACGCCACGAGCGCGGCCACCAAGGTGACCGGTCCGAGGGCGCCGCGCAGCGCGGTCGCCACCAACATCGCTGCCACGACGCCGACGACGGCGCCGAGCGCGACCCAACTACGCCGGGTCATCGGTGGGTGGGGTTGCGCGATCGCGAAGCGCGGACCGCTCAGATCGCGGCGGACGACCAGATAGAGCACCGCGAAGGTCGCCGCGATCCCCGCGACGGCGGCCGGCCAGAAGGTGTGAAGCCAGCTCCAGAGGCTCGGCAGCCGACCGTCATACACCACGATATTGGCCGGATTCGAGAACGGGAAGAGCAGCGAGGCCGAGTTCGCGACGAAGGCGCACGCCAGCAGGTAGGGCAGCGGCGGCAGCCCGGTCGGCGCCAGGACCGCAAGCACCGCCGGAGCCAGGACCACCGCGGCGGTATCGTTGGAGAGCGCCGCGGTGACCAGGACGCCGGCCGCAAAGACCAGCGCGAAGAGCCGGCGTCGGGAGCCGCGCGCCGCCCGCGACGCGATCGTCGCCAGCCGCTCGAAGAGCCCGGCATGGCGCGCCGCCGCCGCCAACCCTAAAATCCCGATCAGGAAGGCGTAGACGCTGCCGCCGCGCGCGACCGCGTGCCAGGCTTGGAGCGGCGTCACGGCGCGCGCCCCAACCAACAGCAGCCCGCCGCCGACCGCCCACATCCATTCGCGCGTCCGCCATGGCCGCACGAGCATCCCCGCGACCACCACGAGTGCGACCGCCCACGAGAGTATCGCCTGCATCGGAAGAGGGTTGGGTTCGGTTCGCACCGCGCCGGTTACTCCGGGGTGTACATAACGGTAATGACCACAAACATTGATTTGGTGATGCTAATAGCCGGTGGATGACCGCCACCGGAGTAGCCGCCGCGCAGCGAGGCGAACGTCGTGCCTGGCAATGGCTCGCGCAAATGGGGCCGGCATATCCGTGCAGCGGCCGTGGCTCGCACTTGGGGCACTTTTGGTCGGGGCGATGCTCGCGACATGGTTGATCGTGGCGCAGGCGCGCGAGCAGAT
>DAIDGS010000120.1 GCA_027459845.1 Vulcanimicrobiota bacterium | reverse complement strand
TTCGCTCCGCTCAATAGCTGGCCCGACAACGTCAACCTCGATAAGGCGCGCCGGCTTCTGTGGCCGATCAAGGCAAAATACGGGCGGAAGATTTCGTGGGCCGATCTCATCGTGCTCGCCGGTAACGTCGGGCTCGAGGCGATGGGCTTCAAAACCTTCGGCTTTGCAGGCGGGCGCGAGGACGTCTGGGAGCCCGACGATTCGGTCTACTGGGGCTCGGAGAACACCTGGCTCGCCGATCAACGCTATTCCGGCAAACGCGATCTTGAAAACCCGCTGGCGGCGGTGCAGATGGGCCTCATCTACGTCAACCCCGAGGGGCCCAACGGCAACCCCGATCCGCTGGCCGCTGCCATCGACGTTCGCGAGACGTTCCGGCGCATGGCGATGAACGATGAAGAGACGGTGGCGCTGATCGCGGGCGGCCACACCTTCGGAAAGACGCACGGCGCCGGTCCGCCCTCGCACGTTGGGCCGGAACCCGAAGGCGCGCCGATCGAGCAGCAAGGCCTGGGCTGGAAGAGCACCTTCCGTAGCGGTAAGGGCGACGACACCATCGGCGGTGGTCCCGAGGTCACGTGGACGACGACGCCCACCAAGTGGAGCAACAACTTCTTCGAGACGCTCTTCGCGTACGAGTGGGAGCTAACCAAGAGCCCGGCCGGCGCGTATCAGTGGACCGCCAAAGACGGTGCCGGTGCCGGGACGGTTCCCGACGCGCACGATCCCTCGAAGCGGCACGCGCCGGCCATGCTGACCACCGATCTCGCACTGCGCTTCGACCCGATCTACGAGAAGATCTCGCGCCGCTTTTACGAGCATCCCGACGAGCTTGCGGATGCCTTTGCGCGCGCGTGGTTCAAACTTACGCATCGCGATATGGGGCCGCGCGCGCGCTACCTCGGACCCGAGGTGCCGGCCGAAGAACTGATCTGGCAAGATCCGATCCCGGCCGTCGATCATCCACTCATCGACGCGAGCGATGCGGCTGCGCTCAAGGCGAAAATCCTCGCCTCGGGCCTGAGCGTCGCACAGCTCGTGGGCGTGGCGTGGGCATCGGCGTCCACCTTCCGCGGCTCCGATAAACGCGGCGGAGCCAACGGCGCGCGCGTGCGCTTGGATCCGCAAAAGAACTGGACCGTCAATCAACCGGCGCAACTCGCGAAGACGCTAAAGGCCCTCGAGGGAATCCAGGCCGCGTTCAACGCATCGGCGCCGGGCGGAAAGAAGGTTTCGCTCGCCGACCTCATCGTGCTCGCCGGCTGTGCCGGCGTCGAGCAGGCCGCCAAAAGCGCCGGCTTCACGATCGAGGTTCCATTTCAGCCCGGTCGTATGGATGCCTCGCAGGCGCAAACCGACGTCGAATCGTTTGCCGTCCTGGAGCCGCTGGCCGACGGCTTCCGCAACTATCGCAAGCCCGGCGTCGCCGTCGCCGGCGATGCGCTGCTGCTAGACAAGGCGCAACTGCTCACGCTCACGCCGCCCGAACTCACGGTGCTGGTCGGCGGGATGCGCGTGCTCGAGACCAACGCCGACGGTTCCAGGCACGGCGTTTTCACGCAGCGGCCCGGCGCGCTCACCAACGACTTCTTCGTGAACCTGCTCGATATGAGCACCGAGTGGCAGCCGGTTGCCGGCGCCGAGGAACTCTACGAGGGGCGCGACCGCAAGACCGGCGCACCGAAGTGGACCGGCACGCGGGTCGACTTGATCTTCGGGCACAACTCGGAGTTGCGGGCGCTGGCCGAAGTCTACGGCAGCACCGATGCGCAGAAGAAGTTCGTCGACGACTTCGTCGCGGCATGGAACAAGGTGATGAACCTCGACCGCTTCTAAGCGCGGCGCGGCGTCCGTGGGGGCCGTTCGGCCCCCGCGGCGTGCGCACCCGAAGCCAAAGGCGTCGCGGATGGATCGCCCCGGGGGTGGCGGGGAACGAAAAGAGGAGAGCGCTTGCTTGTAGCGTAGGGGTCGTTACGATCGATCACTTCTCCGAAAAGAGGCCCCTATGTCGCGCTTCATCGCCGCAATCACGGCTGTGCTCCTGTGCTCGCTGCCGGCGCTTGCCTTGGCCGACTCGTTTCAAGTCGGGAACATCACCAATCGCTCGCTGCACTTCAGCCTGCGCTGCAACGACGGCAGCGACGGCTGGCACAGCTTCACGCTCGGCTCGCTCGCGCATCGCAACTATGCCTCGGGGCGCTGGGGGTACAACTGCGGTGCCGAGCGGTATCAACTGCGCATCGAAACCACGGCCGATGACGGCTCGCACCAGTACACGACGATCCCGGTGGCGCCGGGGCACGCATACGCGCTCGTCTACTCGCCGGCGCACAGCGGCTTTGTGGCCTACGATACGCGCTGGATGGTGGCCATGCGCAACGACGCGCGCAACACGGTGCACGTCACGTACCGATGCGTCGACGGCGGCGACGCGCACGGCATCGCCGGCGTCGCGGTTGGAAAGATCGGCTGGTTCTACAGTGAGGGATGCAGTCGTTACCACGTTCTCACCAAGGCGAAAAACAACGATGGGACGGTAACGAGTTGGTCGCGCGACATCGACGCCAACGACGTCTATCGGATTCGCTGGAACTCCGATCGCCAGGCGTACGTACTCGAGAAAATCTAGCCGCCGGTCACTTGGTGACCGGGCCGAAGCCGTAGCGCTCGAAAATGTGCAGCGCCGTCGGCGAGGCTAAGAAGGCAAGCCAGGCGCGGCCGGCGGCCGGATGCGGGGCCGTGCGGACCAGCGCCGCGCCGTAGGTCGCCGTTGCGTTCTCTGCGGCCGGGATTCGGACCATGCCGATCGGGTGACCGGCCTGCTCCTGGAAGATTGCCTCCGACTTCCAGGTTACGCCGGCGACGACCCGGCCCTGCATGAGCCATAACGGCGTCTGGCGATGGTGAATGTGGGTGAGGAGCGTCTGACCGTTCGCAACCTTCGTTCGATAGACGGCGCCTACCAAGGCCGTGCCGCCCGCCTTCTGCAGCGCGGCCTGAATTTGGCGCGCGACGCCTTCGAAGGCGGGGTTGGGCATCGCGATGCGCACGCCCGGCTTCCCGAGGTCGCGCAGCGATCGGATGTGTCCGGGATTTCCGCGAGGGACCATGATGGCGAGATCGTTGGTCGCATACGCGATCGCCGGGCCGGTAAGCCGACCGCTGCGAACCGCGGCGATCACTTTTTTCAAGCCCGCCGCAAAGACGTCGGGATGCACGGTGAACGTGAGGTTGCCGGAGGTGAAGGTATCGCGCTCGTCCATCGCGCGCAACAGTAAGCCGGGCGGGATGGTCACGTAAAAGATTCGCCCTCGATACTGTGGGTGTTCGGCCGAGAATGCCGCGACTAGGGGCGCCATCGCGAAGAAGTAGTTTCCGCCCGCGAAGACGACCAGTTTGGGGTCGTCGAGGTCGCCGTGGAAGTCGGCCATGTCGTCGGCCTCGGGGACGGTAAAATCGAGCCCCTTAAAGCTGGCGGGTGCGTTGGCGCCGTGGCTCCAGGGTGGAAAGATCGCACGACTCGATGACGGCGCCGGCGCCGAACGCGCGGTAGCCGAAGCGCTCGCCGCGCCGAGGATGGCGGCTGCGGCGATCGCGAGCGCGCGGCGCGTCACGACGGCTCCCAAGCTGCCGCTCATGCGAGGAGCTTGACGAAGGTTTCGGTCAAGCGCGAGAGCTCACGCTCGTCGACGCCTTTGCCGTCAGTCTTAAGGCAGCTCGCCATGCTCGTCGCCATGAGTTGAACCGTCGCGCGTTCCAGCGCGGAGCGCGCTGCCGACATCTGTTGCGCGATCGCATGACAGTCGCGACGCTCGTCGATCATTCGGGCGATTGCACGAACCTGGCCTTCAACGCGGCGCAACCGCGCGACGATCGCTGCGGCGACCTCGTCGCCGATGCGCAGCTCGCCTGGGCCGGGCACGCCTTTGCGCGGCGGTACCGCCGGGCGCGGTTTGGTTGCGGATCGCGGCATAGGCGCATTATAGGCCGGATCGAGAACGCTTGCAATACCCTAGGGGGTATAGTATAGTTTTCAATACCGGAGAAAGGGGCCGGCTGTTGAGATGACATCGTTGGGGATCGAACTTAAAGCGCGTGCCGCGACGCGCGGATGGCGCATCGAAGCGCAGGTCCGCGGTATTGCCGGGGCGCTCGTCCTCCTGAGCACGGTCCTGGCCGTGACGATCGATCTGCGCTGGCTGTGGCTGACCGCTTTCGTGGGTGCCAACTTGCTGCAGTCGTCCCTGAGCGGATGGTGCCTGATGTCCAACCTGCTCGCGCTCGCGACGCGGCAGCGCCGATGAAGGCGATGCTCCTGACGGTCGTCGCCGGTTTGGCTGCCGCGCTGGCCGGCTGCGCGCGTCCGGCACCGCAGCCGGTCGCGCCGATCGCGGTCGCGGTGGCGCCGATTCGATCGGGCAGCTACGGCGCGACGCTCTCGCTTGCGGGCACCGTTGCGGCGATCGACGCGGCGACGATCGGCGCCGACGCGGCCGGACGCGTGGTCGCGGTCGAGGTTCACGTCGGCGATGCCGTGCGTGCCGGGCAAGTGCTGGCGCGCCTCGATGCGCGCGGCTATCGGGCGCGCTACGCGCAGGCTGCGGGCGATGCCAGTTCGGCGGCGGCCGGCGTCGGCATGGCTCGGGCGCAACTAGCCGACGCGCAGGCGCAGATGCGATTGGCGCGCGTCACCGCGGCGCGCATGACGACGCTCTACCGCGAAGGAGCGATCGCCCGGCAAGACGAGGATCGCTCGGCGGCCGCGTTGGCACGTGCCGCATCGACATTACAGGAAGAACGCGCCGCCCTCGCCGCCGCGCAGAGTCAGGCCGCGGCCGCGTCGGCCGGCGTTCAATCGGCGGCGGTTCCGCTGGCCGATGCGACGATCCGCGCGCCGTTCGCCGGCGTCGTCTCGGCCCGCTACGTGGCTGCCGGCGCGGTCGTCGCGCCCGGCAGCCCGATCGCCGCGATTCAAAACGAACGGCGTCTGGAAGTCGAGGTTGCGGTGCCGCTGGATCGTGCTGCCGGCCTGACGCGCGGCGCGCACCTTCGCCTGCGCAGCGGCGGGCGCACGTACCTCGGCACGATCACCGGCATCGCGCCGAGCGACCCGATGCTGCGTGCGCTCAACCTTCGCATCGCGATCGGACGCGCGCCAGGGTTGGTTCCGGGCAGCTACGTGCGGGTGAGCGTTCCCTATCGCATCGCGGGAGCCACGCTGGTGCCCAGCGCGGCGTTGGTGACGCGTGCCGGGCAGGACGGCGTCTTCGCCGTGCGCGCCGGGCGCGCGCGCTTCGTGCCGGTGCAGGCCCGCCCGGCGGGGGATGGGGAGATTGCGATTCGGGGCGCGCGCGCTCTCGCCGGTTCGATGGTCGCCATCAGCGCCCTGGAACGATTGACCGACGGCGCGCCGGTTCGCGTTCAACCGCGATGAACGGACCCAACCTGGCCGGACGCATCGCGGCATACTTCCTGAACTCGAAGCTTACGCCGGCGATCGTCGTGGTGATCGTCGCCTGGGGTTTAATTGCGATTGCTGCGACCCCGCGCCAAGAGAACCCGCAAATCACCATGCCGGCGGCAACGATCGTGACGCGCTATCCGGGCGGTTCCGCGCGCGAAGTCGAGCAACTGATCACCGAGCGTGGCGAGCGCGTCTTGCAGCAGGTTCCGGGAGTCGCGCACGTCTATGCCGTCTCGACCCGCGATGCCTCGATTATGACCGTGCTCTTTCACGTCGGGGCGAATCCAACCACCTCGTTCGTCGATCTCTACGATCACATCGACGCGCACCTCGGCGATCTACCGCCGGGGGCGTCGCAGCCGCAGATTACGCCGCTCTCGGTCGACGACATTCCGATCGTGGTCTTGACGCTCCACGGGCGTCGCTATAACCGCGGCGAACTGTATGCCGCCGCGCAGCGGGTCGTTGCGGCCGTGCGCGCGTTACCCGGGGTCGCGAACATCCAGACCTACGGCGGGCGACCGCGACGCGTGGCCGTCCGGCTCGATCCCGCACGGTTGGCCGCCTTCGGACTCTCCGCGCCGGGCGTGGCGCGCGCGCTCGGCAGCAGCGATCTTTCGCGCCCGTCGGGCAGCCTGCGTACGGCCGACACGGCGGTCAGCGTGCACACCGGCACCGCATATGCCTCGCTCGCACAGGTCGTCGACCAGGTGGTCGGCGTTTCGAGTGGCCAGATCGTGACGCTCGGCGAGGTTGCGCGCGTCTCGCTCGGCTGGGCTTCGCGTAACGCGAATCAAACGCTGTTTGCGCACGGCGGCGCGGCGCCGCGCGCCGAGCGCGGTCGGCAAGCGCCCGCCGTCGCGATCGCCATCGCCAAGCGGCCGGGAACCAATGCGGTCGACGTCGCCGATGCG
>DAIDGS010000119.1 GCA_027459845.1 Vulcanimicrobiota bacterium | reverse complement strand
ATCGCGCAGCGCGTCGTACAGACGGGTAGCGGAATCAGCGCGATGGCCGTCGCCGACGGCGACGTTCAGGTGCGCAGCTTCCCGGGCGACAACGGACTCTATCAATCCGGCGGCTGGGAAATCGTGGAAGCGGCGCGACTGCGCGAGAACGCGCCGCGCATCGGCGAAGAAAGCGCCGCTTTGCTGCGCGCTCCGCAGTGCCCGAGCGGGACGCGCGACGTCATTTTGGGTGGCTCGCAGGTATCGCTGCAACTGCACGAGTCGTGCGGGCATCCGGCCGAACTGGATCGCGTTCTGGGTTGGGAGGCGAACTTCTCCGGAACCAGCTTTCTCGAACTCGACGCCGTGGACCGCTTGCGCTACGGATCGAACGCCGTCACGATCGTACTCGATGCCACCATGCCGGGCGGTATGGCGACCTGCGCGTACGACGACGAGGGCACGCGCAGCGGCACTTCGGACCTCGTGCGCGACGGCATCCTGCGCGGCTATGCGATGAGCAACGACACCGCGCGAGCGATCGGACGCACCAGCAACGCCTGCGTGCGCGCGCAGAGCTGGGAGTTCGTTCCGATGATCCGCATGTGTAACATGAGCCTACTGCCCGGCGACGTTCCCTTCGAGCACCTCTTCGACGACGTCAACGACGGCGTCTACATGGAGAGCAATCGCTCGTGGTCGATCGACGACCGGCGTCTCAACTTCCAGTTCGGCTGCGAGATCGGCTGGGAGATCAAACACGGCAAGCGCGGGCGGATGCTCAAAAACCCTACGTATGCCGGGATGACGCCGCGCTTCTGGAACGCCTGCGATGCGATCGGCGACGCCGCTTCATGGTTCGCGTGGGGCACACCGAACTGCGGGAAGGGCGAACCGATGCAAACCGGACGCACCACGCAGGGAGCGGCACCGGCCCGCTTTCGCGCGGTCGACGTCGGCGTGGGCTACCGTGGATAAGGTCGCGCGCGAACGGCTGGCGGCGGCCGTGCTGGAGCGCACCAACGCCGATCAAGCCGAGGTGCTGGTCGCCGGATCCGACCGCGCGCTGATGCGCTTCACCCACGAAAGCTCCAACCAAAACGTTGCCGCCAACGAAACCTCGATCTCGCTGCGCGTGATCGTCGGCAATCGCACCGGGGTCGCGCGCACCAACGCCGTCGACGATGCTGCCTTGGACGCACTCGCCGCGCAAGCGCGCGCGCTCGCCGAACTCGCGCCGGAGAACCCCGCACAGGCACCGTTGCCGACGCCGAGCCGACTGCCCGCCGCGCCCGCCGGTGCCTTCGACGACGCAACCGCCACGGCCGAACCGGCGGCGCGTGCACGCCTCTGTGCCGACCTCTTTCAGGCCGCCGAAGCGGCCGGCTGCTGGTCGGCCGGATACGTTGCGACGACCCGTTCGGGGGTCACGGTTGCCAATGCGTCGGGGACGCTGGCATCGTTCGACGGCACCGAGGCGGCCCTCAACGTGAAAATGACGGCCCGCGATTCGACCGGGTATGCGGAAGCCTACGCTCCGGCGCTGCACGCGATCGACGCCGCTGCGCTGGCGCGCAGCGCGGTCGATAAAGCGCGCGGCAGCGCTGCGCCGCGCCGCGTCGAGCCCGGCCCGTGGACCGTCATTCTCGAGCCGGCCGCTTTTGGGGAACTCCTGTGCTACCTGGCATCGCACTTCTCGGCGCAGTCGTTCGAGGAAGGCTCGTCGTTCTGCAGCGACGGCCTTGGGCAACGCTACTTCGGCGATAACGTCACGATCCGCGACGACTATGCCGATCCGCTCAATCCGTCGATGCCTTTCGACTACGAAGGCGCGCCGACGCAGCGCCTGACGCTGGTCGAGCGCGGCGTCGCCCGCAACGTCGTCACCGACAGCGCCTATGCCGCCAAACTCAGGCTGCCGAACACCGGGCACGCGCTGCCCGCGCCCAACACCTACGGGCCCTATCCGCTCCACCTGACCGTCGACCCCGGAACGCGCCCGCTCGACGAGCTGATCGCGACGACCGAGCGCGGCCTGTTGATCACGCGCTTCTGGTACATTCGAACGGTCGATCAAAAGCAAGCGATCGTCACCGGCATGACGCGCGACGGCACCTTTGCGATCGAGAATGGCACGCTGGCGGGCGGCGTTCGCAACTTGCGCTTCAACCAGAGCATTCTCGAGGCGTTGCGGCACTGCGAGTTCTCGCGCGAGCGGCGGCGCACCGGCGGCTATGCGTATGCGCTGGTCTGCCCGGCGGCCAAAATCGACGGCTTTACGTTCACCAGTACGACCGAGTTCTAATCGGCGGGGAGGACGAGGCGCCGGCTGCGCTCGGCGGCAGCGACCGCCGCGCGCAGCAGCGTGTGGCGCAGCTTTCCGTCCTCGAGTTCCATCAACCCATCGATCGTGCAGCCGGCCGGCGTCGTGACTTGGTCCTTGAGCGCAGCCGGATGCTCGTCGCTCGTCAGCACCATTTTGGCCGCTCCGAGCATCGTCTGGGCCACCAGCAGCCGGGCGACGTCGCGCGCGAGCCCGAGTTTGACGCCCGCGTCCGAAAGCGCCTCGATCATCAGGTACGCATAGGCCGGACCGCAGCCGCTGATGCCGGTGGCCGCGTCCATCAGGCGCTCGTCGAGCGTCGCGGTGCGGCCCAACGGCGCGAAGAGCGAGCGCGCCAGCTCGAGGTGTGCCGGCGTGGCATTGGGTCCGGCGCAGAGCACCGTCATCCCCTCGCCCACGCGCACCGGCATGTTCGGCATCGCACGCACCACCGGAACGCGCTCGCCGCTCCAGCGCGCGACCGACGCCGACGGAACCGAGGCCGCGTTGGAAACCAGCAGCGTCGTGGGGCGCAGTTCGGCAGCTACGCCACGCAGCACCGCCTCGACCTGAAACGGCTTCACGCACAGAAAGACCACGTCCGAACGGCGCGCGAGATCGGCATTGTCGCCGCGATGGCTCGTGCTGGTGAGGATCTCGCGCACGTCGGGATGATGACGCAAACCGGTCTCGATCGAGCGCCCGAGCGTGCCGTGGCCGAGAACTCCGACGATCATGCGGCCGGTCCTTTGTCGGCGGCCGCACGGGTTCCCCGTGCGTCGCGCGCGATGGCAGCGCCGGCCAGAACGGCCAGGGCAGCGGCCAGTCCGAGCGCCCAAGCGGATGGTGCGGCCATCAAACGCACCGCCGGGTAACGCAGCACGGTGACGTGCACGCGCAAACCGCCGACGGCCCGGGTCTCACCGCTGGGAACCAAGGCGATCCCGTGCGCGAGCGGGCGGTCGCGATCGTCGTTGACTTCGAGCAGTACGGCACCGTGGTTGTTCGGCGTCATCGTGCGCATCAGGGCCGCTTGCGCCGGCGAAAACAGCACCGCACGCACGCTACGCCGGGCCGGCGGAACGGCAAAGGCATCGTACGGCAGATCCAGACCGTCGATCGTCTGATGCGCCTGCATCAAGAGAATCGGTGAGAGAAAGCTGCTGCCGCTGGGCTGGGTGACGGTCAGCGCTGCGCCGCGTCGATCGAAGGCGCGCACCGCAACCACCCGGCGCAAGACGACGCGTGCGACGACGCTGCCGAGGTCGACGCCGCGCCCGGCGATCGTTCGTCCGTCGGCCGTGACCGTCGTGGGCGGAACGCCGCCGGCGTCGAGCGGTGGGAAGGCGAGGTGCACGCCGAACGCCGACTCCACCAGCGTCTCGCCGGGAGCCGCTACGACGGTGTGGTTGTCGGGCGCAAAGAGACCGCTGGCGACGACCGCAATGCTGCCGACCAGCGTGGCACCCGCGATCGCAACCGCGGCAACCCGTCGCGCGCGCGTGGCGGCGGTGCGCGCCGCGCGCCGCGCCGCCGCAAGACCGACGATTGCGACCGCCGCGATCGCGACGTTATACCAGCCCAGGTGATAGAGCGCGCGGCCCGGCACGACGATCTCAACCATTCCGGCCGCCAGCGCCAATACAGCCGCCGCAAAGGCGACCTTCACGACGCCGCCAACAACGCGCGAACGGCAGCGCGCATCTGCGGGTAGGTGAGCGGTCCGTCGACGGCACGCACGATCGTCCCGCTGCGCGAGATGAAGGCCGTCGTGGGCAAGCCGAGCGCGTGATAGGCCCGACCGTACCGCTGGTGCGCGTCGATCCAAATCGGAAAGCGCAGACCGAGCGACCGCGCGAATGCGCCGGCACGCGACGGCGCCTCGCCCTGATCGACGCCGACGACCACCACGCCGCGCGCGCCGTACCGATCTTCGAGCCGCTGCAGATCGGGCAGTTCGGCGCGACAGGGCGGACACCACGACGCCCAGAGGTTCATCACCACCAGCTTGCCGCGATACTGCTGCAGCGAGACCGGCGTCCCGGCATCGTCGCGCAGCGCGAAGACCGGCGCCGCCTGACCGACTAACCCGGTCGGACCGGCCGGATGCGACGCACGCGGAACGAAGAGCGGCACCAGCACGACTGCCGCGCCGATCGCCGCGACGATTCCCAGGAGCCAGGCGAAGCGGTGCATCCCGCTACTCTTCCCGCCCGCTCACCAGTCCCCCATGCGACCTTCGTCGACCTCGCCCTCGAAACAGACGGTCAGCGGCGCCAGCACGGCGGCCCGCATCCGCAGGCCGCGGTAGCGCACCTCGCGCCGGCGCGCGGCGTTGGGGTCGGACTCAAAGAGGCGGCAGTAGCGATCGAGCACGTCCGGGCTGCACTCCACGCTGCGCGGTTCGACGTTGTAGGTCTGCACGAACGCCTCGAAGGCGCGCTCGAAATCGCGTTGGTCGAATCCCACTCTGAGCCGGCACTCGCGTCGCACGCGTTCCAGGTAAGCCTCCTCGCTCGGACGAAATCGCGACCGCGTGCCGGCCCGAATCCTCGACGGGAAAGCGCTTGCCGCCGACCTCCGTGCCGAGTTGATCGCGCGTACCAGTGCGCTACGCGACGGTGGAATTCATCCCAAGCTCACGATCGTCTTCGTCGGCGAGGACGAATCCAGCGCCGCGTACGTGCGGAACTTGGTGCGCACCGGAGAGCGTGTCGGGATCGCGGTCGACGTCGACCGCCTCGCCCGCGACGCGACCACCGCGGAGGTTCGCAGTCGGCTGGAGCGGTTGGGCGACGATCCGAACGTCGCGGGCGTCATGCTGCAACAGCCGCTACCGCCGCACCTGCAGATCCGCGAGATCGCCGACGCGATTCCGGTACGTAAGGACGTCGACGGCGCGCACCCCACCAATCAAGGGCACCTCGCCTTCGGGAGCGGCACCGAGTTCGTTCCGGCAACCCCGGCGGCGGTGATGCTGCTGCTGGAGCGCAGCCCGCACTGGCCGCTGCGCGGTCGGCGCGCCGTGATGATCGGGCGTTCGATCGTCGTCGGCGCTCCGGTCGCCATGCTGATGCTCGAACAGGACGCAACCGTCACCGTCCTGCATAAAGAATCCACCAGCCTTCAACCCTATCTGCGCGACGCCGAAGTAGTCGTGGTCGCGACCGGCGTTCCGGGCTTGATCGGCGGCTCCGACATCGCCCCCGGCGCGACCGTCATCGACGTCGGCACCACGGTCGTCGGCGGAACGCTGCTCGGCGACGTCGACTTTGACAGCGCGTTCGAAGTTGCCGGCGCAATTACGCCGGTTCCCGGCGGAGTCGGACCGGTGACCAACGTCGCGCTCTTGCGCAACGTGGTCAAGAGCGCCGAATCGCTGGCGCGTAGCCGCTAGTTCAGCGAGAAGTAGCGCCCGAAGTAACGCTCTTGCTCGGCGCGGTAGGCAGGGTGCTCGCCGGCAGCCTCGCGGCCCGCACGCTCCGTCCGCCGTCGCGCGATCAGACGCCGCAGCTGCGGCAGGAGCGTCTCGAGGAAATCGCACTCGGCTTGAAGCCGCGCCCGTGCGGTGTCGAGCTCGAGGAAGCGTTGCTTGAGCGCCTCATTGACTTGCAACGCTTCGCCGATGCGAAACGACGCCGACAGCGCATCGTCGGGCAACGCGTTCTCCGCTTCCGTTCCGGAAAACTCGACGATCAGGTTGCGGTATTCGTCGAACAGGCCGCGCACACGCTCCAACAGAACCGGATCGTCTTCGTCGGCCTCATCGGCAAGCATCTCCGCTTCGACCGTGAGATACGGCTCGCGGCTGACGACCGCAGCGATGCGAAAGCGACCGCGCCCGATCGTCGAAACGTAGTAGCGCCCGAACGGCAACGGCGCAACCTCGACGATCTCGGCGATCGAGCCCACCGCGTGCGGAACGACCGCCGGATCGCCGGCTTCGGCGCCTTCGGCGATCAGCGCGACGCCGAATCCCTCGCCGCTGGCAAGGCACTCCGCGATCATCTGCTTGTACCGCGCTTCGAAAACGTGCAGGTTGAGCGCGGCTCCGGGAAAGAGCACCGCGTTGAGCGGAAAGAGCCGTAGCCGGCGTGACATCTCGGGCCCAGACTTCGGGAAGGGCGCGTCGGGTTCCCCGCCAACACCCGCAGGATGACCGAGCTCGAGCCGCACCCGCTTCTGTTGGAGATCGAGCAGCACGCCCGCAAGGACGGGGTTTCGAGTACGTCGCGCGAGACCGGCCGGCTGCTCTCGGTGCTGGTGCACGCGATGCAGGCCAACCGCATCCTGGAGATCGGGACGGCCTACGGCTACGCAACCCTGTGGATGGCGATGGCCCAGCCGCCGGCCGGAAGAGTTTGGACGATCGAGCCGCAAACCGAGCGCTCCGACATCGCCCGCGGCTACTTTCGCCGCAGCCGACTCGACGGGCGCATCGAAGTCCTCAATACGCCCGCGCTCGAATCGCTACGCACCTTTCCGCAACGCAACAACCTCGACGTCGTTTTCGTCGACGCCGATCGCCGCGAATACCGGCGCTACCTGGATGCGGTGCTTCCACTCCTCAAGCTCTCCGGATTGGTCATCTTCGCGGGGTGCGACGATCCGAGCGCGGCAATGCAGTCCTTCGATCGGGAGTTCCTCGCACATCCCGATCTCGATGCCACCATGCTGCCGATCGGAAGCGGAACCGGAATCGGCGCCCGCAAGCGATGAGTGCCGACGCCGCCGCCTTCAAGCGCGCGATGCGACACGTTCCGACCGGCGTCACCGTCGTCACCACGACCAAGGCGGGCGAGCCGCGCGGAATGACCGTCAACGCCTTCGCCAGCGTCTCGGCCGATCCGCCGACGATCCTGATTTGCGTCAACCGTGAAGCGCGCAGCTATCTCTTCATCGCAAGCTCGCGCGTCTTCTGCGTCAACGTGCTGGCCGGCGAACAGCGCGAACTCGCCGAGCGCTTCTCGGGCCGGGTCCGCGAACGGCAGTTCGAAGGCGTCGACTATCGCATCGACGCGACCGGCGCGCCGGTGCTCGGCGGTGCCGTCGCACACTTCGACTGCGAGCTGGCCGAGGAGCATCACGCCGGTTCGCACTCGATCATGATCGGGCGCGTGCTCGCGTGCGACGCCCGCACCGGATCGCCGCTCGGCTACTTCAACGGCGGGTTCCACGACTTTCACATTCACATGGAGGATCCACGGTGATCGTCGACACTTTCGCCGTCGGACCGCTCGCCTGCAACTGCACGATCGTCGGCGACGAGGCCAGCGGCGAGGCGATCGTCATCGACGGCGGCGACGGGATCGACGACGTCGTCGCCCACCTCGATCGGCGCGGATGGCGAGCGCGCGTCCTCGTGCACACGCACGCGCACATCGATCACATCGGCGATCTCGGCAGGTTGCGCGCGCGCACCGGCGCACGCGCGCTGCTCCATCCGGCCGACCTCCCGCTCTATCGCACGCTGCCGCTGCAAGCGCAGTGGATCGGGCTCGGCGCGGCACCGGCCGTCGTCGAGCTCGACGGCGAACTGCACGACGGCCAACGCGTGCAGGCGGGTGCGGTGACGCTCTCGGTCGTGCACACGCCCGGGCACACTCCGGGCAGCGTCTGCTTCGCACTGGAGGGAACGGCAGCACCGCTGCTCTTCACCGGCGACACGCTCTTTGCGGGCTCGATCGGGCGGTGGGATTTAGGCGGGACGTCGATGGACGACATCATTGGCTCGATTCGCACCAAGCTGCTGATCTATCCCGACGCCAGCCGCGTGGTACCCGGGCACGGTCCCGCGACCTCGATCGGCCGCGAACGCGCCTCGAATCCCTATCTCGCGTAGGCGCGCGCGGCGGCACGCGCGGCTTAGTGGAGCCTGATGAGGACCTTACCGGTGTTCTCGGGAGCTGCGGGTGCCTGCTCCGGCGCGGGCTGGGTTACGGTCGGTGCAAGCGCGGCGAAATCCGGGACCGTGCCGCCGGCGACCTTCGCGCGATAGTCGTCGATCGCGACGTGCAGCGCCTCGATCGCACGCTGCGGATAATCCTTCTTTTTCTCCGGGTAACCGCCCAGTTGCGCTTCGATCGCATCGGTCGTGATCGCCGCCGCCTGATCGATCGTCTTTCCGCGCGCGAGCTCGACCACCAGACTACACGTCGCCGTTCCGAAACCGCAGCCGGTCGTGAAGTAGGAGATATCCTCGATGACGGCGCCCGGCCCGATTTTCAAAAAGAAGTTGTACATGTCGCCGCACGAGTCGCTAAAGTACTCACCGCTCGCGGTCGCATCGTCCATGGTGCGGAATCCGGCCCGCTCTTCGACCAGCTTTTGAAACTTGGGGAAATCCATTGCGTCGTGGGCTCCTATCGGTGGGCGGCGAGCCGCAGCGGCAGCGCCGGTCGTTCAAACATGCGTGGGCGCCTCGCGGGTTGCGGGCTTGATCTCGAAGCGGCACTCCTTGCCGCCGTTGGCGAGCGATTCGGTCTGCTCGTGAACGCCGCCGAGCGTCTCGTCGATCACCTGATGGATCACCGCGCACATCTCGGGATGTTCCTTGGAGACGGTCGAGTACGGGCAGTTGTGTTCGTGCAGCGCGTAGCCGCCGTCGATCAGGCTGTACTCGGCCACCACGCCGCTTTCGCGCAACATCTCGGTGAGCTGCTCGACCCGGCGCTCGGGAGCGACCGCCGTCACCTTGGCGCGCGCTCGACCGATCGCCCGCTTGGAGATTCCGTCGAAGATGCGCTCGACCGCCGGCGTGCCGTACTGCGCGCGGACCTCGCGCAGCACCGCGGCCAACATCCGGTCGTATCCCTGCGGAAAGTACTTGTCGGCCTCGGGGGTCAGCGAGAACTCCAGCGTCGGTTTGGTCGGACCGCGCCGCACCGGGCGCTCGACCACCAAGCCGTCGCGCTCGAGGACGACGAGCTGCTGGCGCACGGCATTGGGCGAGAGCCCGAACTGCTGCGCGAGGTCGGCGGCCGAGGCCGAGCCGATCCGCCGCAGCTCGGCGACGATCTTCCCGCGGGTGGTCTGGAAGAACCGGTCGGCGTGCATCGGGACCATCCTACCACGCACGCTCCGAGATAGTAAAGTTTATCCTTGACTTTCTGCCCGGCGGGCCGGTACGATACTCAGGCTACAAAGGAAGTGAGCCTCAACGTGTCCGATCGCGGTCTACGCATCGCCGGCCTGCGCGCCGGCGTCGCCGGTAACGAGATTCTCAAAGGCATCGACCTCACCGTCGAACCGGGGAAGATCCACGCCCTGATGGGTCCCAACGGCAGCGGCAAATCGACGCTGGCCTTTTCGCTGACCGGCCATCCCCACTATCACGTCAGCGCGGGTACGGCGACCCTCGACGGCGAGGATCTGCTCGGCCTCAGCCCCGACAAACGCGCGCGCGCCGGCCTCTTCCTCTCGTTTCAGTACCCGGCGGCCATCCCCGGCGTGAAAGTTGCCAACTTCCTGCGCGCGGCTCGGCAGGCCGAACGCCCCGGGGACCTCACGCCGGCGGCCTTTCGCACGATGCTCTTCGAAAAGATGGACCTACTCGGGATGGATACCGCCTTCGCGGGGCGCTACCTCAACGACGGCTTCTCGGGCGGCGAAAAGAAGCGCCTCGAGATGCTGCAACTCGCGATGCTCGTTCCGAAGTACGCGATCCTCGACGAAACCGATTCGGGCCTCGACGTCGATGCGCTCAAGGACGTCGGCGACGCGGTCGCATCGCTGCGCGCCTCGGACGAAGGACGCGACACCGGCTTCCTCATCATCACGCATTATCCACGCATCCTGCAGCACATCGCACCCGACGTCGTTCACGTCATGATCGACGGCCGAATCGCCACCACGGGCGGCGCCGAGCTCGCGCACCGCATCGAGCGCGACGGTTACGACGCCATTCGCGCGGAGTTCGGCGCACTTGCCTGAATCCGCGCTGGCCGACGACACCTTAGCGACGGCAGCCGAGGCATTCGGCGACCTTCCGATCGCGCGCGCCGAGCGCCGAACCGCGCTGGAACGCTTTCGCTCGACCGCTTCCGGACGCGAGCGCCCGGGCCGCTACTGGAAGCTCGACGCGGATATCCTCGCACCGAGCGCGGATCGCTCGCACGTCGCGGCCGGTTCGGTCGAGATTCGTAACCCCGACCCTCGGGTCGTCGCCTGCGATCTGCTCGTCGCAGCCGAGCAGCACGCCGCGCGGCTCGCCGCAGTCCTCGGTTCGACCGGCGTCGGCACGACCAAGTTCGGAGCCCTGGCAACCGCCTTCGCACGCCTCGGCGCGCTGATCTACGTTCCGGCCGGGATGGCCGTCGCGGAACCGATCGAGGTGCGCTACGTCGTGACGCCCGGTGCGGCCGCCTATCCCACGACGCTCGTCTGGCTCGAAGCCGGCGCCCACGCGACGGTCATCGAGCGGCTCGACGGCGGCGCCGATGCCTTCGTCGCGGCCACCTGCGAGCTGCGCGTCGATGCCGGTGCCGAGCTGACGTTTGCGGGCGTCCAACGTCTGGCCGCCGACGCGACCCTGGTCGCGACGCGCGCGGCCGTACCCCAACGCGACGCTACCGTGATCTGGTCGAACGCCGACCTCGGCGCCGCGCTTTCGTCGTGGGAGACGACCGTCACCCTCGGCGCCCGCGGGGCCGACGCCCAGCTCGCCACGATCTTCTTTCCGGTCGGCACGCAGCACGTCGAGGCGATTTCGAGCGTCGACCACGCCGCCGGCGACGCGACCTCGGAGACGCTGGTCAAGTCGGCGGCCGCCGGCCGCGGGCAGGCACGCTATCTCGGCAACATCCGCATCGCCGCGCACGCGCAGGGAACCGACGCCAGCCTACGCGACGACGCCCTGCTGCTCTCCAAGAACGCGCATATCGACTCGGTGCCGGCTCTCGAGATCGCGGCCAACGACGTGCGCGCCTTCCACGGCGCGACGGTCGGCGCGATCGACGACGACGAGATCTTTTACATGCAAAGCCGCGGCATCGAACGCCAGGCCGCCGAACGGATGATTGCGCTCGGATTTTTCGAGCCGGCACTCGCGCGCTTTCCCACCGAGGCGCTCCGCGACGAGTTGCGTTCCGCGCTGGCCGAGAAGGTCGGATGACCTCGACGCTCGACACCTGCGACGACGCCAAAGCGGCTCGCGTCGTCGCCGATTTTCCGATCCTTGCGCGTCCCACCGCGCGCGGCAAGCGGCTGGTGTATCTCGATTCGGCGGCCACGTCGCAGAAGCCGCTGGCCGTCATCGCCGCAATCGACGAGTACTACCGCGAGTACAACGCCAACATTCACCGCGGAGTTTACGAGATCGCCGAACGCGCAACCGCGACCTTCGAGGCCGCACGCGAGAAACTCGCGCGTTTCGTCAACGCCGACCCCCGCGAGATCGTCTGGACGCGCAACGCCACCGAGGCAATCAACCTGGTCGCGTATAGTTGGGGAAGCGCCAACCTCCGCCGCGGCGACGCGATTCTGCTGAGCGAACTCGAACACCATTCCAACTTAGTGCCATGGCAGTTGCTGGCCGAGCGGACCGGCGCGAGCCTACGCTTCATTCCGGTCGACGATCGCGGGGAGCTCGTTCTCGACGATCTCGATGCGCTGCTGCGCGACTGCAAACTCGTCGCACTCGCGCACGTGAGCAACACGCTCGGCACGATCCTGCCGCTGGAGACGATCGTCCCGCGCGCGCGGCGGGCCGGCGCGGTGGTGCTGATCGACGGCGCACAGGGCGCTCCGCACCTGCGCGTCGACGTCGCCGCCCTCGACGCGGATTTCTACGCCTTCAGCGGACACAAGATGCTCGGACCGACCGGCATCGGCGTGCTCTATGGCAAACGCGCGCTCCTCGAAGCCATGCCGCCGTTTCTCACCGGCGGCGACATGATCCGGAGAGTCGAGTACGCGCGCACCAGCTTCAACGATCTGCCATGGAAGTTCGAGGCCGGAACCAGCAATATCGCCGGCGCCATCGGCCTGGCGGCGGCCGCCGAGTACCTCAACGCGCTGGACCTCGATTGGGTTCGCGCCCACGAACGCGCGCTCACCGGCTACGCCCTCGAGCGTCTGGGAGAACTCGAGCCGCGCGGTTTGGCGCTCTACGGCCCGCGCGATCCGCAACGCATCTCGGGCGTCCTATCGTTCAACTTTGCCGACATCCACGCGCACGACTTGGCCTCGATCCTCGACACTGAAGGCGTCTGTATTCGAGCCGGCCATCACTGCACGATGCCCTTGATGGAGAAGATGGGTTGGTCGGCGACGGCACGGGCGTCGTTCTACGTCTACAATACCCGCGCGGACGTGGACGCGCTGGTCGACGGTCTCGCGAAAGCGGCGCGCATCTTTAAGATCTGAGAGCATGGACGACGACTTTTACCGGGATTACATCCTCGATCACTATCGCAACCCCCGCAACTTCGGTCACCTGGAACACCCCGACGCCTCGGCCGACGATACCAATCCGTTGTGCGGCGATCGGATCGCGATGGAGTTGCAGCTCACCGACGGACGCGTCAGCGACGTGCGCTTCTCGGGGAAAGGGTGCGCCATCAGCCAAGCCTCGGCCTCGATGCTCACCGAGTCGATCCGCGGCAAGACGCTCGAAGAGATCGCCAAGCTTCCCAAAGACGTCGTGCTCGAAAACGTCGGGATCGGCATCAGCCCGACCCGCATGAAATGCGCGACCTTAGGTTTGCGCGTGCTCAAGAGCGCCGCGATCGGACGCATTGCCGCCTGGCCCGACGAAGAGTGAACCCGGCCCTCCTCATCCTCCTCGACGCATTCGCAACGATGCTGGTCGCGATCGCGTTCGGCGCGTTGGCCGCGATCTTGGCCAAGGCCCCGGCCCATCACGTCGTCGCACGTCTCGCCCTGTGGTGTGCGGCACTGCTCGCCGCGGCAGCCTCGGTGTGGCTGGCGATCGGTGCCGTGCCGGCTCCCAAGGCCTTCGGCATCGACGGCATCTCGGCGCTCGCGTCGGTGGCGCTCGTCACGGGACTCGTCGTCGAGGAACTGATCGGACGCGACCTCCGCACCATCGCCGGGATTGGAGACGACGCGCCGAAGAGCTAGCCACCGGCTACGGAGGACGCATGCAGCACCGCCAGATCACGCCCGCGGAGTGGGACGCTCTCGCAACCAGCCCGGAGTTCCGGGGACTCATCCGCGCGCGGCGGCGCTTCGTGATTCCTGCGACGATCTTCTTCGTCGCGTACTACCTGGCACTTCCGGTCCTGCTGGGCTTCGCTCCCGAACTCATGCGCCGCCCGGTCCTCGGACCGCTCAGCCTGGCATACTGCTTCGCGCTCTCGCAGTTTGCGATGGCGTGGATTCTGCTGCTGCTCTATCTCTGGCGCGCGCGCGGTTTCGACGTTCGCGCGGCCGTGATCGCCAAACACGAACGCGAGACCCTGCGCGAGGTTGCGCCGTGACCCAATCGATTCTCGTGATGTTCGGCGTGTTCATGGGGATCACGCTAGTGATCACCTACTGGGCATCCGGGCAGAGTCAGACGCGGCGCGGCTTCTACACCGCCAACCGACGTATCGGAGGGCTTCAAAACGGATGGGCGATCGCCGGCGACTACATGTCGGCGGCGTCGTTCCTCGGGATCACGGGACTGGTGGCCTTCTACGGTTTCGACGGCTTCATGTATTCGGTCGGCTGGCTGGTCGCATATCTCGCGGTGCTCTTTTTAGTCGCCGAACCGATGCGCAACACCGGCAAGTACACCATCGGGGACGTGATCTCGTTTCGCCTGCACGGGCGCAGCGTCCGTGCCATCGCTGCGATCTCGACGCTGGCCATCACGATCTTCTATTTGATCGCGCAGATGGTCGGCGCCGGTGCCGTCGTGACGCTGCTGCTCCCCGGGGTGAGCGAGATCGTCGCTATCGTCGCGGTCGGAGTGCTCATGCTCTTCTACGTGCTCTTCGGGGGCATGCTGGCGACGACGTGGGTGCAGATCATCAAGGCCGGACTCCTGCTCTTCACCGCCGTGCTGCTGACCCTCTGGGTGCTGGCGCGCTTCCACTTTTCGCTGCCGGCCTTTCTCGACGCCGCAGCCAGCGTTCGGATCGACGGCCACAGCACCAACCTGCTCAATCCGGGTCACTTCTACCGCGGCCCATGGGGCGCGTTCAACTTGATCTCGCTGGGAGTGGCGCTGGTGCTCGGAACGGCCGGCCTGCCGCACATCCTGATGCGGTTCTTCACGGTGCCCTCGGCCAAAGCTGCGCGCACCTCGGTAGCCTGGGCGATGGTTTTGATCGGCGTCTTCTATCTCACGACCTCGTTCATCGGCTTGGGGGCGGCGACGATCGTCGGCCAGGCACACATCGGTCAGCGCCTCTACGCGGGACGCGCGATCGCCTACATTGCGCGACACCCCGACCAGGCGCGCGAACTCAACCAAACCTTGGAACACAACGGCTACGTCGTTCCCCGGCGCAACAGCAATCTCACGGCCCCGTTGCTCGCCGAGTCGCTGGGCGGCCCGCTGCTGACCGCATTCGTCGCGGCGGTGGCATTTGCGACCATCCTTGCCGTCGTTGCCGGCCTAACCATCACGGCGTCGACGGCGTTTGCCCACGACCTCTGGTGGAACGTGGTCTACAACGGCGTCGGTGACGAGCGACGCAATCTCATCGTCGCGCGAGCTGCGGCGGTCGGCGTTGGGGCGATATCCATCCTCTGCTCGGTGCTGCTCCATCGCTTCAACGTGGCGTTTTTGGTCGGGCTCGCGTTCGCGATTGCCGCCAGCGCCAACGCGCCGGTCATCCTGTTAGCCCTGATCTGGCGGCGCTTCTCGCGCGTCGGAGCGATCGCCGGCATGCTGTGCGGGCTGGTCTCCTCGCTGGCACTCATCGCACTCAGCCCGGTCGTCATGGGGAAAGGTGCGCTCTTCCCGCTCGACAACCCGGGGATCGTCTCGATTCCGCTCGGCTTCCTGGGAGCGATCGCGGGCGCCCTCCTCGCCCCCGATCGCGACGCGGCGGCGATGTTCAACCAACTGCAGGTACGCGCCAACACCGGTATCGGCGCCGAAGTATAGATCGCCGCGCGCGCCTTAGGGGCCGGTCTTGATGGAGTAGTGATCGGCGATCTGTAACCCACCCGGACCCGGCATCAGCGTGAACGTGATGAAGTACTCGCCGCTGGAGGTCATCACGTCGGCGGTGGCCTTGTACGCACCGTTACCGGTGGAATGCGCGCGTACCGACGCCACGCGACTGGTCGCGTTCATGAACGTTTCGGTCGGCAGCCCGCGTAAGAGATACGCGGTTGCGGTAGCGCGGTCGCCGCGCGCCAGCGCCGCGAGATACGCGCGCACCACCGCCTCGGCGGCCGGGACTCCGCTGGCTGCCGCCGGCGACCCGCTTGGGGTCGGCGAGGACGGCGCGCTCGCCGGGCCGGGCGACGAAGCCGGAGCCGACGCGACCGTGCGCGGCGGCACCGCCGCCGGGGTTGCCGGGCGTACGTGCGCCGTCGCTTTGGGTCGCGGCGTCGCCTTTTTCAGCGGCGTCGGCGATGGCGAGGGCGGCGGCGTGGTCGACGGCGTGGTTTTGGGTGTCGGCGACGGTGTCGGCTTGGGCGAGCGCGTTCTCTTGGGCGACGGCGTCAGCGAGGGAAGCGGCGCGGGCGTCACGACCCCGGCACTCGGCACGGCCGTCGCGGCCGGCAGTGGCGAGACCGTGAAGAGGGGCACCGGTGGCGCCGGCTTGATCGGGCGGTTTCCGAAGAAGTGCGCCAGCAATCCGCCCAGCAAGAGTCCGGCAAAGACCACGACCACGATGAGCGGAAAGAGTGGGAGGCCTCCGGGCGCGTCGTCGTCGGAGCGCCGACGACGTGGCGGCTCTCTCAATGTGCGTGCGCCAGCCGCGCGGAGAGCGCCGCGCGCAGTTCGAGCGGAAGCGCGCCGGCGTCGTCGGGATGTGCCTCGACGAAGTGGGCCACCGCCTCTTTGAGAACCCCGCTATTCGCACGTGCATAGGCCATCAGCGCGGCGACGGCATCCGGATCGCGGCGCCCGATGCGCTCGATCGTGGTTCCGGCGCCCTCGGCGGCGTCCTCGGATGACTCGCCTCGGTCGCGGAACGCGTCGAACGTCGCTTCGACGAACGCGCCGAAGACGGGTTGAGGCATCAACGGCAGCTCGCGCGCGAAGGCCGACGCGATGTCGGCTTCGTCCATCTTCGCGACGAGCTTCTCGACGGCGCCGACCAACACGGCGGAGGGTAAGTTCCCGAACTGGGACATCGGTGGGACGATTTGCTCCGACGGCAGGCGGCTCCTCGAACCGGCGCAAAAAGGGCCTCGTGATTCGCGTGAAGGTCCCGCTCGATCTCCATGCCGTCGCCCGCGACGGCTCGGCCGCCTTTGCGCTCGCGACCCCGCTGCTGGTCCACCAACTCCTCGGCCTCGCGGTGCGCGCGACGATCGGGAAACGCGCTCCCCAGGATATCTTCGCGCGCAGCATGCACCGGACGCTCGCCGGCCTGCGTGCCGGCGATTATTTGGTCGAGGTCGACGGCCGAATCTTCCGCAACCCGGACGCGGTCGTCGTGTGCGGCGACACGGCCGCAGTGCGTTTCTTCCTGCGACAGCCCGCGCGCGCCGGACGTTAGTACAGCCGCGGTGGCGAAGCGCCCGTTGTTTCTCGCCTTGGTCGGCGAGACGTTTCGCCAGTGCGCGCGGCACCCGGTGCTCTACGCCGGCGTCACCCTGGCAGCCCTCGTCCTCCAGGGTGCGCTGGTACTCGGTCTGCGCCTCGACAACGGCCTTCTGATCGTACCGACGCTCGTCCAGCCGGTGCTCGCCACTATCGCCTACGCTCGCGTCGCGGCCGATCGCGGCGGGGCCGCAGTCACGCCGGCGGCCTTCTGGGAGCGCGTGTTGGAACGCGTCTGGGCCGTGATTTTGCTCGACTTCGCGGTCGCCTACATCGTCGCGGTCGCCTTGGCGACCGCGCTGCAAGGGAACTTTTTCGAGCGCGTCCTGGGAACCGTTGCCTTGCTCTATAGCGCGACCCTGGTCTTTGCCGACGTGATCGCCACGGTCAGCGACGACGTACCGATGTGGCTGCTGCTCCCGCTCGCGCTATGGCACAGCATTCGCGTCGCCTGGAGCCCGGGGACGTTCGTTCGCGTCGTCGCACTGCTGGCGATCGCGATGGCGGTAACCCTCGCGCAGAATGGGATTTTCGCACTCATGAGCGTGCACCACGTTGCCCACGCGAGCTTTTGGGCGCAGGTGCCGCTGGCGACGATTTTGACCGTTCCGTCATCGGTTTTGGTGGTGTTGGTCTACCTCGATGCCACCCACGTTGCGGCGTAGTGGTACTGTGAGAGAGATGATCCGTCTGATGCTCGGGGTATTACTTGCCGCGGCGAGTGCCGTCGCGCCCGCGCCGGAACACCGCTACACGGTGGTCGGCAGCGATACCTACCGGGTGGGGTCGCCCGCGACGACGGCGGTGATCCGTTACCGCGGAAGCGAGCGCCTGTCGATCGTGCGCTCGGGCGACGAAACCCGCTACGTCGTGCGCGCGCGCTATCGCCGCACCGGCGATGACGGGGTAGCCGATGCGCATGCACGCTTCATTCAAGTCGCGTCGCCGAAATCGGGCTTGCGCGACGTCGCCAACGAGGATCCCGACTTTCTGACGATCCTCAACCAGCCGTTCGCGGTGCAACTCGATCGGCCGACGCTGGGCGACCTGCGCACGCTGCACGGACCGGTACCCTTTAGCGCGACCTCGCCGCTGGGAGGCGACGCGGTGCTTCGCGGCTTCTTGCGGCCGGCCGCCGGCGGCAAGGTCGACGGCGTCCCGACCGTCGCCGTCGGCTTCGAGGCGGTCGGCGTCATGACCGGCCCGATGCCGACGCATGCCGCGACGCCGATGTCGGGGCAGATGCGGATGGTCGGCACCGCCTACTATGCAACCGGCGATGCACTCCTGCTGGCGCTGCGCGCGCGCCTGACGATCGTGGCACAACTCCACGACAAGGGCGGCGACGTGCCGGTGCGGATCGTCTATCGGCGGTTCATTCGCGCGGCTAAAACGCCCCGACCAACTCCACTTCCATCGGGTGGCGCAGCGGCATCTCCCCGAGTTCCGTCAGCGGCGTAAATGCCAAGTGGTTTTGGTGGCAGTCGACCAGCATTTCGATGCCGCGCTTCACGCAGCCGGTTTCGCTGACGTACTTCGCGAGCTTCTTGCGAAAGTACGAACGCGGGTCGCGTAGCACGCGTGCGTAGTAGGGGTCGTCGGTCAGCCCTTCGGGATTGAGACCGTGCGCCGGCACCAGCCACACAAAGCTCGGCTCGCTGTTGCGGCGATATCCGATCACTGCCAGCGGAATCGCGTGCGGCGATCCCAAGGTCGGGCGAAAGCTGCACATGGTATACGCATCGAAGGCTATTTCGGTCGGATCGATCGTTTCCGTCATCGTGACTCCTTCGGAAAAAGCGAAGCCGCCTCACCGTGACGACGGTCGAAGCGGCTTACGGACCCGCGCAGGCTGACCGACGACGTTTCGGTTCGTCCGCAGCCTGCCGGTGCGCCGGGTACCATGGCGAGAACCTTAGTCGGCCCGGCCGGCGTCCCTGCGCGCAGCCGGGAGAGTTTTTTCCGCCCGAACGTGAAACCACGCTCCTGCGCGAGCGGTCCGAAGGAGCGTATGAGCGCGCTTGCACCCGTCCTGCGAGGGGGTCGTTTGCCTTCCCTGGTCCCGCCGGCTAAACCAAGCGCACCCTCGGGCAAGCCGATCCCGAGCACCGGCGACTTCGAGCGCGTCGTCGACGATTATCAGCGCCGGCTGTATGGCTTCGCGCTGCGCATGACCGGCAATCGCGAGGATGCCGAAGAGATCGTGCAAGATGCGTTCGTGCGAGCGTATCGGGCGCTGGGAAAGATGTCCCTGGAGCAGCGCAGCGAGTTGCGGCTCCAGCCATGGCTCTACACGATCACGCTCAACGTCACCCGCAACCGGTTGCGAAGTAAGCGCCCGGCCAACGTCGCGCTCGACGCGCTGGCCGATCCGGATGCCTTGCTGCGCAGCTCCGACGAGGCACCGGCCCAGCCCGAAACCATCGTCGAGCAGAACGCCGAGGTCGCGCTGGTGGAGGGCGCGCTCCTACAGTTACCGATGCACCTGCGTGCGGCCGCAACCCTGCGCTTCATCGAGGGGCGCAGCCACCCCGAAATCGCCGAAATCCTCAACCAACCGATCGGAACCGTGAAGTCGCACGTACACCGCGCGGTGCGAATTCTGCGCAAAATCCTCGGCCCGCAGATCGGCCGACTCGCCCCCGAAGGAGGCACTCTCAATGCGCTGTCGTGAAGTCGATGCCCTCTGGGACGAGATCCGCGGCGAGTGCACGGCCTCGGTCAAAGAGACCATCGAAACGCACCTCGATGCCTGCCCGTCATGCCAGGGACTCTACAAGGAGTACGAAGGCGTCGCGTTCTGCCTCGCCTGTCTGCCGCGGCCCGAGCCCAACTGCGACTTGAGTAAGAAGATCATCGAACACATCGCCACCCTCAAGTTCAAGCATGCCTCGCCGGTGCTGCTCGCCACCGTCGATACGCCGATCGGACGCCTGAACGTCGGCGTGCGGCGCGAGCGGATCGCCTACGTCGGCATCGACCAAGGCGAACCGCGCGACGACCTGCGTGCGCGGGTCGAAGCGCGGCTGCGCGCTCCGGTGGTCGCGGGCGAGGCGCCCAGCTGGCTGCGCGACGCACTCGATCGGTTCTTCGCAACGTGGCGCGTCGACGAGCAAGTGGTCGACGTCAGCGCGCTCACCCCGTTCGAACGCGCGGCACTCCGGGCGGCCGCGCAGATCCCCCCGGGCGAGGTGCGCTCGTACGGCTGGGTCGCGACCCAAATCGGCCGTCCCAAGGCCGCGCGTGCGGTCGGCCGCGCGATGGCGCGCAACCCGCTGGCGGTCCTCTTCCCCTGCCACCGCGTCGTGGATGCGACCGGCTCGCTGCACAACTACTACTACGGCGTCGAGATGAAAGCGCGCCTTTTGAAGATGGAGCAAGGGGAACGCTAAACGGGCGCCAACCTTAGCGAAGGTGGGAAAGCACGTCCTGATCCTGGGCTTCGAGCCGTACGGCGGCGACAAGGTCAATCCGAGTGAAATGGTCGCCCGCAGTCTCGAGGGCCGGCTGATTGCCGGCCGCGCTATTTCCGTTCGCGTGCTGCCGGTCGAGACGCGCACCATGCGCGAGCGGCTGGAACGGATCCTGGTCGAGGAGTCGCCCGACATCGCCATCGGGCTGGCCCAGGCCGGTGGCCGGACCGCGATCGCGATGGAACGCGTGGCCGTCAACGTGCTCGACTTTGAGGGCCGCGACAACGTCGGCGTCGCCCGTAAGGGCGAAGTGATCGTCCGCGGCGGCACCGACGCACGTCTCTCGAACGTCCCGTTCGAACGCATCGTCGAAACCTGGCACGCCAACGGCGTGCCCGGTTACGTTTCCAACTCGGCCGGTACGGCCTTCGGCAACCAGATGCTCTACGAGCTGCTCGCGCTCAGCGACGGGGCGAGCGCGCCGATGATCGTCGGACTGGCCCATCTGCCCTTCCTCCCGGTGCAGGCGATTGCGGCCGGGTCGGAGACCAACCCATCGTTTTCGTACGATCTGCTGAAGAAAGCCGTCGAGCTCCTCATCGAGGCAGTCGTACCGTGGGTCGACCAACAACGCGGTTCCGAGAGCGGCGCACCGGCTCTCGCGGAGAAGCGCGCGCGTACCATGTGGATCCCTCGCGGTGTAAAGGAAGTAGAACGCTGAGCGACCGACGTACCGGAGTCATTCCGGATATTCACGGCCATGCGAAGGGCGAGCATCGCCCGTTTGCCGAGGAACGGCCGATTTCGTACTCCGCGCGCATGCTCTTCCTGTGGTTTTATCACGCGTGCCGGCGCGGATTTCCACGTTTCATGATGGTAGCCGATCACGTCAACTACCTGACGTTCGAAGACCCCGGTGCCGTTCACACGGTGCGCCGGGCGCTGAACTTGGCCCGCGCCGGCGATCTCTACGGTGCGGCCGAAACCGCCGGCGTCGACGTCGCCCACGCGCTGGTCGTCTCCGAAGGCTTGCGCCGCGGGATGCGCTTCTCGATCGGCGCCGAGATGGACAACGATCCACGCTCGCGTCCCGACGCCCAGAATATCGTCGAAGCGATGCGCCCCGACGGCATCATTCGCACGGTGCACTTCATCCCGATCGAACATCCCGAAAAGGGCGCCGACTGGCCGTGGCAGTTTGCCAACCCCGAGTTCGGCGCGCTCTTCGAGACGGTCGGCGTGGAACGCACCTGGGAACTCTACATGGCGCGCCTGCTCGACGACGTCGAGAAGCTGCCCGGACACGTGGTCGGAAACTTCTACTCGCCGGCCGACCTCGGCCATTGGCCCAATCGCAAAACGCTGGAAGCCCACGAAGATCGCATCGTGGCCGCCTGCGCGGCACGCAATCTTGCGATCGAAATCAACACCCGCTTTCTCTATCGCGACCATAGCGAGGAGGAGCGAGAGCGCTACCTCCAGGCCAATGCGCGGCTCGTTCACAAGGCCGTCGCCAAAGGCGTCCCGCTGGCGGTTGGGTCGTCCGCGCACAGCCCCAAGGATCAGGGCGGCGCCTTCGACGCGATCCTCAAACTCCTCGACGATGCCGGCGTCAACGAGTTGGTCTTTCCGGTCGGCGGACGACTGGCTCGCGTGGTGCTGCGCGCCACGCGCGAGCATCTCGAAGCCCAATCCAAGCGCGAAGAGACCGTCACTCCGGGAAGCAGCATCACCGGATTGAGCCGCGCCGAGCTCGGCCTTCCCGAAGCGGTCGAAGTGCCGGCGTCGCGGCGGACGGCACGCGACGTCGGTCCCAAAAAGCGTGCCAGCACCGCGACGCGTACCACCAAGCGCCCCGAGGTTCCGGCGACGTCGGCAAAGAGCACGTCGCGGCGCTCGGCCGAATCGACGTCGTCTTCGGGAAAAGCCAAGGCAGCCCGCGGCGCCCAGAGCGACGCCAAGGGCGCGACCAAACGCACCGGCGCCAAGGAGACCACCAAAGGCCCCGCCAAGCCGGTCGCGCTGCCCAAGACCGCGGCGAAGAAAGCCGCGAAGGCCAAGACGGCCCCCGCGCTCGCACCCAAGAAAAGCGCGCCGGCAAAGCCGGTCGCGAGCAAGGCTGCCGCCGGCAAGACCGCCGCGGCGAAGCGACCCGCCAAATCGGCCGCGCCGAAGAAACCCGCGCTTAAGAAGGCCGCCCCCAAGCTGCCCGCGGAGAAGCGCGCGCCGGCCAAGAGCGCCTCCACCAAGGGCGCGTCGGCGCGAATCGCAGCCGCCAAAAAGCCGGCGCCCAAGAAGCCGCTCGCCGCGAAGCCCGCGCTCAAGAAGCCGGCCGCCAAAAAAGCGACCGCGTCCAAGTCGGCCAAAAAGCCGGCGCCCAAAAAGGCGACCGCGCCCAAGCCGGTCGCGAAGCGCACGGCGAAGCCGTCCCGGCCCGCGAAGAAGAGCGCGAAAAAGAAACCTGCGGCCAAGCGCCGCTGACGAACCGCTAACGCCGGTGGCAAGGAGCGAGGTGCATGGCTGACCCTACCCGCCTTCGGAACATTGCCTTCGTAGGACCGCACCACGCTGGGAAGACGACGCTGGTCGAAGCCGTGCTGGCCGCCTGCGGCGCGACGACGCGACGCGGCTCGGTCGCCGACGGCACGACGGTCACCGATCATGAGCCCGAGTGCATCGCCCACGCCCAGTCGACGCAGGTTGGATTCGCCCACGCGGTCGCCGACGGGATCGACCTCACGATCGCCGACACCCCCGGTTTCATCGACTTCTTCGAGGAGACCAAAGCCGCGCTGGTCGGCGTCGACGCCGCGGTGGTCGTCATCGAAGCCGATCCGTCGCGCATCGTGCAGACCCAGGCGCTGATCGAACGCTTGGAAGCCGTGCGCATGCCGCACTGCTTCGTCGTCAACAAAATGGATCGCCCCGGGGCCGATTTCGAGGCGACGCTGCGCGCGCTGCAAGCGGCCTACGGCCGCCACGTGGTGGCCGAACAGTGGCCGATCGGGGCTGCCGACGGGTTCACCGGGTACGTCGATCTCGCAGCCACCCAGGCGTTCGCCTACGATGCCGATGGCGAGCGCGCCATCGATATCCCGAGCGCGCTGGCCGCCACCGTCGCGCGCGCGCGCGGCGAACTGCTCGAAGCGATGGCCGACTTCGACGATCGCCTGATGGAGGAGCTTCTGGAAGGCGTCGAGCCGAGCCGCGAAGAGGTCGATCGCGATCTCTGCAGCGAGTGTGCCCACGACCAGATCGTTCCGGTGCTGGTCGCCTCCGGCATCGCCGGCGCCGGCACCCAGGCGCTGATCCGCGCCATGGAGCGCTGGTTTCCGTCGCCGGTCGATGCGCCCAAGTGCGACGCGCAGGGAAATCCGATCCCACCCGTCGCCGACGCGCCGGCGGTGCTACAGGTGGTGAAGACGACCGTTCACCCACAGTCGGGGAAGCTGTCGATCGCGCGCATCATCGCCGGAAACGTGAAGTCCGACGCAACCCTCAACAACGTTTCGCGCAACGGCGAGAAGGTGCGCTTGGGCGGCCTCTACCGGCTCCAGGGAAAGAAGCAAGACCCGCTGAGTCAGGCCGGCCCCGGCGAAATCGTCGCGTTGGCGCGCCTCGATTCGGTCGCCACCGGTGATGTGCTGACGTCCGACGGGCTGCAGGTCGCGCTCCCCCGCGCAATCCCCGACGAGCCGGTCTTTGCGGTCGCGATCAAGCCCAAAGAGCGCATCGACGAAGCGAAGATTTCGCAGATGCTGGCGCGGATCGTCGACGAGGATCCGGCACTGCGCTTGACGCGCGCCGAGATCACGGGTGAGCTGCTGCTGCTGGGCAGCGGCGAGCAGCACGTGAACATTGCCGTCGAGCGACTGTCGCGCAAATACAAGGTCGACGTGGAGACCGCCGCACCGACGATTCCGTACACCGAGACGATCACCACCGGGACCGAAGTCCACTCGCGCTACAAGCATCAGACCGGCGGCCACGGGCAGTTTGCCGACGTGTGGCTCCGCTTCGAGCCGCGCGAGCGCGGCAGCGGAACCAGCTTCTCCGAATCGATCGTCGGCGGCGTCGTTCCCAAAGGTTTCATCCCGGCGGTCGAAAAGGGGGTGCGCGAGGCGCTCGCGCACGGGCCGAACGGCCACCCGGTTACCGATCTCCACGTGACGCTCTTCGACGGAGCCTATCACGACGTGGACTCAAGCGAGCAGTCGTTCAAAACCGCGGCCGGGATGGGCGTGCGCGATGCTTTGCCGAAGTGCGGACCGGTCGTACTCGAGCCGATCGTGCGTGTCCGCGCCGTCGTTCCCTCGGCGTACACCTCGACCGTGATCGCGCAGCTTTCGAGCAAACGCGGCCAGATTCTCGGCATGAATCCGGCCGATCGCCCCGGTCTCGACGTCGTCGAAGCGTTCGTGCCGCAGGTCGAGATGGCGCGCTACATCACCGAACTGCGCACCGCAACGCAGGGTTTGGGCACCTACTCGTGGCGTCACGAGCGGTACGATCCCGTCACGACACACCGCGCCGGTGCCAAAGCCGCTCTTTGAAAGGATTCCCCGGTGAAACGTCTCGTCTCGCTCGTCGCCCTCGCCGCACTGCTGGTCGGCTGTTCGCGCTCGTCGACCGCCGGCGCCTCGGGGCAGCACTCCTGGACGATCCCGGGTGAGTTGCGCATCGCCATTCAGCAGGATGCCAAGAACCTCAACCCGCTCCTCTCCTCGAATACCACCGACGTCTTCATCGACCGCTTCATGTTCGAGCCGCTGATCAGCGCCAATGCCAAGGGCGACCCGGTTCCGATCTTGGTGACGACCGTGCCGACCCTGGAGAACGGCGGGATTAGCCGCGACGGTCTTACCGTCACCTATCATCTGCGTCCCAACCTGAAATGGACCGACGGGGTCCCACTGACGTCGCGCGATGTCAAGTTCTCGTGGCAAGCGATCATGAACCCGAACAACGACGTCGTATCGCGCCACGGGTACGACGTAATTCGCAGCATCGACACACCGAACCCGACGACGGTGGTGGTGCACCTCAAGCAGAAGTTCTCCCCGTTCGTCGACACCTTCTTCGCCGAAAGCGACCAGCCGTTTGCAATCGTTCCGGCGCACGTTCTCGCAAAATACCCGAACATCAATCAGATCCCGTTCGATGGCGAGCCGGACGTCAGCGACGGCCCATTCCGCTTTGCCCAATGGTCGCGCGGCGATCATATCTACCTCGTCCGCAACGATGCGTTCGTACTAGGCAAGCCTAAGCTCAAGACGATCCACATCAAAATCATTCCGGATGAAAACACCAGCGTCAACCTGCTGCGCGAGCACGCGATCGACTACATGTTCCAAGCCTCGATGCAAACGTACGAGGCGGTTCGCGCAATTCACGACATCAAAATCGACTGGGTAAACGTCAACGGCTACTACGACATCCGCTTGAACCTGGCGCGACCCTACCTCGCCGATCCGCTGGTGCGCCGTGCGATCGCCTATGCCATCGACAAGCCCGAACTCGTCAAGACGCTCACCTACGGAACCCAAACGGTCGCGACTGCCGACATCCCCGACTGGATGTGGGCGTACAACTCCAACCTCCACAACCCGCCGCACGACGTCGCCCTGGCGCGCAAACTGCTGGCCGAAGCCGGCTGGCAGCCGGGACCGGACGGGATCGCGCGCAAGGACGGCCATCGGTTGATTCTGGTGTTCGTTTCGGACAACTCGAACGCCACCCGGCGCAACGAGACGGTCCTCGTCAAGGCCATGCTCAAAGAAGTCGGCATCGACGCCGAGATCAAGTACTATCCGGGGGACGTCCTCTTTGCACCGGCCGGCGCGGGCGGAATCCTCCAACTCGGCAAGTACGACATCTCGGCCGACGGATGGTTTGCCGGACTCGATCCCGACGATAGCTCGCAGTTCCTGTGTCAGGACTTTCCGCCGGGTGGGTACAACTACAGCCGCTACTGCAGTCCCGAAATGCAGAAATGGCAAGGGGTCGCACTGACCCACTACGATCGCGCCACCCGCAAGCAAGCTTACGCGAAGATTCAGGAACTTCTGATGCGCGACAACCCCATGATCTTCTTGTGGTGGCTACGTCAGCTCGAACCGATCAGCGTCGACTTCAAGGGCTTTGCGCCCAACCCGGTGGTCGAGTCGTGGAATGCCTGGCAATGGAGCATCTAGGCTCGCCCGACCAGCCGGTCGGACCGCTTCCCGAGTTGGTGTGGCTGCGTAAGATCATCGTCGAGCGCGCCCTCACCCGCGGCGACTACGTGCTTTCGGGCGGCGTGCATAGCGACTACTACATCGACAAGTTTCGGCTTTTCTCCGACCCCAACGTGCTGCGCCGCATCGCACGGCTCTTCACGCCCGTCATCGCCGAAATCAACCCCGACCTGATCGCGGGGACCGAACTCGGCGGCGTCGTCATCGCGACCGCCGTCTCGCAACTCGCCAACCTGCCGATGATCGCCGTTCGCAAGCAGCCCAAGGGCTACGGTGCGTTTGCCGACGAGTACGTCGAGGGGCCGTTCCGCTCCGGCGACCGGGCGCTCTTACTCGAGGACGTCGTCACCAACGGCCGCGACCTGCTCGCAGCCGCCGCCCGGCTCGAGGAGCTCGGCCTGCACGTGACGCCCTGTGCGGTGATCAGCCGCGGTCTTGCGCCGGTACGCGCGTTGATTCAGTTTTCGCTGCCGCGGGGCGCGTCGCCGGAGAACTAATCGCAAGCTCGTCGCCGTCGTCGGCGACCGTCACGACTCCGCCAAACGCCTCGGCCGCGGCTTCGCACAGCAACTCGGGATCCTGCGCGCTCCCGTAGTGCGTGAGCATCAGCCGCGCGACCTCGGCGCGGCGCGCCATCTCGCCGGCTTCGGCCGCCGAGCAGTGGCCGCGCGGCGGCGTCTCGCTCCCAACGCCGAGCGTGGCCTCACAGAGGAACAGCGAGGCACCGGCGGCGTGCTCGACCATCGCGTCGCACGGCGCGGTGTCGCCCGAGTAGACCACGACAGCACCGGCCGCCTCGACCCGGATTGCATAGGTATCGATGTAGTGGCGCGCGCGGCGAAAACGCAGCACCGCGTCGCCGACGTGCAGCGGCGCGCGTGGATCGTACTCGCATACCTCGAAGACCTCGTCCAGAAAGTCGGCCGGTCCCTCGGGAGCAAAGGCACTCACCAAACGTCGCAGCACCGCCTCGCCGCCGGGCGGCAGATACAGCGGTTGACGCCGCTCGCGGACATCGGGACCGTACTTCAGCCCGTAGCGGAGGGGAATCAGATCGAGAAAGTGATCGGCGTGCATGTGCGAGATCACCACCGCGTCGATCGTCGTATACTCCCTCGAACGCCGCAAGTTTCCGAGCGCACCGGTACCGAGATCGAGCAGCAGCGTTGCCGCGGGGGTTCGCACCGCATAGCAACTGCAGGCGCGTCCGGGCCGGGGAACCGACGAACTCGTCCCGAGCGCGATCAACTGCATGCCGGCGTTCACCCCTCGAGCGACGCCAACACGTCCTCGGCGTGTTCGTCGACCGAAACCTTGGGCCATACGCGACGGACGCGACCGTCGGCGCCGATCAAAAACGTCGCGCGCTGGATGCCGAGGCGCTTCTTTCCGTACATCACCTTCTCGACGATGACGCCGCAGGCGTCGCAGAGGCGCGAGTCGACGTCGGCGAGCAGCGTGAACGGGATCTTGTACTTGGCCTTGAAACGCCGATGCGACTCGGCCGAATCGCGGCTCACCCCAACGACCCGCGCGCCCTTCTTCACGAACTGCTTGTACAGGTCGCGAAACTGCGACGCCTCGCTGGTACAGCCGGGCGTATCGTCCTTGGGATAGAAGTACAGCACGAGCGGCGTGCCGAGAAGGTCGTCCGTCCGGATCGAGGCGCCGGAGTCGTCCTCAAGACTGACGCTGGGCAAGGCGTCCCCAACCGCTAGCACGCTATCCTCCTAGGACCGTCGATCATGACGGTTCCGCGAACTGCCGCATCGGCACCATGAACAGCAATCGGTCGCCCGGGCGGACTTCTCCTGCGAACCCATGGACCGGAACCGCGGTTCCTTTCCCCTGGGCATCGTACCTCCAGACGTACAGCGGAATCCACTGCACCTGGTAGCCCGGCCGCTCGGGCGGTGCCGGTGGTGGCTGGTTTTCGGGGCCCTGAAAGCGCTCGGCTAGCTGGAACGTCTGCGCCGAGTCGGTCCCGCCGAAGAGTTCGAAGCGGCCGCGCGTGCTCTCGAACCGCGCCAGCCCGGCGATGGTCGGCGCGGTCAGCTCGGTCGGCGAGAACGAGGTGATGCCGAAGTGGCGCTGGATCGAGTTCCCGAAGGCCGGATCGTCGATCCGCAGCACGGCGTGCAGATCGCCCAACCCGCGCACGCGTTCGCGCGACCGCGCCCCGAGCGCCGCCTCGAGGTTTGCGGTGTCGCTGTTGGTGACGCCAACTAAGCTCTTGGCGCTCTCGGGCGAGCAGAAGTCGATCGTCTCGTCGCTGGTCGCATCGCCGGTCAGCAGATCGATCTTGCGCTCGCGGGCCATCTCGATCAGCAGGCCGTCGGGTTCCTTTTCGATGACGACCACCTGCTCGCCCAACTCACGCAAATAGTCGATCACCAGCGACCCGACGTTCCCCGCACCGCACACGATCACGTGCCCGGTCCGCCGGATGCGGCGCAAGCCACGCGTACGCCGCAGCGCGGCGGCGTTGAGTCCCGAGGTGACCGTTGCGGTAAAGATCGCAAAGATCGTCAATCCGATCAACATCATCGCCATCGCGACGAAGAGCGTGAGGACCAGATGCGGACTCAGCGGCGTCGTCGCACAGTCGTGGCAGGGCGTAACGTCGCCGTAGCCGACCGTCGTCATGGTCGTCAACACGTAGTACATGGTGGCCGGGACGTTCCAGTGCATGGTCGCCGCGAAGTAGGCGACGAAAACGCCGTAGAGCAGCACCGCCGCAGCCAGCGCGTCGCGCAGGACCGGTTCGACGCTGCGCAGTCCACTCCACAGCCGCCGTGGAAGGCTAGCCACGCCCTCATCCTCACGATCGGCGCGGCGCCGCTGCCGACCGGGAATGCTCGCCTTGAGCGCGTCGAGCGGACCGAAGGCCACGACCCGATCGCCGCGCTCGAGCGGCGTGGTCGGGCTGCTGCCTTCGCTGGTCGACTCCTCGCCGCGGCACAGGTACGGAATCGCCGCATTGACGGCCACGATGCGTGCGCCCAACTGCTTCTCGGCGGCTTCGACGGTCAGGCCGGCGACGCCGAAATGCCCCGCCTCGCGCTGTGAAAATCCGAAGACCTTGCCGCCTTCGTCGGCGGTCGTACGCAGATGCACGCCGAGTTCGCGCCGGTGGGTGGCACGCGCCAGCATCGATTCCAAGGTCGGAAACGGCAACGCGTAAAAGCAGGCCGGATCGACCGCCGACGCCGCGTAGGTTGCGGCAGCGTGCGCGGCCGGCGAGATCGCCGTACAGTTGTGCTTGAGCCCCTCTTGGATTTTGTGACCGAGCGTCGGGTTGAACTGCCGCAGCGTCACGCGCACGTTTTCGTTGCGGTCGCGTGCCAGCAGCGCGACGCGCAGGTTCAAGCGATCGTCCTGTGCGACCGCAACCACGCAG
>DAIDGS010000118.1 GCA_027459845.1 Vulcanimicrobiota bacterium | reverse complement strand
GTGGAGGGTCTCGACATTTCTATCCAACGCTCTATTCCAAGAGCGCTTGCGGCAATCGTTGCGGCGTTCATGATGTCGGCCTGTGCGTCGACCGGAAACCAGGGGCTGCCTGCAACACTGCATAACGCGCAGGCGATCGGCGCCCCGCGCTCCCAATCGCCCGCAGTAGCGCCGTCGCTTCTGACCATCGGACACGTCTATAGCTCTGCTGGTTGTCCTTCTGGCGCAACCTGCTATACGGGGTTCCCCCCCGGGGAGGGCGACATGGTTGGCCCCCAGTGCCCCATGACCGAAGGCGGCGGTCTTTGCGGCGGTGGCGGAACCGGCAGCGTGTGTGGCGCAGACTGCCTCGCATATGGCGGCTCCCCGCAAGATGGGCAACGCTGCGACGGCTCGCAATTCGCGGTGGGCTCTCCAATCGCTCCGCGCAATGAAAACGTCGCTAGCGTACCTTACTACGTAACGAACATCTCAAGCATATGGGACGACGGGGTTATCGTCGCTTTCGAGTACCAAGCAACGACGCCGGCCGGCGGGTCCTGGTACTATTACTTTATTCAAGAGACTAACAACGGGGCGAAGATTAATTTCGGTGGATCGATAGGCGTGGACTTTGGGCCGGTTAACGTCGGCGTGTCCGGTGGCTATGGCTACGATCTCGTCTCGCCGATCACGTGGTTTTTTCCAGGTGAAACAAAGCTGCCGGCAGGCGCTGTCTCCGGATCCTGCTGGCCGTCCGTTAGCGTGCCGTCATGATCGTGCCAGCAGCGTATTTCTCCGGGATGCCGGAGCGCTCGACGTGCAACGGGTCGATGGAAACCGGAGCGCCAATCGTTGCCGGTGACGACGTTGTGCGATATATCCAGTCCATCGCGGTGCTTCGCAACAAGCGGGGCCTGGTGGTCGGATGGGTCTACCGTGCAGTTGATCAAAACGGCCGCGCGGCGGAGTATACGCAGGCGGGTCCCCGCATGACGCCCTCGGATAGAGGTGCGCTGAGGTTACGTCTGACCGGCTCGGCGAACTCTTCGGTGGCACTGCTGGCTCGGCCGCTCCCGGGGGACTTACGCGTAATGCAATGCTTCGGGCGGCGTTGAGAAGGCGCTGCGCGATTGGAGGGCGGGCGCGGGTCCGCCCTCCACGTGGAAATGCGTTTTTAACTACCGGCCGCTACGGCTTTGCCATAGCGGCGTAGGCGTGCTTGCCGACCATGCGAGATCGCTCGGCACGCAAGGCAAAAGCGATGCCCTGATTCGCACCCTCGCCGCGAGTGAATTCGCTCGTCTCGCCGTTCTAGCCCGGTAGCGGGCGGAATAAAACTCGCCACCTGCGTCCGATGCTTGACGCTCCGATCAATCACGGCGCGGCGACCGTGTAGGGACCGTTGCCGAGCAGGATCGGCGGTCCCATCGCGCCGCTACGCAGGTCGAGAATGCGGCACGCGTTATCGCGACGCGCGACGACGATCAGGTCCCGCCCATCGCGCGTCACGGCCACGCCGTACGGCGCCCCGCCGACGGTCAGCGGCGAGCGCGGCGTATCGGTCGACAGGTCGATCGGCGTGACGGTCGAGTTCGCAAAGTTCGAAACGTAGGCCGTCTTTCCGTCGGGCGCGATCGCAATCAGCTCCGGGCTGACGCCCACCGGAATCGGCTGACCCGCGGTTCCGTGCGCGAGATCGATCGGCGTCACCGCATTCGACTCCGAATCGACGACCAGCAGCCTCGTCCCATCGGGCGTCACGGCCAAGCCCGCCGGACCCTCGCCGACGCCGATCGGCGTGCCGAAGGTCGCCGTCGCAATCGTGAACGGAACGACGTCGTTGTCGCCGGTGTTGCTGACGTAGAGCGTCTTGCCGTCGGAGGCGATCGCAACCGCGCGTGGACTCGACCCGACCGCGAGCGGCTTGCTCGCGACCAGCGTGCGCACGTCCAGCGACTGGAGCGTGCCGTCTTGGCCGTTGACGAACCAGAGCGTCGTTCCGTCGGGCGCAAGCGCGAGACCGCTGGGATCGTTTCCGACGCGAACCGTCGCGACGACCTTCGAGGTCGCCGTATCGACCACGCTGATCGCCGACGAAGCGCTGTCGGCAACGTAGAGCCGCGATCGGTCGGCACTCAGCACGGCATCGCGCGGCCACTGCCCGACCGCGATCTCGGGGCCGGTACCGCCGGTCCGCATGTCGACCGGCGTCACGGTGTCGCCGAAGCGGTTTTCTACAAAGGCGACCCGGTCCGGCGTCCCGACCCGCAGGTGGAGAACCGCCGCTTGAATCGCCGCGCCGTTCTGCGCGCGCGCATCGATCGGCACGTCGTAGTAGCCCGCCGCGATCGTCGCGCCGGCCGAGATCGTCAGCGCGATCGTTCCCTTGCCGTCACCCGCAAGCGCGAGCGATCCGGCGGCCGGATGAACGGTGATGCCGCCGGGCGCCGCCGCGCGCCAGGCAACCGTCGCCGCGGCGCCGGGCAGGTTGGTCAACGCCAGCGAGACCGTGGTCGCCGCACCCGGTGCGAGCGCCGCCGCCGGTGCGAGATCGCTAAAGCGCGTGCCACTCGAGGGCGGGAAGGCGATCGTGAACGGCGGATAGGCCGGCGGTGCGTCGGCGGCCGACGTGCCGCGCGTGAGGTTCGGCGTCGGCCCCAGATCGAAGTCGAGACGTAGCGTGCCGCGTTCGGGGAGATCGACGTACGATCGCGGCGTCGGCGTTCCGTTCACGCGCAGCGCGTCCACGTACGGTGTCGCATCGCTGGCGTTCGGGGCGTCGATCACGATGGTTGGTCCGTGCGGCGCGCGCACCACGACGCGCCGGAAGAGTGGACTACCGATGTCGAGCACGCGGGTCGCCGGATTGCCGGGATAGAGCCCGATCGCCGACCACACGTACCACGAACTCATCTCGCCCAAGTCGTCGTTGCCGGGGATGCCGGCCGGCGTATCCGCGTAGAGCGTCGTAAGCGCTTCGCGTATCACCGCTTGGGTGCGCCACGGCTCGCCGGCCGACAGGTAGACCCACGGACTCCCCAGGCTCGGCTCGTTTCCCAACCACGCGTAGGGCGCGTTTTCGCCGGCGTTGAGCTGGGTGAAGAACGTATCGAGCTTTTTCACCGCGACCGCAGCGCCACCCATCCCGGCAACGAGATCGCGCAAGTCCTGCGGTACCATCCAGGTATACTGCGCGGCGTTGCCTTCTTGAAACCCGGATTGCCCCATCGCGGTGATCGGTGCGTGCATGAAGGCACCGCGACCGTCGCGCGGCGCGATCCATTCGGTCGCGGTATCGAAGAGCTGCGCCCAGTTGGCCGAACGCACGGCGAACCGACGCTCGATCGCGCGGTCGTGCAACGAGCGCGCCAAACGCGCGATGGCGAAGTCGTCGTAGGCGTATTCGAGCGTTTCGGAGGCGCCGTTGGGAACCGGCGCGACCGACGTCGTGTGCGTGTTGACGACGTACCCTTTGCGAAGATAGTCGTCGTTGAGTTCCCAACGCGGGATGTACCAGCCCTGCGCCGGTGGTCCGTCGGTGGTCGAGGCGCCGTGCACCATGGCCGCCAGCGCACTGCGCGCGTCGAAGGCTTGCGCGCCGAAGGCGTAGGCGCCGGCGATGACCGGATCGACCGAATCGCCACCCATCACGCTGGTCGGACCGTTGACCAGCGGCCAGCGCGGTAGCCAGCCGTTCTCCTGCCGCGCCGCGTCGACCAGCGACTGCATCATGTCGCTGACGTGATGCGGTGCGAGCAGCGCGATCAAGGGAATCTCGCTGCGGTAGATGTCCCAGTCGGAGAAGTTCGCGTACTCGGCGTGTCCGCGGCGAACGCGATGCACCTTGCCATCGAAGCCCACGTACTCGCCGTCGGCGTCACTGATGAGGTTAGGGTGCAGAAACGCATGATACAGGGCGGTGTAGAACGTCCGGCGTTCGGCCGGCGTGCCGCCGCTCACTTTGACGCGGTCCAGCACGCGCGTCCAAGCGGCGGTCGCCTGGTCGCGTACGGCATCGAGGTTCCAGCCGCGACCTTCAGCCGCGAGGTTTTCGCGCGCGCCCGCGATGCTCACGAACGAGAGCCCGACGCGCACCTTGACGCTACCGGCGGCGCGCGTGTCGAAGGTTACCCAGCCACCGCTTCCGGCGCCGGACTGGGCCGCGCTGCCGGGATCGAGGTGCGTCCCGAGCCACGTGCCGTGCGCGACGAACGGTCGATCGAACTGCGCGAAGAAATACACCTTGTAGCGATCCGGCATCCCACAGAAATGGCCGCTCGTCGCCGATCCTTCCACCGCGTTCGACCCGACGATGCGAATCGAGGCGTTGTCGACGCCGGCCTGATTCGACGACACATTGAAGAGCACGTTGGCCGCCGCACTGGCAGGAAAAGCGAACTCGCCCAGGCCGGTACGCTGCGTGACCGTGAGCGCCACGCCGATCCCGGGGTTCCCAACCGTCACCTGATACCAGCCCGGCGCCGCCAACTCGGTAGCGTGCGAGAACGGCTGGCTCGCGCCCCGCGGGTTGGCGATCGCGCCGAGCGTCGGCAGCATCGCGAAATCACCGAACACGTTGCAGCCCGGGCCGCTCAAGTGCGTCAGACTGAAGCCGTCGATGACTTTGTCGGTATACTCGTATCCGCCGCCCGCATTCTGCGTCGGCGTGTCGGGACTCCACTGCACCATCCCGAAGGGAACGTCGGCACCGGGAAAGGTGTCGATCGGTCCACCCACCTGCGTGTACGACGTGCCGATGAACGGATCGACCAGGAGCGTCGGCATCTTCGCCGCGGCGGCATCGAACGGAAGCAGCGTCGCAACGAGCACCGCGGCGCAGGCAGATACGTGCGTGATCTTCACCGCGTCGCCTTCTCGCGCGACGACGTCGCGTCCTCGGCGCGGTGCGGCAGGACTCCGATGCGAGTGGCACCGAGCAAGTGCATCGTCCGTCGGTCGTGCCGCGGGCGCGGCGTCCCGCAGCACCGCATCGTCGCGGCATAGTCCGCTGCCGCGATACGACGCCAAGCTCGCGTAAGGCGCCGAGGACGGGTTGCGCGTCCGGGCGAAGGGCGCGGCATGCGCCACTGGCTCTTCAAGAGCGAACCCGACACCTACGCGTGGGACGACCTCGTGCGCGAGGGCCGCACCGGTTGGAGCGGCGTGCGCAACTATCAAGCGCGCAACGCGATGGTCGAGATGAAGCTCGACGACCTAGGCTTTTTCTACCATTCGAGCATCGCCGAGCCGGCCGTCGTGGGCATCTGCCGGGTGGTTGCGACGGCCCATCCCGATCCGACCCAGTTCGAGCGCGGCGGTGAATACTACGACGGCCGAGCCAAAGCGGACAAACCGATTTGGTTGATGGTCGACGTGGCGCCGGTGGAGGCACTGGCGCATCCGGTCACGCTCAAGCGTATGCGCGCGGAACCGCGCTTGGTGGGAATGGCGCTCCTACGCCGCGGACAGCGGCTCTCGGTACAGTCGGTGACGCCGCAGGAGTGGAGGATCGTGCTCGAACTCGCGGCTACAGTGCCTGCGCTTCGGTAAGGAAGATGCGCTGCGCGTCGACCGGCAGGTCGCCGCTCCCCGGCGCACAGCGCCGGTAGACGCCGTTCTCGAGCAGTTCGCGGCTCTTGACGTTGTCCGCGAGGAGTACCCGCAGGATGTGTCCGTCGATCGTCTCGGCCAGCAGCGGATCGAGGACCGGAGTCGCCAGTTCGACGCGCCGATCGAGGTTGCGACCCATCCAGTCTGCGCTCGCGATGTAGACCTCGCGTTCGCCGCCGTTCTCGAAGACGTAGATGCGCGAATGTTCGAGAAAGCGGCCGACGATGCTGCGCACGCGCACGCTCGCGCTCACGCCGCTCACGCCGGGGCGCAACACGCACATGCCGCGCACCAGCAGATCGACCGGCACGCCGGCCTGCGAGGCACGGTAGAGAGCCCGCACCACGGCGGCATCCGTAATCGCGTTGACCTTGGCCCGAATAGCCGCCGGCCGGCCGGCGCGGGCGTGCTCGTTTTCGCGTTCGATCAGCGCGGTCAGTTCGCGCCGGAGCGTTACCGGCGCGACCCATAACTCCTCGTAGTCGGTGATCTTCGAAAAGCCGGTCAAGGCGTTGAAGAGCTGGGCGTCGTCGAGCCCTAGGGTGGGACGACACGTGAAGAGACTGAGGTCGGTATACAGTTTGGCCGATTTCTCGTTGTAGTTTCCGGTACCGAAGTGCATGTAGCGTCGCAGGCCGTCGTCGTCCTCGCGCACGACCAGAAGCGTCTTGGCATGGACCTTTTGATTGGCGAAGCCGTAGACGACGTGGGCACCGGCGCGTTCTAGGCGGCGCGCCCACTCGATGTTGTTCTCTTCGTCGAAGCGCGCCTTGAGCTCGATGACGACCGCGACCTGCTTTTCGTTTTCCGCCGCATCCAGAAGCGCGCGCACGATCGGCGAGTTCTTCCCGGAGGTCCGGTAAAGGGTCGCTTTGATCGCGAGCACCTTGGGATCGGTTGCCGCCTGCTGGAGAAACTGCACGACCGGATCGAAGGACTCGTAGGGATGATGCAGCAGGATGTCGCCTTCGCGAATCGCGCCGAAGATATCGGTGACGCCGATCAAGCGGCGTGGAATTGAGGGCATGAACGGCGCGTCGCGCAGTTGGTCGTAGTCGGGGAGGTTGACGATCTGCCAGAGATCGTTGACGGCCATGATCCCCTCGACCTCGTAGCAGTCGACCGCGTCGATCCCGAGCGAGCGCTGCAACAGCTCGCAAATATACTCGGGCATCCCGCGTTCGATTTCCAAACGCACCGGCTCGCCAAAGCGGCGGCGCTGCAGCTCCGATTCAATCTCCTTGAGCAGATCGTCGGCTTCGTCTTCTTGAAGATCGAGATCGGCATCGCGCGTGACGCGAAACAGATAGGCGTCGCGGACGTGCATCCCCGGGAAAAGGCCGTCGAGGTGGTGGGCGATCAGATCTTCGAGCAGCACGAACTCGCGCCGGCCGTCGGGCGCGGGCTCCAGCGCGACAAAGCGGGGCAGCGTTTGTGGAATCTTTACCCGTGCGAAGTGCATCCGTACGCCATCTCGTCCGGTCTCTTCCATCTCGACCGCGAGCGAAAGCGAGAGGTTCGAGATGTAGGGAAACGGGTGCCCGGAATCGACGGCAAGCGGAGTCAGCACCGGAAACACCTTGTCGTCGAAGGTACGTTCGAGCGCGAGTTGCGCCTCTTCGTCGAGATCGGCAACGCGCCGCAGCACGATCCCGTGACGCTCGAGTGCGGGGATGAGATCGTCGTTGAGCAAACGCATCTGCCGCTGCAACGAAAGGCGCAAGCGCTCGGAGATCGCAGCGAGATGCTCGGCCGGCAACCTTCCGTCCTCGGAGCGCCGAACCACCTTGGCTTCGATCTGCTGCTTGATTGCGGCGACCCGGATCATGAAGAACTCGTCGAGATTCGTTCCATAGATCGCGACGAACTTCAGCCGTTCGAGCAGCGGCGTCTTGGCATCGAGAGCCTCTTCGAGGACGCGGTCGTTGAACTCGAGCCACGACAGTTCGCGGCTCAGGTAGAGCGACGGATCGTCGAGCGACGCGGTTTTGGGCGCGGCGTCCTGCGGCGAGAGCATGCGCCATGTATTCGGCGCCGAGGTGCGAAACTCTGTGCGCATGTGGCCCGATCTGCTCGCTCACACGCTCCAGCACGTCAAACTCGCGCTGGCCGCCCTGGCCGTCGCCACGACGCTCGGGCTGCCGCTCGGCGTGCTGGCCGCGACCCAACCGCGCGTGCGCGGCCTGCTGCTCTCCCTGACCGGAGTCGGCCGCACGCTGCCCAGCATCGCCGTGCTGATGCTGCTGCTGCCGGTTCTGGGCGTGGGCACGGCGCCGGCCGTCGCGGCGCTGGCACTGTTGGCCATCCCGCCGATTGCGATCAACGCCGACGTGGGCATTCGCGGCGTGCCGTTGGCCGTGCTCGAAGCCGCCGGCGGCTTGGGAATGACGGCAACGCAGCGCTTTGCCCGCGTCGTCGCACCGCTGGCCGCGCCGGTTGCCTTCGCCGGTATCCGAACGGCCGCGACCGAGACGATCGCCAGCGCGACGCTCGCCACGTTCGTCGGCGCCGGCGGGCTCGGTGACGACATCGTCCGCGGTTTGCAAACCGGCAATCCGGCGCCGTTGTATGCCGGCGCCGTCACGGTTGCGCTGCTGGCGCTGGCGGTCGAACTGCTCGGTGCGCGCATCGGGCGCGCGCTGGAGGCGCCATGACCGCGCTCACGCGCGGCCGGATGCTCGCGCTGCTCGGCGCGCCGATCGCGCTCGCACGCTGCGCGCCCGGCGACGCGGTGCGCGTCGGCTCCAAGAACTTCACCGAGTCGATCGTGATCGCCGAGATCTACGCGCAGGCGCTCGAGCGCGCGCACGTTGCGGTGCAACGCCGCTTCAATCTAGGGTCGACCGAAATCGCGATGGCCGCGATCCGGCGCGGCGACATCGATCTCTATCCCGAGTATACCGGCACCGCGCTCATCAACGTGCTGCACCTGGCTCCGATTCGCGATTCGGCGACCCTGTACGCAACGGTAGCGCGCGCTTTCGCCGAGCGCTACCAACTGATATGGTTGGCGCGCTCGCCGATGAACGATTCGCAGGCGCTGGCGACCACCGCGGCAATCGCCCGCAAGCGCAACCTCACGACGCTCTCGCAGGCCGCGCGGCAAGCGCCACAGCTCCGCCTCGCCACGATTCAGGAGTTCTTGGTGCGGCCCGACGGCCTGCCCGGCCTCCAGAAGTTCTACGGCGGCTTTCACTTCGCGTCGGTGCGCACCTACGACATCGCGCTGAAATACAAAGCCCTGCTCGACGGTCACGCCGACGTCGCCACGGCCTTCTCCACCGACGGCGCGATCGTGCGCCACCGGCTGGTGGTGCTGCGCGACGACAAACACTTCTGGCCTGCCTACAACGTCGCGCCGGTGGTTCGCGCCGCGACCCTGATCGCGCATCCGGGCGTTCGCAGCGCGCTGGATGCGATCGCGCCGGCGATCACCGATGCGACGATCCGCCGGATGAACGCCGAAGTCGAGGGCGGCGCCGACCCGGCCGACGTCGCCCGCGTCTTCCTGCACGGCACGCGATGAACGGCGGCGCCGCGCTACGCTTCGTCGCGGCCAGCGCGCGCTATCCGGGCGCCGATCGCGATGCGATTGCGGAGATCGATCTCGACGTCGCACCCGGCGAGTTCGTCGTTTTGCTGGGGCCCTCGGGGTGCGGCAAGTCGACGCTGCTGCGCACCGTCAACCGCCTGGTGGCGCTGGCGCGCGGCCGGATCGAACTCGACGGTGCCGATGTGGCGGCAACCGATCCGGTCACGCTGCGTCGCGGCATCGGCTACGCCATCCAAGCCGTCGGCCTGTTCGCGCACATGTCGGTGGCGCGGAACGTCGCGGTCGTCCCGAGTCTGCTCGGCTGGGAACCGGCGCGCATCGCGGCGCGCGTCGACGAGCTCCTGGCGCTGGTTCGCCTCGATCCGGCGCGCTACCGCGATCGCTTTCCGCGCGCGCTCTCGGGCGGCGAGGCGCAGCGCGTCGGCGTCGCGCGCGCGCTGGCGGCCGAGCCGCGCGTGTTGCTCATGGACGAACCCTTCGGCGCGGTCGACGCCATCGTGCGCACCGAACTGCAACGCGAGCTGATCGACATCGTCGCGCGTCTGGGCACGACGACGCTGTTCGTGACCCACGACGTCGAGGAGGCGCTGCGGCTGGCCGATCGGCTGGTGGTGATGCGCGACGGACGCATCGAAGGGCAGGGCACCGTCGAGGAACTGCTCGAAGCGCCCGCGAGCCCATACGTGCGCGCGCTGCTGCGCGCCGACGACCCGATCGACCGCGCCTACTTCGAGCACGCGCGTTCGGCGCTGCGCGGATCGCGATGAGCTACCTCCACACCCACCTCGCGCGCGTCCTGGCTTTGGCCGGCGCGCACGTCGCGCTGGTCGCGCTCGCGCTGATCGCGGCCGGTGCCGTCGCCCTGCCGCTCGGCGTTGCGGCCGCGCGGCGACCCCGGCTCGGCGCCTGGCTGCTCGGGGGCTTCGGCGTCGTCTATACGATCCCGAGTCTCGCGCTGTTGGCCGTCCTCGTGCGCTTCTTCGGCCTAGGCGACGGACCGGTCTTCATCGCGCTGGTCGCCTACGCGCAGTTCATGTTGGTGCGCAACGTGGTCGTGGGCATCAACGGCGTCGACCGCGCGCAAATCGATGCCGCTCGCGGCCTGGGCATGTCGGCACGTCAAACGCTGGTGCGCGTCGAGCTGCCGCAGGCGCTCGGGGTGATGCTCGGCGGCGTGCGCGTCGCCGCCATCGCCATGATTGCGATCGCGACGCTGGCCGGATACGTCGGCGGCAGCGGTCTGGGCGTTCTGATCTTCAACGGCCTCACGCTTCACAACCAGTCGATGGTCGTGGCCGGTTCACTGGCCATCGCCGCGCTTGCGATCCTGGTCGACGGCGGCTTCCGCCTGCTCGAGGCGCGCAGCTTCCCGGGCGGCCGCGCTAGCGCCTGACGAACAGATCGACGCTGAACTGCGCCAGGCGATCGTGCCAGGTGCGCACGCGTTCGAGCCCCGCCGCGCTACCGAGCTGCGCGATCTGCGCGTCGGAGAACTTGTACGACGACTCCACGTGGATGCGCTCGCCGCAGGCGACATCGGCATAGACGCCGATCTCGGCGAGTTCGAGGCGCAGGTCGTGCTGCGCGACGAGAAACGAGTCGACCGAGCCGCGTTGCGCATCGTAGCGCGCGAGGTGCGCGAACGCGCGTGGATCGGTGCCGCCGCCAAACTCGCGGTTCAAGCGTGCGATCGCGTTGCGCTCGAAGGCAGCCGTCAGCCCGATGGCATCGTCGTAGGCGCGCTCGAGCGTTGCAGCATCCTTTTTCAGATCGCTGCCCAACAGCAGCCCGTCGCCGGGGCGCAGCGCACCCGCGAGCAAACGCATCAAGCGCGCGGCCGCACCGGGCTCGTAGTTACCGATATTCGATCCCATTAGCATCGCGAGCGTTCGGCCGTCCCGTTGCAGCATGCCCGATCCGAGCACGTCGAAGTAGTCTCCGGCGTACGCGGTAATCGCCAGATCGTGGTACGACTCTACCAGCGCGTGCGACGACGCGCGCAGGGCGTCGGCCGAGATGTCGATCGGGCTGTAGCGCACCTGCCGCTGCGCGCGCAACGCTTCTTCGATCAGGATGCGCGTCTTGACGGCGCTCCCGCTGCCGAGTTCGAGCAGTGCGACCGGCCCATCGAGGGCCCGCACGATCTCCCACCCGGATTCGCGCAGAATCTCGCTCTCGGCGCGCGTCAGGTAGTACTCGGGCAGGCGCGTGATTGCGTCGAAGAGCGCCGAGCCGACATCGTCGTAGAGCAGCTTCGAGGGGAGACTTTTCGGGCTGCCGCGCAAGCCCGCAGCGACTTCCGCTCCCAGCGTCGGCTTGCCATCGATGAGTGGCACCTCGACGATGTCGAAGCGGTCGCGGATGCGCGTGAGGCTCGGTTGCATGAACGCCTTCCTGGTTGCCCAGAGCGTGGATACCCCCTTAACGCCCGAACCGCTCAGACGGTTTCGATCGATTCGTCCGCGCCCGCGTCGGGCGGCGCGACCCCGGTGCGCAGCCGCGAGTGCCAGAATCCGTAAATCGCGTAAACGCCGATGCCGATTGCGAACCATACGCCATAGCGAATCCAGGTCGCCGGCTGCAGTTGGGTGATGAGGTAGAGGCAGACGGCCGCTCCGGCGATCGAGAACATCGGGATCAGCGGCGCGCGAAACGGACGCTGCGCGTGCGGGTTCACGAAGCGCAGCACCAGCACCCCGATGCAGACGATCGCGAAGGCGGCCAGCGTTCCGATGTTGACCAGCAGCAAGAGATCGGTCAACGGCAGCACGGCCGCGAGGACGGCGACGATCCCGCCGGTGAGCATCGTCATCCGGGCGGGCGTTCGGTAGACGCGGTGCACGCGCGCCACGCCCGGCGGCAGCATGCGATCGCGCGCCATCACGTAGAATATCCGCACCTGACCGAGCAGCGACGTCAGCATGACGGTGGCGTTACCGGCGATGCCGCCCAGCGCCACGATGAGGTAGAGCGCCGGATTGTGCGTGACCGCGGTCAGCGCGTCCAGCATCGCGGCACCATCCGAAAGGCGCGCGTACGGCATCACGCCGACCGTACAGATCGCCAACCCGACGTAGAGCAGTCCGCCGATCCCGAGCGCCAGCAAGATTCCGATCGGCACGTTGCGCTCGGGCCGCTCGGCCTCTTCGGAAGCGACGGTCACCGTGTCGAAGCCGATGTAGGCGAAAAACACCAGCGCGGTACTGGCAAAGATTCCGTGCCAGCCTTGCGGTGCGAACGGGTGGAAGTAAGCCGGGTGGATCGCACCGGCGACGGCCACCACGAAGACCAGCATCGCCAGCACTTGCAGGATGACCAGCGTCGTGTTGACGCTGGTCGACTCGCGAATACCCACGGCGACGACCACCGCAACGCCGAGCGTAAGCAGCGCGGCGATCACGTCGACCTGGGTGTGGGTGCCGGCCAGGTGAGCGGTTTGCGCCCAGAGCGGAAGCACGATGTGCGCCTGCGCCAGCACGTGTTGAAAGTAGTCGGAGAGCGACGAGGCGGTGGGCGCGAGCGAGATGCCGTACTCCAAGATCAGATCCCAGCCGATCACCCACGCGACCAACTCGCCGAGCGTGGCATAGGCGTAGGTGTACGCGCTCCCGGCCACCGGCACCATCGACGCGAACTCGGCGTAACAGAGCGCAACGCAGACGCTCACCAACCCCGAGATCACGTAGGCCAAAACGACGGCCGGGCCGGCGACGTGCGCGCCCGCCCCGAGCGTCGGAAAGATGCCGCCCAGCATCGTGCCCAGCCCAATCGCGGTGAGCGCGGGCCAGCGCAAACACCGTCGCAGCGACGGTCCGTCGGCCTCCGACGAGGTCCAGCCGAGCGGCTGGCGCGCGAAGAGCTGGCGAATCACGCCGCGCGCGCTGCTACGATTTCGCCGGACAGAGCTGGTAGATCGAGGCGGCGACCTGTGGGTCGGCCTTGGCACCGAGCGGGCGGATGTACATCGCGACCAGCGTCTTACCGTTGCGCGCCGTCATGACCGTTTCGCCTTCGACGTCTTGGCGCTGACTGCGCGCGGTCGCGTTGAACTGCACGTAGGTCGCCGAGTCGTTGCCGCAGATCTTCACCTGCCGGCGCACTTGGATATGCGCGTTCTGGAACTGCCCTTGGTCGATGATGTCGCGGGAGGTGGCGACGACCGGGAGCTTGAGCAGCAGCAGTTCCTGCGTTCCAGCCGCGGTCTTGGGCGAGACCCAAATCTGCGTGACGCCGAAGATGCCGGGTGAGGCGGTCCAGCCGGCCGGCGGTTTGAAGGTCAACCCCTGCGCCGGGCTCTTGGTCAAGTTCGCGCATCCGGCCAGCGCGACGGCGGCCGCCGCCAGGAGCGCAGCGCACTTGGAAAGCGTCATCGCGGCGGCTTCTGCACCGGCGCGGCGCTTGCCTCGTACGATGCGATTTGCGCCCACCGGTCGGTGATGAGCGCCACGTACTGCTGCGTCTGCGGATACGGTGGAATGCCGCCGTAACGCGCCACCGCACCGGGCCCGGCGTTGTAGGCCGCCAGTGCCAACGCGTAGGGTTGCGCCGAGCTGCGCCGGTAGGCGTCGACGTACGACGCCAGCAGTGCGGCGGCGCCGCGAATTGCGTCGAGCGGATCGGTCGGGTCGACGCCGTTCGCCGCTGCCGTCGCCGGCATGAACTGCGCGATTCCGATCGCGCCGGCCGACGAGACGGCACGCGGATCGTAAGCCGACTCTTGCAACAACGTCGCCGCCAGGAACTCAACCGGCAGGGCGTTCGCCCGCGCTGCCTGCGCGGTCGCACCGGCCAGCAGCAGCGCGCCGGCCGCCTCGATGCGCGGATTGGTGTGCAGGATGGCTTTGGTCACCGCGAGCTGGCGCGAACGCGTCGGCGGACCGTCGTAGAGCAGCGTCGCGCCGTCCAGCGATTCAAACGCTGGCATCGCCGGCCAACTTAAGAGCGCATTATGAAGTTCACGCAGGCGTACGCGACGCGGCTGAAAATGCCGCGCCGTGGCGCCGCTGAAGAAGGACGCCGCGCATCCGCACGGCAAGCACACCGCAACGATGCAGCCCAGGAGTAACGCGACATGATGCAAGCGATCGATGCGTTCGGCGCGGCCGCGATGGTACTGGTGCTCGGCGATTTCGGCTCGACCTTTCTGTATCACGTTCCGGCGCATCTCTGGATGCGGTTGCACCTGCGCACCCATCACGATCGCCGCCGGTCCTACTGGGATCACGCCGTCCTCTCACGCGACCGCGGGGTCCTGCTCGACGGCTTTCTGGGCGCCTTGCCCTATCTGGCGGTCGCCGCGGCGACCTGGCACCTCTCGCCCTGGGGGACGCTGCTCGGCCTGGCCCTAGGCCAGCTTCACGTCTGGTGGCGCCACACCACGGAACTCGGCTGGCGCACCCCACCGGCGCTGGCCCGGGTCCTGCACCGCCTGTGGATCGTGCTCCCCGAGGACCACGACGGCCACCACCGAAACCCCGATATCGAGTTTGGCGACATTTTTCGCTTCTACGATGCCCCCGCGCGGGCTATCCTGGCCAAGCTTGCCCCTACTAGCCGGCGCGCGCGCAATGCCGCCGGTCGAGTTTCCGGCAATCGGGACCCGGTACGCGCCTAACGGAGAGCACAATTTGACCAAACGGGCACTCTTTCTGATTTCGGATACCGGTGGCGGTCATCGCAGCGCTGCGAATGCGATCACCGCCGCGCTCGACGAGATCGAAGCCCCCGCCCGCTTCGAGCACCGCATCGACGATGTCGCCGCGCACTGCGCCTTCCCGCTCACCCAGCTCGGTCTCGGCTACAGCATGGCGCTACGCTACGCGCCACCGGTCTACGGCGCGCTCTACTACGCGACCAACGGCCGCCGGCGCTACCGCGCGCTCGTCCGCTTCTGCGAGCCGCTCTACCGCGAGCGTTTGCGCGACCTCTTCCTGGCTTACCAGCCCGACGTCATCGTCTCGGTCCACCCGCTCCTCAACCACGCCGCCCTGCGCGCGCGCGCCGACGCGCATCTGGAGCACGTTCCGGTGGTGACGGTCATCACCGACCTCGGCAAGGTGCACGAATCGTGGCTGGTCACCGGCGCCGATGCCGTGGTCGTCCCGGCGCGCGAGGTGTACCAGCGGGCGCTCTCGCGCGGCGTTCCCAGCGCCCGCCTGCGCATGCTGGGGCACCCGATTCATCCCAAGTTCGACGATGTCGTCGGCACCAAGGACGAACTGCGCGCGCACCTGGGGCTTCCGAGCGGCACGCCGATCGTCATGCTGATGGCTGGCGGCGAGGGTGGCGGTAAGCTGCTCTCGACCACGCTGGCGCTCGCGCGCGCACGTCTGCCGGTCGAGCTGGTGGTGGTCTGCGGACGCAACGAGCACATGCGCCAGAAGCTCGAGGAGCTTTCGCTCGCGCTGCCGACGCGGCTGCACGTGCTCGGCTTCACCCACAAGATCCCGGAGTATTTCCGCGCCGTCGACCTGCTGGTCACCAAAGCCGGTCCGGGATCGCTCGCCGAGGCCAACGCCGCACAGCTTCCGGTAGTGGTGTACGACTACGTGCCCGGACAGGAGCGCGGCAACGTCGACTTCGTCCGGCAGCACGACCTGGGTTTGGTGGCGCTGCACGGCGCGGCGGAGGTCGTCGCGGCGGTGCGCTCGCTGATTCGCGCGCCCGAGCGATTGGCGGTGATCCGGCGCAATCAGGAGGCGGTCGCCCCGCGACGCAGTTCGCGACGCATCGCGGCGCTGATCGCGCAGATCGCTAACACCGCGACGATCCCCGGCCAGGACGACGAACCGCAGCACGCGCTGCGTCAAGTAGCCGGCGTCTAGATCGCCGCGCGCGGCTAGCCGGCCGGCGCGACCTCGGTCGCGCGCGCCGAGAGACCGCCGCGAAACGCCATCTGTGCGGCACCCGCCTGACCGGCGTTGTTGCCCAGCGCGGCCACCAGCAGCTTGGTCGTTCCCTTCGGCACCATCGTCGTGAGCGCGTCGACCTGCGGGCGCACCGCATCGAGCATGAAGTCGCCGGCCGAGGAGACGCCGCCGCCGAGTGCGATCGTCTCCGGATTGACGAACGCGATGATGTTCGCCAAGCCGATGGCGAGATCGGCACAGTAGTTGTTCCACGCGCCGAGCGCGTGCCGATCGCCGTCCTGGGCCGCTTTGCGAATCTTTTTCGAGCTCAGTTTGTCGCGCGCGACGTCCAGCAGCGTGCTGCGCGGAAACGACGGCGCAACCGCCATGGCGTGGCGGATCAGCCCGGTTCCGGATGCCTGAGCTTCAAAACACCCGATCTTACCGCACGCGCAGATGAAACCGTCCTTCGGACGAATTTGATGATGCCCGACCTCGCCCGCGCCCCAGCGATTGCCCAGCACCAGTTCGCCGCCGGCGACGATCCCGCCGCCGATCCCGGTGCCCAGCGTCAACAGGACGAAGTCCTTGGTGTTGCGCCCGATGCCGAAGGTATACTCACCCAGGGTCGCGCAGCGCGCGTCGTTGCCCACGTACACGGGAAGGTTGAAACGCTTGCGCAGCGTCTCACCCAGCGGCGCGTTTTCCCAGCCGAAGTTGGGGCTGTAGAGCACCGCACCCGACTTTGCGTCGATGTTGCCGGGCGATCCGATGCCGATACCGACCACCTCCGAGCCGCCGTCCTTGATCGCTGCGCCGACCCGCTCGCTTAGGACGTCGACCACCTTTTCGAACTTGAGATCTTCGAGGTCTTGCTCGAACTGCCGATGGATCGTGCCATCGTCGGTAACGACCGCGGCGGTCACGTGCGAGCCGCCTAAATCCACGCCGATTGCCGTACGCATGACCTCCAGCTTTAGCCATCGGCGGAGGATACACCCGCCGAAGCGAAGTCGCCGGTCATGGAAACCATCGACCTGACTGCCTTGCGCAACTTCTCCCGGCGCACCGGTCAACCCACGCATCCGGAGCTATTGGACGCACGCCCGCTCACGCACGTCAACAAGATCGAAATCGACGAAGAGCACATCACGCTCGAGTTCGACGAAAAGACGACGCGCTTCTACAATCTCAACGAGATCACCAAGCGCGAGTGGATCTACAAATATAACGACGATCCGGAGTTCGTCAAGGCGATCGGTCACGTCATCGAGCTAGCTCGCAAGCATCTCAAGGAGCTGCCCGAGAACGTCGCCTGCCCGCCGGGGTGTGCGGAGTGTTGCAGCGGATACGAGCCGTTCGTCAGCCGCGAGGACGTCACGCGCATCGCGAAACACCTGGGCATGAGCTATGCCGAGGTCATGCGCGAGTACATCGTCGAGCGGCCGTCCGCCGACGGCTATCACGTCGGTTGGGTGCGTAAGGTCACCGACGACGTCGCCGATAAGTGCGTCTTCTTGATGGGGCCGCGCAGCGGCCGCTACTACTGCGGTATCTACGAAGCCCGGCCGCACGACTGCGGCGAGTTCACCCCGATCGGTTGCGACGACGTCGACGAGTCGCTGCCGCGCAAGGCGAGCTGGAAGATCGGGGCGCCGTTTCGCCCCAACCGCCGACGCGCGTCCAAACGCCGCTAGCTCGAGCGCGGCAGGCCTCGACCGATCGCGCGCGTACTGCCACCGCAGGAGGTTCACCGATGTTCCGTTGGACGCCGATCGCCCTTGGACTCCTGCTCCTCGGCGCCGCCGCGCCGCCGGCTGCACCCGCGGCCGTTCCTCCGGCAGCCTTCGCCGGGCTGCGCTGGCGCTCGATCGGGCCGCTGCGCGGCGGTCGAACCGTGGCCGCAACCGGCGCACCGAACGACCCGAACCTCTTCTACATCGGCTCGGTCAACGGCGGCGTATGGAAGAGCCAGGATGCCGGGCGTACGTGGCAGCCGATCTTCGACGCCGAACCGACCGGGTCGATCGGCGCGCTCGGGGTTGCCTGGAGCGACCCGCGGATCATCTACGCCGGCACAGGCGAGGGGCTGCAGCGTCCCGATCTCGCCATCGGCGACGGCGTCTTCAAATCGAGCGACGGCGGCAAGACCTGGCGCAACGTCGGTTTGCGCCACACGCAGCAGATCGCGTCGCTGGCGATCGACCCGCACGATCCCAATCGCGTCTTCGTGGCCGCACTCGGACATCCGTACGGCCCCAACGCGCAACGCGGGATCTTTCGCACGACCGACGGTGGGACGACCTGGCAACGCGTGCTCTATCTCAATCCGAACGTCGGCGGCTTCGACGTCGTGCTCGATCCGAGCAATGCGAACACCGTCTATGCGACGCTCTGGGCAGCGCGCCAAGCGCCTTGGGAGATTACCAACTCCTTTGAAATTGCGGGCAGCGGACTCTATAAATCGACCGACGGCGGCACGACCTGGACGCATCTGACGGCCGGCCTTCCGGCGCGCTTCGGGCGCGCCGAAGTGGCGGTTGCGCCGACCGATCCGACGATCGTCTACGCCTTCGTCGACTCCGAACGCGACAACCGCGACGCCGGCGCGCTCTACCGCAGCCGCGACGGCGGTGCGCACTTCGTTCGGGTCAACGCGGCCGGCAATATCGGTCAACGCGGCGACGACCTGGTGTCGATCGCGGTCGCACCCAACGACCCCAATACCGTTTACCTCACCAACACGAGCACCTACCGCTCGACCGACGGCGGCACGACCTTCGTCGCGATCAAAGGTGCGCCCGGTGGCGACGACTACCATAACATTTGGATCAACCCGACGCATCCCAACATCATGCTGCTCGCCAGCGATCAGGGTGCGGTGGTTTCGGTCGATGGCGGAGCCACCTGGAGTTCGTGGTACAACCAGCCCACCGCGGAGATGTATCACGTCAGTGCCGACCACCGTTTCCCGTATTGGGTCTGCGGCGGGCAACAGGAGAGCGGCTCGGCCTGCGTCGAGAGCCGCGGCAACTGGGGCGAGATCACCGAACGCGATTGGCATCCGGTCGGCGCGCAGGAGTACGGCTACGTCGTTCCCGATCCGCTGCACCCGGGCATTTTCTACGGTGGTAAAGTCGAGCGCTTCGACGCGCGCACCGGTCAAACGCAGGAGGTTTCGCCCGAGCCGATCGGGGCGCCGGGTTACCATACCGTGCGTACCGAGCCGCTGGCATTCGATCATTTCGACAAACACACGCTCTACTACGGCTCCAACGTCGTCTGGGCGACGCGCGACGGCGGCATGCACTGGACCACGATCAGCCCCGACCTCACGCGCGCGCACGAACCGATCCCGGGCGTCATCCGCGCCTTCGAGAGCGACGACCCGCAACACGGCAAGCCTTGGGGGGTCGTCTACGCGCTGGCGCCCTCCTACACCCATGCCGGAACCATCTGGGCCGGGACCGACGACGGGCTGGTGTGGCGGACGCACGACGGCGGCAAAGTGTGGAGCAACGTCACGCCGCCGAACCTCGGGCCGTGGAGTAAGGTGGCACAGATCGACGCGTCGCGCTTCGACGACGACACGGCCTTCGTCGCGGTCAATCGCTTCCGCCTCGACGATCTGCACCCGTACGTCTACATCACGCACGACGCCGGGCATCACTGGAAGCTGGCCGTTAACGGTCTTCCGATGGAACCGGTCAACGCCGTCCGCCAAGACCCCAAAGTGCCGAACTTACTCTACGCAGCACAGGAAAACGGCGTCGACGTTTCGTTCGACGGCGGCGCGCACTGGCAGCCGCTGCAGCTCAACCTGCCGCACACGTCGGTACGCGATGCAATCGTGCATGAGAACGACCTCATCGTGGCCACGCACGGACGCGGGTTCTGGATTCTCGACGATGTCGAACCGTTACGCGAGCTGGCACGCGGACTGCCCGACGGCACGCATCTCTTCGCACCCGAACTGGCGTATCGCGTGCGGCGCAGCACCAACACCGATACGCCGCTCCCACCCGAGACGCCGGCCGGTGAAAATCCGCCCAACGGTGCGATCGTCGACTACCTGCTGAAAGCGCCCGCGCGGTCGGTCACGCTGGCGATCTACGATGCGCGCGGCGCGCTGGTGCGACGCTATGCCAGCAACGACCGGCCGCCGCCGCCGATCCCCGATCTCGACAAACCGACCTACTGGGAAGCGCCCTTTCAGCCGTTGCGCACCAGCTCCGGCATGCACCGCTTCGTGTGGGATCTGCACGAAGCACCTCCGGCCTCGATAACCCGCGACCTTCCGATTTCGGCCGTACCGCATCGCACCCCGCAGGTGCCGCAGGGCGCATTGGTTCCGCCGGGACGCTATAGCGTCGTGCTCACCGTCGATGGCACAACGCAGCGGCAGCCGTTGACGATCGCGATGGATCCACGCGTTCGCATCAGCACCGCGCAACTACGCCGGCAGTACGTCGTGGCGCATCGGATCGCCGTGCTGATGGATCGCACCTACGCCGCGTATGCGCGCGCGAAGGCCGCCGGTCGGCCGTCGGCAGCGCGACGCGCAGCCCATCTCAACGGCGATCTCGGCGCGCTGCTCGGCGTGGTGGACGGCGCCGACGCGCCGCCGACCCGCGCGGCGTTGGCTGCCTTCGCGCGCTTGCGCGCGGCGGCACGCCGACTCGACCGGCAACCCGCGCCCAGGCGCCCTTCGCACCAACGTCCAATGCCCACCCGAAAGGAGTCTTAACGCTATGCGCATTCTTCGTCTCACCCTGTCGCTGGCCGCGCTCGCCGCCCTGATCGGCGTGGCGGCGCCCGCCAGCGCGGCGATCAACAGCGTCACCATCCCGATGAAGGCCCTCAACCACAGCGGCGAAACCGGCACCGCCACCCTCACCCAAATGGGAAGCGGCGTCTTGGTCGTCGTCAAGCTCAAGGGCGCGCCCAAAACCGCGCAACCGACCCACATCCATATCGGCACCTGCGGTCATATCAACGCCGCACCCGAGTTTCCGCTGGTCAGCACCGTGAACGGGAAATCGACCACCACGGTAAGCGGCGTCACGCTTGCCCAGTTGCTCAAGAGCCCCTACGCGATCAACGTGCACAAGAGCGCCTCCGACCTCGGGACCTACGTCGCTTGCGGGAACATCACCGCCAGCTCGAAGTAGTGAACGAACGCTCGCCGGCATCGCGATTCGGGGAGCCCGCCGAAAGCGGGCTCCCCGACGATATCGCCGAGATTTATCGCACCAGCCGCGAGAAGCTGGGGTTCGTCCCTAACGTTTTTCGTGCGTACGCCAAACGGCCCGAGCACTTTCGAGCCTTCATGGCCTACCACGACGTGCTCATGAAGTCGCCGGGGGGACTCTCGCGCGCCGAGCGCGAGGCCATCGTCGTCGCGGTCTCGTCGGAGAACCGCTGCCAGTACTGCATGACCGCGCACGGCGCCGCACTGCGCATCCTGGGAAAGGATCCCGTGCTTGCCGAGCAGATCGCCAACAACTGGCAAACCGCCGAGCTCTCGCCGCGGTGGCGCGCCATGCTGGCCTTTGCCGCGCGCGTCAACGCTCCGGGATTTGCCGCCGACGACGCCGAGATCGCGGCGTTGCGCGCCGCCGGATTTTCCGACGACGACATCTGGGATATCGCCGCCATCGCCGCCTTCTTTGGATTCTCGAACCGGATGGCCGGGCTCATGGACATGCGCCCGAACGTCGAGTTCTACGCGATGGGTCGCTAGCTCGCGATCAGCCGCGCGTACTGCGCCGGATCGACGTTTCCCCCGCTGACCACCACTCCGACCCGACGGCCCTCGAGTCCGCCGATTCGGTGCGCGAGCAGCGCCGCCAGACCGGCGGCACCGCTCGGTTCGATCACGAGCTTCATACGCTCGAAGGCGAACCGCACCGCCGCAGCGAGCTCTGAATCGGCGACGGTCACGACGTCGCGCACGTGCTCGCGCGCCAACGCAAAGGTGAGCGCGCCGGGCTGAACGGTCTGCAGTCCGTCGGCGATCGTGCGCGGGACGTCGATCGCAATGCGTTCGCCGCGCGCCAGCGACTGACGGAAGTCGTCGCCGGCTTCGGGCTCGACGCCAAAGACGTCGATCGCGCGATCGATGCCGTGAGCGGCGAGCGCGCATCCGCACGCCAGCCCGCCGCCACCCATCGGCACGACCAGCGCATCGAGCGTGCCGGCATCCTCGAGCAGTTCGAGACCGGCCGTCCCCGCGCCGGCCACGATGCGCGCATCGTCGAAGGGCGGCACGACGGTCGCTCCGCGCGCGCGCGCGACCTCCTCCGCGATCTCCTCGCGATTGGCCTGCGCGCGATCGTACAGCACCACTTCGGCACCGTAGCCGCGGGTGGCGGCCAGTTTCACCGCCGGCGCATCGTCGGGCATGACGATGGTCGCCTGCATCCCGAGCAACGACGCCGCCAGCGCGACGCCTTGGGCGTGATTTCCGCTTGAGTACGCCACCACGCCGCCCGCCCGCTCTGCCGGCGAGAGCGACGCCAGAAAGTTGTACGCTCCGCGAAACTTGAAGGCGCCCATGCGCTGCAGGTTCTCGCACTTTACGAAAACGTGCGCCGCGCAGCGCTCGTCGAGCGCGCGCGATCGCACCACCGGGGTACGGTGCGCGACCCCGTCGAGTCGACGCGCCGCTGCGCGCACGTCCTCGAAGGAGGGAAGAACGCTACTGTGCGGCTGCACCTGAGGCGACCCGCTTGAAATGCCAGTAGACGATCTTCCCCTTCTCATCGAGACGCATCATCTCCAAGTAGTTGCCTTTTTGAAACCGGACCGTAAAGCAGTGCGCTCCCGGCGCGCAGTGTGCGGTCGTCTCTTTGAGCGAGAGCAGCTTACCCTGCGCGTCGAGTTCGTCGGCCCACTCGGCAACCTGCACCCGCGGAATCGATATACCGGTGGCGATGTCGTTTTGCACGGGTTGCAGGTCGTTCTTCATCACGGCCTCGGTCACGCGCGTCGCCTCGCGCTCGTACTGGTTCTGGAACGAGCAGCCGGCGAGCAGCGCCGCGACGGCGGCCAGGGCAACGATGCGGTGGGATTTCATGATAGCGACACCTCCGCCGGCGATCCGGCCGAAAACTCGAGAAACGTCAGTTGGGGATTCCACTCGTGTGCCAGCCGCTCGCTCCACGCGCTCTCGAAGAGCACCACCGGATGACCCTCCCAATCCTCGACCAGCTTGGCGTTGGTCGGAAGCTGAGCGCGGGCGACCAGCGTCGCGTCGCCGCGAACGCGGCGCGCCAAGCTGTAGGGCAGGCCGCTGAAGACCGTTTTGACCGCATACTCCGACTCAAGGCGATAGCGCGCGACCTCAAACTGCAACTCGCCGACCACCGCCAGAATCGGCTCGCTGCGCGGCTGTCCGTAAGGATAAAAGACCTGCACCGCTCCCTCCTCGCGCAGTTGTGCGATACCCTTGCCGAACGACTTGTAGCTTCCGGTGTCGATACTGCGCACCGCAGCAAAATGTTCCGGCGGGAAGGCCGGGATCGGGGCAAACTCGACCGGATCGCCGACGTACAGCGTGTCGCCGAGCGCCAGCGCGCCCGGATTGGCCAACCCGACCACGTCGCCCGCATAGGCTTCGAGCAAGGATTCGCGCTCGTCGGCAAACAGCTTGGTCGCCCGCGCGAGCCGTATCTCCTTACCGGTGCGCGCGTTGCGCACGATCATGTCGCGCTCGAATCTTCCCGAACAGATTCGCGCGAAAGCGACCCGATCGCGATGGCGCGGATCCATGTTGGCCTGCACCTTGAAGACGAACGCGCTGAAGCGCTCGTCGCCGGCCGTCAGCGGGCCGCCGCGAACCAGCGGCAGCGTGTCACCCGGCGGCGGTGCCATCGCCACGAACGCATCGAGAAAGAGCTGGACGCCGAAGTTGGTCACGGCGCTGCCAAAAAATACCGGCGTCACCGCTCCGCGCAACATCGCCGCACGCTCGAATCCGAAGCCGGCACCGTCGAGGAGCTCGATCCCATCGACGAACTGCCGGTAGGTTGCCTCATCGACGCTCTGACGCACCTGCGGATCGTGCGGTCCGCTGGTTGCCACGCCGGCGCGCGTCGCGCCGTGCGCGCTGCGCTCGAACAGGTGCATGGTGTGCGTGCCGCGATCGTAGACGCCACGAAATGCGTCGCCGCTGCCGAGCGGCCAGTTCACGGGATACGCGCCGATCCCCAGGACGCTTTCGAGCTCGTCCAAGAGTTCCAGCGGATCGCGGCTCGGACGATCGAGCTTGTTCATGAAGGTGAAGAGCGGAATGCCGCGTTCCCGGCAGATGGCAAACAGCTTTTTCGTCTGCGGCTCGACCCCTTTCGCAGCGTCGATCAGCATGACGGCGGCGTCGGCGGCGAGCAGCGTGCGATAGGTGTCTTCGCCGAAATCCTGGTGGCCGGGCGTATCGAGCAGATTGATGGTGTAGCCGGCGTAGGGGAACTGCAAGACGGTCGAGGTGATCGAAATGCCGCGTTCGCGTTCGAGCGCCATCCAGTCGCTGGTGACGGCGCGCTGCCGCCGACGCGCCGAGACCTGTCCCGCGACGTGAATCGCACCGCCGTAAAGCAGCAGCTTTTCGGTAAGGGTCGTTTTGCCGGCGTCCGGGTGCGAGATGATCGCGAAGGTCCGGCGCATGCGAACTTCTTCTTGAATGCTCATGGTATTGCTGGATGCGTTGCGTAGATGCGCAGATCGTTCCCGGCGGCATCCGATCGCCAAACGGCGATCTTGCCGGGTATGCGATAGAAGCGCACCGTCGGCGGGATGCGCAGCCGGTCACTGCCGCGCGTCACGATGGCTTCGACGCCGGCGAGAAAAATCGTGCAGCGGCCGAAGGCGAGCCGAGCCGGCGGGACGACGACCCGCGCGCCGGACGGAAGGTGGGCGGCAACGTAGGCAGACGATCCGGTGACGTGCGCCAGCGGGGTGAAGCAGTCCGGCAGCGCCGAGAGCGCCCACGGCGCAACGCCGCGAAACGCGCGACCGGCCGCGCCCCGATAGATCCGTTCGCGCCCGAGCTTGGGCGGTACCGGCACTGCCACCGACGCCAGCTTGATGCGAATCAGGTCGCGCTCGAACCAGGCTGCAACCAGGAGCGCGATACCCAGGACGATCCCGGTCGCGAGTGCGTAGTAGCGAATCACACCGACATGCGAAACGCGCCGATCGACGAATCCGCCATTCCATAGTACACGTCGAAGGTGCGATCGCCTAAATCCGTGCGCACGTCGATCGCCGTTGGAAAGACGACGTTGTCGACCATGCCGTGCAGCTCGCGATCGTCGCGCGGGCTGAAGATCGGCGCCGGCGAGCGGTAGAGGATTCGATCCGGATGCTCGCGGTCGTGCACCACCAAGCCGGCGCGATACGCCAGCTTTGGCTTGCTGCCGTGGTTGTCGATCAAATCGACGCCGTGGAAGATCGAGAGCCAGCCTTCGGCAATCGCGACCGGCGGAGTGCCGGCGCCGATCTTTATCGAACCCCAGTCGGCGTTCGGCGACATCGCCCGCACGCTCTCGCGCACGTTCAACAGATTGGCGCGCTCGGCTTTGACGTCCTCGACCGGCATGTACGCAATGCGAATCGACTCGCGATCCTCGAACGGCATCCGCTCGATGGTCGGAATCGCGGCGCGCCCGTCGACGGCGGAGATGTGCAGCATCGGCCGGTGGTACATGGCGAAGCTGCGAACGCCGGCCGGCGAAAGCACCGGCTCGGGAAAGAATGCTGCGTCCTTGTCGTCCCCGATGGCAACGCCGGCGCCCTCGAAGCGCACCGTCCCTAAGCGCGACCACGCGTAGGCATCCTCCGAGGTCGCGATTGCGATCCGAGGGCCGTCGGGACCGAATGCCGTGTACGCCATCGCATAGCACTCGAGTTCGCGCAGGTAGGTGACGCGCGGGTCTTCGCATCCGTACCCGCCGCTCTGCGTGCGCAGCTCGTAGGCGGCCTGGGGTTCGAGCGCGTATCCGAGCCGTTCGGTTCGAAATCCGCCGTGCGGTTCGGCCAGCGTGCGAACGCGCCCGACGCGCGAAACGTTTCCGTTGGCGACCTCGCGTGGATAGAGCAGCCACTCGCCACCCGGCGCGCGTGCCCCCGCCGGGTTCAGCACGCCGGCGGCTTCGCGCGGATCGCCGTCGGGTTCCAGCACGAGGCCGAGGCGCTCGATTTTGACGTTCAAGCGTACGGGCGATCGATCGGCGGGTTCGGGTCGCGGGGCAAGCACGATTCGGCGGTTTCCTTCTGCTATGGCAGGACGGTGGCGGCGACGGGATCGTCACCCGGCGTGACAACCTCGACGCGCATCCCCCGCCGGTAAACGGAGTTCGGCACGATCCAGAGCGTGTACGTTCGGTACGGCGTGGTCGGTTCGCCGCCGTTGGGCGGCGGCTGCTCGAAGGCGACGACGCGCACCCGATGCGCGTTGACGCCGATCGACTCGACGATCTGCTTGTAGCCGGTCCGGTCGTGCGGCCCCATCAGCAAAATGACGCCGAACTCGCCCTTGAAGTGAACCGGCGCCTTGATCTCGTATTTTGCCAGGTCGTAAGGATTTCGCACCACCACGACCTCGTTCGTACCCGTCGCGGCGGTGGTCCCCGTCGCGAGGGTGTTGACTCTGACTTCGCGACAACTCACGAGGAGCAGCACGATCGCCAGCGTCCACCAGCGTTTCACGGCTCGACGCCTTCGCCTGCCCGGCGGCGCGGCCTGCTAATGTCGTTGCCCGCGATGCGGCGGCGAGGCTACGCTAGGGTTGCCCCATGAAGACCTTGCGACGCCTGGCGCTCACCGCCGATCTGGTCGCGATGGCTACCGTCATGCTCGGTAGCTGGACGCGCATCAACGGCGCAGGGATGACCTGTCCGTCGTGGCCGCTATGCCACGGGCGGCTGATCCCCTCGATGAGCGACGGGACGATTTGGGAATGGAGCCACCGGTTGTTCGCTTTCTTGGTGGCACCGCTGGTCGTGGCGGTCGTGATCGCCGCCTGGCGGCAGCGCCACCGCTCGCGCTTCATCGCGCCCGTCATCGCCGCCATCGCGCTACTCTTCATGGTACAGGTCGGCTTGGGTGCGGCAACGGTCGCCCTGGGCAACTCCCCGTTCTCGGTGGTGCTGCACTGGGGCACGGCGATGCTCTTCGTCGCGTCGCTGACCGCACTGGTGGTCTTTACCGCGAACGCCGAGCAACCGCAGCCGCCCGCAATCGAACGCGCCGAGACGATCACGGCCGGAATGCTGGCCGGCTGCACGCTGGTCGCGTTCGCCACGATGTGCGTCGGCGCGTACGTGAGCTCCAGCGGCGCCGGACTCGCCTGTCTCTCGATTCCGGGCTGCGCCGGCAACGTCGTGGTTGCCGGCGACGGACAGTTCGTGCAGATGCTGCACCGGTTTTGCGCGGCCGCAACGCTGCTCTGCGCGGCCGGCGCATTTGGACTGAGCTGGGCGCGGCCGGCTTCGGGTCGCGTTCGCACGGCCGTCAGCATCGGCCTCGGACTGGTCTGCGTGCAGGTCGTTCTCGGTCTGCTCAACGTCGCGCTACGCCTGCCGATCGACCTGCGCGAAGCCCACGCCTTCAATGCCGCCCTGCTCTTCTTGGCCTTCGTGGTCGCAACGCTGTTGGCGCTGCTGGATGCGACCGGCGCGGCGCTCCATCGGGTTACGGCCGAATCGTGACCGGAATGTTGGCGCGCGTCAACGACTACTACGAGCTCTCCAAGCCGCGCATCATCATGTTGCTGCTCATTACCACCGCTGCGGCGATGGTGATGGCGGCGCGCGGGCTGCCGCCCCTGGGACTCTTCGCCCTCACGATGTCGGCCGGCGCGCTGGCAGCCGCCTCGGCCGGTGCGCTCAACTGCGTGTACGATGCCGACATCGATGCCGTGATGAAGCGCACCAGCGGCCGGCCGATTCCGCGCGGACGCATTTCGGTACGCGATGCCTGTATCTTTGCGCTGCTTACCGGCATCGGATCGTTTGCGCTCTTCTATTTCTTGGTCAATCCGTTGGCGGCGTGGCTTTCGCTCGCCGGCAACGTGTACTACGTCGTCATCTACACGATGTGGCTCAAACGGCTGACGCCCTTGAATATCGTCATCGGCGGGGCTGCCGGATCGGTCCCGCCGCTGGTCGGTTGGGCGGCCGTCACGCACGCCATCGGTGCGCCCGCGCTGGGACTCTTCGCGCTGATCTTTCTGTGGACGCCGCCGCATTTTTGGTCGCTGGCCTTGGCGGTCGAAACCGATTACGACAAGGCCAACGTCCCGATGCTTCCCAACGTCAGCGGACGCGAGCGCACCAAGCGCGAGATCGTTTACTACAGCATCATCCTCGTCGTCGCGTCGCTACTCCTCTATCCGCTTCACGTCATGGGCGCGCTGTACTTCGGCGCCGCCGCCGTGCTCGGCGGCATTTTTCTGATCGACGCGTGGAAGACGTGGCGCGAACGCGAAGGCGTCCTCGACGCACGCCGACTCTTTCGCTTCTCGCTCGTCTACCTCGCGCTGATGTGCGCGTTCATGGTGATCGACCGGATTGTCTAAGCCGCACAAAGCGCTGCTGCTCACCCTGGGGCTCGGGGTCTTTGCGGGCGCGCTCGACCTCAGCGTTCTCTCGCCCGCGTTGCCCGCGATCGGCCGGCAACTCCGCGTCGCCACACCCGATCTCGCCTGGGTTTTCACGATCTACCTGCTGGTCACGGTACCGGCGATCGCGATTGCAAGCACGTTGGCCGACCGCTACGGCCGCCGGCCGATCTATCTTGGCTGCATCGCGCTTTTTGCGGCCGGCAGCGTGCTCGCGATCGTCGCGCCCGGCTACGGGGTATTCCTGCTGGCGCGCGCAATCCAGGCACTCGGCGCCGGCGGCATCTTCCCGGTGGCGACGGCCGTCATCGGCGACGTCGTGCCGCAGGAGCGCCGCGGTGCGGCGCTCGGCGCGGTCGCCGGCATGTGGGGGCTGGCCGCGGTGCTGGGGCCGGTCGTCGGCGGCATCCTCACCCATATCCTCTCGTGGCGCTGGATCTTCATCTTCAATCTCCCGCTGGCGTTCGCGGTATTCGTGCTGGCGCGCCGCTACGTCCCGCGTCCGGCGCTACGCGCGCGCGATCCTCTCGACGGATTCGGTCTCGTCCTGCTTTCGCTCGGGCTGCTCGGCGCGATCGATGGTTTGATCGGCAGCCGGATCGGCGCCGGCGTCGTCGGGCTGCTGCTTCTGGCGGGCTTTGCCCTCTGGGAGCGCGCCGCGCGCTACCCGATCGTCCCGCCCGCTCTGCTGGCATCGCCGCAACTCGCCAAAACCTATGCGCTCGAAGTGCTGATCGGAGTCCTCGAGGGTTCGCTGTTCTTCATCCCGAGCGTTTTGGTCGCCGCGCAGGGCCTTTCGACCATGGCCGCCGGCCTGGTGGCGGCGCTCGGCGGGTTTACGTTCGTCGCCATGATCCCAGCCTCGGCGCGCGCGCTCGACCGAGTCGGCAGCCGCAACGTGCTGCTGGTCGGTGCGGTCCTCACCGAAGCCGGCCTGGCAATCTTTGCGCTCGGCTTTGACTCGCTGGCGTTGGCACTGACCGCAATGGTCGTGGCCGGATGCGGTTTCGGCGCACTGCTGGGCGCGCCGACGCGCTACATCGTGACCAACGAGGCCGGCGAGGGGCTGCGTGCGACGGCTGTCGGCCTATTGAGCCAGGCGTTGATCGTCGGGCAGATTCTCGGCAGTTCGCTCGTCGGCGCAACCCTCGCGACGGCTTCGAACGATCTGATCGGCTATCGGCACGCCTACCTGGCGTTCTGCGGCGTGGCCTTCGTCGCGCTGGCACTGGTCGTAACGCTCAAGTCACGGCACGCCGAGCACGCCCGCGCTTAGGCGAACGAGCAGCCGCTTCGCAGTCGGGCGGCAGGCCGGCGGCGAAGGTCGCGCCATGGCCACCCACGCGGTCGAGAACCAGCCTCCGCCGCTGGAGAACGTCAACGTCTTCGTGGGCGATCGCGCCTTGGTCGAAGCTTTTGCGCGCGAAGCCCCGCAAGCCGACGACGCCCCGCTACGCGCGCTCGGCGCGCTGGCGGGCGCGCCCGAAACGATCGCGCTCGGGTTCGCCGCAAACGTGCATCCGCCGGAACTGCGCACCCACGATCGCTTCGGCCATCGCATCGACGAGGTTGCCTTTCACCCGGCCTACCACGAGTTGATGCGTCTTGCAACCGCACACGGACTGCACGGCACCCCCTGGTGCACCGCGGACGACGCGCCGCACGTGCGCCGCGCTGCCGGGTTCTACCTCTGGTCGCAAGTCGAGTCGGGGCACGGCTGCCCGATCTCGATGACCTACGCCGCAGTGCCGGCGCTGCGCATGCAGCCGTCGATCGCGGCAGCGTGGGAGCCGCATTTGACGGCGCGTGCATACGTACCGCAACTCGCGCCCGTCGCCGCGAAAGGAGCGGCGCTGTGCGGCATGGGCATGACCGAAAAGCAAGGCGGTTCCGACGTGCGCGCCAACGCGACCCGCGCGACGGCGCTGGGAGCGCGCGGACCGGGCGAACCGTACGCGCTGACCGGACACAAGTGGTTTTGCTCGGCGCCGATGTGCGATGCGTTCTTGGTGCTCGCGCAGAGCGATGCCGGACTCGGGTGTTTCTTCGTCCCGCGCATCCTGCCCGACGGAACGCGCAATCCGTTCGCGCTCATGCGCCTCAAAGACAAACTCGGAAACCGCAGCAACGCATCCAGCGAGGTCGAGTTCGCCGGCACCGTCGGCTGGCTGATCGGCGACGAGGACGCCGGCGTTCGCACCATTCTCGAAATGGTCAACTGCACGCGGCTGGATTGCATCGTCGGCTCGGCCGCACTTTTGCGTCAGGCGCTCGCGCAAGCGATCCACCACGCGCGCTACCGCACGACCTTCGGCAGGCTGCTGATCGATCATCCCGCGATGGAAAACGTGCTGGCCGACCTCGCGCTGGAATCCGAGGCGGCGACGGTGCTGTTCATGCGGCTGGCGCGCTGTCTGGACGCGAACGAGCACCCGCTCAAGCGCATCGGCACGGCGATCGGCAAGTACTACGTCTGCAAACGCGCGCCGACCGTGGTCGGCGAGGCGCTCGAGTGTTTGGGTGGCAACGGCTACGTCGAGGAGTCGATCCTCCCACGGCTCTACCGCGAAGCGCCGCTCAACTCGATTTGGGAGGGGTCGGGCAACATCAACGCGCTCGACGTGGTGCGGATCTGCGCCAAGGAGCCGGACGCACTCGAAGCGCTGCGCGCCGAGATCGCATCGGTCCGCCGCGAGCGCGCGATCGCCGCATCGCTGCGCGAGCTCGAGCGCCTGCTGCGCGATCCCGACGCGCGGCAGGCACGCGCGCGCGCGATTGCGGAGCGGCTGGCCCTGCTCTGGCAAGCGGCGTTGCTGGTGCGCTTCGCGCCGAGCGCGGTCGCCGACGCCTTCGTTGCGAGCCGCGTCGCCGGCGACTGGGGGCGCACCCTTGGAACGCTCCCCAGCGGCACGCCGCTGCGCCGGCTGATCGATCGGGCGGCGCCCGAAGTGCCGCAGTGAAGGCCGCGCCGGTCGAGCGGGGGTCAGGCGAGCTGGCGACGCGCCGCTGGACGCCCCGCGAGCGCAAGGTCGTGTGGCGCGGACTGACCGGCCGCTTCGCGGTCGCAATCGAACCGCTCCTGGGCGCAACATTTCTCAGCCTCATCGCGCTCGGCATGGTGTGGCGCGCCCAACACGTCAGCAGCGATGCGAGTCTGGTAAAGATCGCGCCGATCTTCGGCGTCGGCGCGCTGCTCTTCGTGATCTACTTCGTCGCCGTGCTGGTCGCGCCGGTTGCGGCCTGGCTCCAAACGTTCAAGCCGATCTACGTGCTCGACGGCTACGTGCGCTACCGCGAACCCGACGCGCAGTCGCAACCGACCGGCTGCGGCTACGTCGCCGCACTCTTTCACGATCGCACCGTGGCCTGCGAGTGGGAGTGGCTCGGCAAGCGCCGGCTACCGAATCGCGAGATCCCGGCACTGATCGAGTTTTCGCCTTACGCCGGCATCCACACGATCGACGGTAAGCCGACCGGACTGCTGCCCGATACCGAGCTTCCGCTGCTGGCAATCGGCATCGCGACGCGCGGGCGCCTGCGCGGCGACGATTTTCCCGAGCCCTAGCTCGGCCGAGCCAGCCGAAGCGCTACGGCGAGTCGGTGTTCTTCAGCGGCAGGCGCGTAGTGCTGATCGACGGCCAGTGGTGGCCGTATCCGGAGAGCAGCACGGAGGCCGCCCCGATCGCGAAGATGCCCACCAAACCGATCGCTAAAAGGCGGTAGAGCATCGGCGGAATGCCGCGGCTCTCGGGAACCTTACTGAAATCCAAGTATTCGTCGTCGCGAACGATCATGTCACGCCGCCTTCGCCGGAAAGTTCCCGAGAATCCCGAGCCCGGCCAGTAGCGCGATGACCGCGCCCACACCGAGCAACAGGAGCATTAGCCTGAAGACGTTGTTCTCGACGCCGGGCGTCTTCCAGTCCTTGTAGAGCGCGTAGAACGCGACCACGGCGACGACGATGCCGCCGGCGACGGCAACGATATGTTCGATGGTGACCAAGTTCATCGTCAGCGTTCCTTACAAGAGGTAGAAGATCGAAAAGAGTACGACCCAAATCACGTCGACGAAGTGCCAGTAGAGAGTGCCGGCCGTGAGGCCAAAGTATTTGTCTTTGGTGTAGACGCCGCCGGCCGACTGTAAGAGCAGCACCGTGAGATAACAGACCCCGACGAAGACGTGAAAGCCGTGCATGCCGGTGAGCGTGAAGAACGAGGCACCGAAAATGCCGCTGCCCCACCACGACACGTGATCGTGAAAGATCAAGTTGGTGTATTCGTAGCCCTGTCCGCACAAGAATCCAACGCCGAGCACGATCGTGAAGATCAACATCCAGGCAAACTTCATGAAGTTGCCGTGCTTCCAGTTTTCCAGCGCGTAGTGCATGGTCGCGCCGGATCCGAAGAGCACCACCGAGTTGACCGCGGCGAAAGCCACGTCGAGACGGTTGATCCCAGCCGGCGGCCAGCCCTGCCCGCTGTTGCGCAGGTAGAGATACGCGAAGATGAACGATGAAAACAGGACGCAGTCGCTAACCAGAAATAGCAAGAATCCCTGCAGCCGAAGCTCGCGGGTCTCGATGTAGAGCTGGTCGATCTCGCCGTGCGAGTCGTGACCGCCTTGAGTGATCGAAGCTACTGCCACGCGGTGCTCCCTTAGTGCGCGCCCGCCGCAACCGGCGGAGGAGTGTCGTTGAGTTCGTCTTCGAGGCCGCGATACGGGAGCGGCTGCGAGAAGTCGTACGGCAAGCCGTAGACCGTCGGGATGTGCTTGAAGTTGTAGTAGTGCGGCGGCGAGGGGATCTGCCATTCCAGCGTGCGTGCGCCCCACGGATTGGCGCCGGCGACCTTGCCGAAGCGAATGCTGTACAGGATGTTCGCGAAGAAGAGCAGGATGCCGGCCGTCATCACGAACGACGAGATCGACGCGAACTGGTTCCAAAACTGGAACTGTGGATCGTAGGTCGAGACCCAGCGCGGCATGCCTTCAAGACCGAGCCAGTGCATCGGCAAGAACGTGCCGTTGAAGCCGATGAAGAACAGCCAGAAGTGCCACTTGCCAAGCTTCTCGCTGAGCAAGCGTCCCGACATCTTCGGGAACCAGTAGTACATGCCGCTGAAGATGCCCATCAGGCTACCGCCGACCAAGACGTAGTGGAAGTGCGCGACCACGAAGTACGTGCCATGCAAGTGGAGATCGAACGGAATCGCCGCCAGAAAAATCCCGGTGATTCCACCCAGCGTGAAGAGCACCAGAAAGCCCATCGCAAAGAGCATTGCGGTGGTGTAGTGAATCTTGCCGCCCCACAGCGTCGCGGTCCACGAGAAGATCTTGATTCCCGTCGGGACCGCGATGACGAAGGTAATCACCATGAAAGGTAGCTGGAGATAGGGCGCCAGGCCCGAGGTGAACATGTGGTGCGCCCAAACCATGAAACCCGCCAGCGCGATCGCCATCGACGAGAAGGCGATCAGCTTGTAGCCGAAGATCGGCTTGCGCGAGAAGGTCGGGAGGACTTCGGAAACGATTCCGAACGCCGGCAAGATCATGATATAGACGGCCGGATGCGAGTAGAACCAGAACATGTGCTGCCAGAGCACCGGGCTGCCGCCCTTGGTTGGATCGAAGAATGGCACGCCGAACTGGCGCTCCATGAAGAGCGCCGCCAGCGCGGCGGCCAGCGCGGTCGTCGCGATCATCAGCAGCGGTGCGGTTGCAAACTGTCCCCAGCAGAAGAGCGGCATGCGGGTAAAGGTCATGCCCGGCGCGCGCATCTTCATGATGGTCACGACGAAGTTGATCCCGGTCAGCGTCGAACTGACGCCGACCAAGAAGATCGCCGCCGCCCACATCGAGGTGCCGGCCTGCCCTTCGAGCGAGATCGGGGGATACTCGGTCCAACCTGCCGTCGGTGCGCCCATCAGGAACGACGAGAACAGCATCAAGCCGGCGATCGGGAAGATCCAGTAGCTGAGCATGTTCAGCCACGGGAACGCGACGTCGCGGGCGCCGATCTGCAGCGGGAAGACCAAGTTGCCGAAGCCGCCGGTCAGCAGCGGAATCACCACCAGCCAGACCATCGTGCTGCCGTGGATGCTGTAGACCTCGTTGTAGGTCTGCGGGGAGACGAAGCCTCCGTTGGCGTGCATCAGTTGGATGCGGATCGTTTCGGCCAGCAAGCCGGCCAGCACGAAGAAGACGAACCCGGTGATGATGTACTGAATGCCGATGATCTTGTGATCGATCGAGAACACATACCGCCGAACGAAGCTCTGTGGCTCCGGGTGGATGTGATCGGCGATTCCGCCACCGTGCGGTGCTGCTGCGATTGCCATGTGATGGTTCTCCCGGGTTACTTCATCGAGTTCAGATAGGCGACCAGGTTGGCGATGTCTTGCGACGAGAGGCCGTTGGTGACGGCGTTGGGCATCGAGCCCATCGTGCCGGTATAGCCCTTCTCGAGAATGGCGGCTGCGTCGGCCGGGTTGGCCGGTTGACCGTTCACGAGATTGGGATGGGTCGGATCGTGGAGCACGTCCAGGAGCCCCGGCCCGTACTTCACGGTGGTAAAGGGCGCCATCGCGTGACAGGCGGTGCACTTCTGCGCGAAGAGCGCCTTACCGGCCGCGACGTCGCCGGCCGCGAGGTTCACCGACGCGCCCGAGGTCGACGGCAGCGCGTTGCTCACCTTGGCGTTCTTGACTTGCCAGGCGTGATACCACTTTTGATAGTTGGCTTGGCTGTCGATGACGAAGCGCTGCTGGTGCATCAGACTATGGTCGATGCCGCAGAACTGCGTGCAAATGATCTGGTACGTGCCGATGCGGGTCGGCGTGAAATGAATCTGCGTCACCAATCCCGGCACCATGTCGTTCTTCAGGCGCATGGCCGGAACCCAAAACGAGTGGATGACGTCGGCCGAGGTAAGGTTGAGCGTCACCGGCACGCCGATCGGCAGGTGCATTGCGTTGGTGATTTCGCCGTTGACCTGCGGGTAGCGGAACGTGTAATACCACTTGTGGCCGATCGCCTCGACCACCAAACCGTTGGACGGCGCCAGGGTAATCTCGTACCAAATCTTGATGCTGAGAACGGAAAGCAGCACCACGAAGGCGGCCGGGATGACCGTCCACCAAAACTCGAGCTTGTGGTTGTCGTGGATTTGGATGCCGATCGCGTCGGGTGGGTCGCTTTTGCGGACGCGAAATGCGATTGCGAAATAGACGATGTAGCCGACGACGAAGATGTAGAGCGCGGATCCGGTGGCGAGCATGAAGCGCGACAGCTGGTCGACCTGCTTCGCGGTTGCGATCGCGACCGGCAGGTGCATCCAGCGATAGATCGGCGCCACGTACCAGAAGACGATCGACGCGATCGCCAGAATCGCCAAAACGGCGGTGACAATCCAAAAGCCGCGACCGAGGCGTACGGCCGGCGCGTTTTTCTCAACCAACGAAAAGCTCTCCTTAGGTTTCCGCCCGGGTTCCTCTTTAGACTATAAAAGAAGGCGCTGGGCTTGGCACCGACTTTAGCGTGGAGGTGCGTTTTGCCTGGTAGGAGTGGCCTGCGAGAAGCGGCGCACCAGCCAGTCGACGTTGGTGATCGCGCTGCCGACGACGACGGCGTCGGCGCCGGCGGCCAGCGAGCGAGCAACCTGCGCCGGCTCCGCGATCCCACCTTCGCACACCGTGAAACCGCCCAACCCCGCAATCGCGGCGACCAGATCGAGCGCCGGGAGCGCCGCGCCGCGCGTCGCGTCGGTGTAGCCGCACAGGGTGGTCGCCAGAATATCGGCGCCGGCGCGCTGCGCGCGTTGGGCGTCGCCCAACTCCGCGCAGTCGGCCATCGCCAGCGCGCCACCGCGGTGAATGCGCGCCGTCAGCGCCTCGAGGGTGACGCCGCCGGGGCGCGGCCGCGCGGTAGCGTCGACGGCGACGATCGCGCAGCCGCAGGCCAGCACGGCGTCGACCTCCGCCTCGGTCGGGGTGATGTACGGCGCAAATCCGGGATACGCGCACTTGATCAGCCCGATCAGCGGCAGCGTGGTGCGGGCACCGATCGCCCGCAGGTTCTCAACGCCCGCTGCCCGCAGCCCGACCGCGCCGTTGGCTTCGGCAGCATCGGCCATCGCTGCGAGGAACTCCGGACGGTCGATCGCCGAGCCCGGCCAGGCCTGCACCGAAACGATCAGGCCGCCGCGCAACCGATCGAGGACGCTCATCCGTAGAGCTCCCGAACGTCGCGGCGGCTGGCGCGATAGGCGAGCAGCAGGGCGCCGCGGGCCGGGTCGAAGCGCGCGGGGACGACGCGCGCATGCGGCGCGCCGGCCATCACCTCGGTCGCGATCGCATCGCGATAGCGCACGTCCGCGGCCAGCCCGCCGCCCAGCGCGACCTCGGTACAGCCGCTCCGCCGCACCTGGGCGGCGGCCACCGCGGCGAGTTGCGCGGCACCGCGCGCGACCACCTCAGCGAAGCCCGGCGCTTCCAAGACGGCACCCGCGTAGGCGGCCAGCCGGTCGCGGCTCAGCGCGCCACGGTAGTGCGCCGCGGCCAGCGCCCGCAGCGTGGGGTAGCCGAAAAAGTCCAGCAGCGCATCGCGCTCGCGTTCGAAACCGCCGCCCGCATCCTGCGCGCGCATGACCGCCGCGAGGGCGTCACGCACCAGTCCGAACCCGCTCCCTTCGTCCCCGAAGAGGTAACCCCACCCGCCGGCGGTCGTCCCGGCATCGGGCGTTCCGCTATAGACCACCGATCCGGTGCCGGCGATGACGACGACTCCGGGCTCGAGCGCGAAGGCTCCCGCGTGTGCGATCGGAGCGTCGTGAAGCAGGCGCACCACCGCGGCGCGCAGGCGCGGCGTCCGGCCGACCGGTGCGCCCTCGAAGCCGCTGATCCCGGCCACGATCGCCTCGAAGCGCGCGCTGCGGGCGAGTCCGGCGTTACGCAAGGCCGCCTGCACTGCACCCTCGAGAGCGTCGCGCAGGCGCGTCGAGCGCGCGGTAGCGCCGACCTCATCGGCCGGACCGGCACGCCCGCAGCCCAGAACCTCGCCGCGCTCGTTCCCGATCGCGGCCACCGTCGAGCTCTGCCCGCCGTCGATGCCCGCCCAGAGCGCCCTCACGGCACCCGGCGGCGCAGCAGATCGCGTGCATACGCGTTGGCGGCGAACTCGCGGGCACGCCGGTCGGGCAGCATCGGCACCTCGCCGATCGCTTCGCGATGGTGGTACAGCTCGTGTCCGACCGCGAGCGCGACGAACTCGCCCAGTTCGTCGACGTGCAGCGTCTCGGCGACGCGCGCGTTGAGCCGGATCGCGCGCGCGGCCGCGTCGTACTCCGAGCGCAGTTCGTCGACGCCCCACGCACCCAAGTCGGCAAACGCGACCGAGACGCCGTAGGTGCGTGCCAGTTCGAGGGCCGCGATCACGACGCGCTCCGGCGCAGATCGACGCCATCGGCGATCAGCGTCGCACGCAACCGGGCGGGATCGAGCGCCGCGACCGTCTCGGGATGCGAACGCGCCAGCGCGGCGGCGGTTCCCGCCGCCTGCCCGAGCGTCATCACCGTCGGCGTCAACCGCGTCGACGCGAGAGCTTCGTGGGTGGTCGAAATGCAGCGCCCCGCCACCAGCAAGCGCTCGCGCACGCTCGGAACCAGACAGCGAAACGGAATCTCGTAGGTCGCGCCCGCCGGCAGGCGATGGGTGGTCGTGCCGCTTCCGGAGGGATTGTGAATGTCGATCGGATAGGCGCTGCGCGCGACCGCATCGTCGAAGCGGCGCGCCTGGAGCACGTCGTCACGCGTGAGCGTGTAGCGCCCGACGATGCGGCGCGATTCGCGAATGCCGATCTGCGCGCCGGTGGCGGCCAGCCGGGCCCGGTCGAACCCGGGAACGCGCGTGCGAAAGAATGCGAGCAACTGCATGACCTGCAGCCGAGCTTCGACTTCGGCGCGGGTCAGCGCCTCCGGGTCGAGCGGGTCGATGTCGACGACGCGCGTCATGTTCACGGTGACTTCGTCGGGATACGGCGTGATGAAGAACGAGACCAGCTCGCGCGGCACGTCGACCACACCTTCGTCGCACGCCGCCTGCCACAGCGTCGTCAGCCCGGCGACCGCGGTCAGTGCCGGGGCGGTGCGCTCGTGGGTCTTCAGCGACGTCCGCATCTGCTCCGGATGCGTGCGCACGTAGGTCGCAAGCTTGGTCAAGTCGACGTGACTGAGACGGAACATCAAGCTGGCCGGCTGCACGCGTCCGCGCGCGTCGCCTTGCTGCGTGGGAACGCCGGCCGAAAACGCGACCAGCGCGTCGGCGGTCGCGTCGATCGTCACCGCGGCGCGATACTCGCGCAGGCCGCCGACGGTCGCAAAACGAGCGCCGCTCACCGCCTCGCCTTCGCGCAGCGCATCGAGGACGTAGGCGTGCAGCAGCAACTCGACCCCGGCCTCGCGCATCATCTCGAAGAGCAGCGCCTTATGCACCTCGGGATCGAACGGCGTGATGGTGGCGACGTAGTCCGACGAGTCGCCGACGTGTCCGGGCGACGCGCCGGCCCGCACGAGCCGCTCGACCATCTCCTGCGCGATCCCGCCGACGATCCGCTCGCGCCCGGAATGAAAGGTCATCCACGGGCCGACCATCGCGGCGGTGGCGGTGCCGCCCAGGAAGCCGTAGCGCTCGACCAACAGGGTGCGCGCGCCGTGCCGCGCGGCGGCGAGGGCGGCCGCGCAGCCGGCGTTTCCGCCACCGACGACCAGCACGTCGTACTCACGCATGCCGCGCCGTTCGGCGACCGGCACCACCGGCCATTTTGAACCGAAAGCTCGTCCCAACCAGGGCCACTGCCCCCCGAGGGCATATTCAGGCTCTTCATGCTGCTACAACGAGTCAAGCCGCTCGCGCGCATCCTGGCCGAGGGTGCAGACAGCGATCAGGGACTGAAGCGCTCGCTGGGGCCATGGGCGCTCACGGCGATGGGAATCGGTGCCATCATCGGCACCGGCATCTTCGTGCTCACCGGGGTCGCGTCGGCGACGCGTGCGGGCCCGTCGCTCACGATCTCGTTCATCGTGGCCGGTGTCGTCAGCGCCTTGGCGGCGCTCTGCTATGCCGAAGTTTCCAGCAAGGTTCCGATCTCGGGCAGCGCCTACACCTACGCCTACGCGACCGTCGGCGAGTTCCTCGCCTGGATCGTCGGCTGGGGGCTAGTCCTCGAGTACGCGCTCGGCGCCGCGACCGTGAGCGTGGGCTGGTCGGGGTATCTCACGTACATCCTCCACACGCTCCACCTTTGGGACGTCCCGCAGGTTTGGCAGCATAATCACTGGGACGCGACCCCCGGCATCGCCAACCTGCCGGCCGCGTTCATCGTGTTGGTCATCACCGCTTTGCTGGTTCGCGGAACGCGCGAATCGGGTACCGTCAATGCCGTCATCGTCGCGATCAAGGTCGCGATCGTCCTGTTCTTCATCGCGATCGGCATCGGCCACATCGACCCCGCCAACTATCATCTTCCGCCCGGCCCGAGCACCGGCGCCGGCGGCTTCTTCCCGTTCGGCTGGAGCGGGATGCTGGGCGGCGCAGCCTTCATCTTCTTCGCCTATATCGGCTTCGATGCGGTCTCGACGACCGCCGAGGAAGCCAAGAACCCCGGCAAAGATCTCCCCTTCGGCATCATTACGAGTTTGGTGATCTGCACCATCCTCTACATCATCGTCGTCGCAATTCTCAACGGCATGGTGCCCTTCGATAAGCTCAACGTCAGCTTCCCGGTGGCCTTTGCCGTAAATCACGTCGGGCTTGCGTGGGCCGGCGTCGTGATCTCGTTTGGTGCGATCGCCGGTCTGACGACGGTGCTGCTCGTGATGATGTTCGGCCAGACGCGCGTCTTCTACGCGATGTCGCGTGACGGCCTAATACCCTCGGCGTTCACCAAGCTGCATCCGGCCTGGCGCACGCCCTACCTCTCGCAGATCTTCTTCGGCGTGGTGATCGCAGCGGCCGGCGCGTTCTTCCCGATCAGCATTCTCGGCTCGGTCACCAATCTCGGCACGCTGATCGCGTTCGTGCTGGTGGCGATTTCGGTTCCGATTCTGCGCAAGCGCCACCCGGATTTCAAAGGCAGCTTCCAGCTTCCGTTCGGCCCCTACCTCATCCCGATTCTCTCGGCAGCCTCGGCCCTTGGACTGATCTACTTCCTACGCGAAGGCAATCCGCTGGTGTGGGGATTCTTCCCGCTGGTGTGGCTGGTCGGACTGATCTGGCTGACGATCGGGTTGATCTTCTACTTTTCGTACGGCCACCGTAAGAGCACGGTCGCGCTGGAAGAGGCGGAGCGTCTGGCAATCGTACAACCACGCGTGAACTAGGCGGCCGCGCCTAGGCGCGGTGCGGGTGGAGGATCAGCGCCAGGGCGGCGTCGGGCGGCGCACCGTCGACCTCCTCGCCTAACAGTGCGACCGCCTGACGCGTCGACGTCATTCCGACGAACGTCATCGTCCGCGCGCCGCGCACCAGATAGACGTCCGGAAGCGCACGGCCGATGTCGCCGAAGCGGGTGGCCGCTTCGATCGCGTCGGTAGCATCGACCTCGAGCCGCGCGACGCTCGTTCGGCAGACGAGCGCGCCGTGCAGGCTGACGACGACGACCCCACGCCGATCCACGACGCACAGCGCGTCACCGCGCGCGTAGGCCGTAACGTCGTCGTTCAACTCGTGCTGCACGAGATCGTCCGGCGTGCACCCCAGCGCGCGCGCGGCCGCATCGCGCCGTTCGGCATCATCGGCCGGAGCGAGATCGAACGGTTCGGCGCTGGCGGTCGCGCCCGAGGCGGTCGCGCGCACGAGGTTGCGCCGCAACTCGAACTCGACGACCACCTCGACGCGCTGCGGATCGGCTCCGGCGGCGATCACGCGATCTGCGGCCTCGCGGCGAATTGCGGCAACCTCGGCGGCGGACGGATCGACGACGGTGCGTTCGATCGTCTCGCGCACCAACGCCAACGCGACGCCGACCGGCGAGATGACCTCGGCATCGCGCGCGATCCGAAACGGCAACCCCGCTTCGCGCGCGGCAAACGGCACCAGCGCGCCGGCACCGCCGCCGCCCCCGATCACGCACGCCTGCGCGCGATCGAGTCCGTAGTCGGCGATCAGTTCGTCGATCCCGGCCCGCAGGCGCGCGGCGGCCCGCTGCAGGAGCGCGCGCGCGACCTCGCGCGGATCGCTGCCCCAGCGCTCGCTCCAGCGCGAAAATGCCCGCGCGGCGGCGTCGCCCGGCGCGCGCGCGAAGGCGCCGTCGGGAACTTCGCCGAGCAAGTTGGCGGCGCACGTCGGCGTCAGCGCGGCACGGCTACCATCGCGCAGGCGAAGTGCCGCATACGCTCCATCGTCGACCTCGGCGCCGTCGAGGTCGGCGCTTGCCAGGAAGCAGGCGTAGCGGTAACCGGCGATGTGCGCGCTGCGCGGCCCGACCTCCACGATCGCACCGCCCCGCACACGCGCCAGGCTGCCACCGCCGATCCCGAGCGTGCGAACGTCGAGCGTGCGCAGCATCATGCGATGGCCGCCGATGCGTGCCGGGTGCATCTGCGGTCGCCCGTCGCGAATCGCCGAGCAATCGGAGCTCGTGCCGCCGACTTCCACGAAGATGCCGTCCGCACACCGCTCGTGCAACAGCGCGCCGGCGATTCCCGCGGCCGGACCCGAGAGCAGCGTGAGCACCGGACGACGTTCGATCTCGCGCACGTCCATCACGCCGCCATCGCTGCGCATCACCATCAACGGCGCGCGAATGGCCGCCTCGGCGACCGCCGTTGCGGTGGTACGCGCGGTGCGCACCATGCGCGGCAAAATCGCCGCATTGACGGCAGCCGTTCGCGTGCGCGCCCGCAGCCCGTACCCGGTGGTGACTTCGTGACCGGCGGTGGCGAAGACGCCGCGCGCACGTGCCGACTCGGTTGCCGCCCGCTCCGGTTCGCAATCGTCCACGCCGAAGGGCGCACTCACCGCTACGGCCGCTACACCGCGCGCCAACAGCACATCCAGCGCGCGGCGCACGCTCGCCGGATCGTCGGCGCGCGCGAATGCAAACGCTGGATCGAAGCGCGTCTCGGGCCCCAGCGCGATCGCCCCGAAACGCATCCAACGGCGCGCAAGCGCGCCCGCGCGCGAGGTCAGGCCGAGCACGCCGACCGGTGCGACGTCGCCTTCGAGCAGCGCGTTGGTCGCCTGCGTCGTGGAGTGCGCGATGAAGGCGATCGCGTGCGGGTCCACGGCCGGCGATCGAAGGATCTGCCGAATCCCCTCGGCGATGCCGATGGCAACGCCGTCGGCGGCGGCGTGTGTGGTCGGAACCTTGACTCGGGCCACGATCGTTCGCGCGGCCACGTCGATTGCGACGACGTCGGTGAAGGTTCCGCCGACGTCGATGCCGATGCGCAACACGCCGTCTTACGCCCAGTCGGCGATCAGCACGTGGGTCTGCATCATCAACTCCACCCGTCCATCGCGTGCAAAGCGTGCGAACAGCGCGCGTAAGTCCTCGCGGAGCGCCTCCGCGCGCGGTCCTGAATCCGGAAGGTACGACGACGACGCAGCACGGCCGAGCAGCCCGGCGCGATCGATCGCTTGTCGGGAGGGAAAGCGCGCGCGCCGCACCCGCGCGTTGCGAACCTCGGCGAATGCCGCTAAAGCGCGGGCGCGCAGCGCTTCGGTATCGTCGGTGGCATAGGCGCGCACGACCGCCCCATAGGCCGCGGTGAACGGGTCGCGCTCGTCGCGCTCGTACTGCAGCAGCGCCGCGCGACGGCGCGCGATGCGCCGAAACTCGTGCAGCGCCGCGGGCCAATCGAACCAGTGAAACGCCTGGCACGCGACCGCGACGTCGACGGCGCCGGTCGCGAGGCCGGTCGCCTCGGCGGTTCCCGCCCGCCACACGACCCGCGCGCATGCGCCCGCGCCGGCGCGCATCGCGGCGTTCGGCTCGATGGCAACGACCCGCGCCCCGAGCTCGGCGAAGGCTCGCGCTGAGATTCCGGTCCCCGCGCCCACGTCCGCGAGCGCGAGCTCGGCCGGGTCGCCCAGCCCGTCGAAGACTGCGGCAATCGCCTCCGGCGGATAGCCCGGGCGATGAGCCGCGTAATCGGCCGCGCGCGCGCTAAAGCGCTCGGTCGGCGCGCGGTGCTCGCTCACGCCGTCGCAAGTTCGTCGTAGAGCGCCGTCATCGTGACGATCCCACCGTAGAACTGCGCCAGGTCGAACTTTTCGTTCGGCGCGTGGATGGCGTCGTCGGGTAGCCCAACGCCGATCAAAATTTGCGGTAGTCCGAGCACGCGATCGAAGGTTGCCACCGGACCGATCGAACCGCCGGTTCCGATGAAGACCGGCGCCTTGCCGAATCCGGCCGTCATCGCGCGCACCGCGGCTGCGACCGCCGGATGGTCGCGCGCGACGACGATGGGCCGTACCGCGCCGTCGCTTTCGATCGCGACGCGGACGCCCGCGGGAGCGATTTCGCGCACGTACGCGGCGACCAGTTCGCGCACGCGCGCCGGATCCTGCGCGCCGACTAGCCGCGCCGAGAGCTTGGCTCGCGCCCAGCTCGGAACGATCGTCTTGCTTCCCGGTCCCTGATACCCGCCCCAGATGCCGTTGCACTCCAGCGTTGGCCGGTACCACATCCGCTCGAGCGGCAGGCGCTCGCACTCGCCGCCGGTCAGCGCGTCGACGCCCAGCGCCGCGGCCTCGCGAGCTTCGTCGTAGGGCAGCGCGCGCAGCTCGGCCGTCACGGCCGGCGGCAACTCGGCGACGCCGTCGTAAAAGCCGGGAACGCGTACCCGGCCGCGCTCGTCCTTGAGCGCTGCCAGGATCTGTGCGAGCGCTTCGATCGGATTGCGCACGACCCCGCCGAAATAGCCCGAGTGCAGGTCGCTGGTAGGTCCGCTGACCGCGATTTCCCAGGTGACCAATCCGCGTAACGACGTCGTCAGTGCGGGAATATCCTCGGAGTAGACCGCCGTATCGGAGACGATCACCACATCGGCGCCGAAGCGCGCATGGTAGCGCTCGACCGCCGCATCGAAGTTGGGCGACCCGATCTCCTCTTCACCTTCGACCACGATCTTCAGGTTGATCGGCAACCGTCCCCGGACGCGCAGATGCGCTTCGATGGCGGCCAGATGCATCAGCACTTGCCCTTTGTCGTCGACCGCGCCGCGACCAAAGAGCTTGCCGTCGCGCACGGTCGCCTCGAACGGCGGGGTTACCCACAGCGCAATCGGATCGACCGGCTGCACGTCGTAGTGACCGTAGATCAGCGCGGTCGGCTTTCCCGGCGCACCCGACCACTCCCCGTAGGCGATCGGGTTGCCGTCGGTTTCGAGCACCTCGGCGGTCAGGCCGATGGCGCGCATGTGCGCCACCACGCGCTCGCAACATCGCCGGACGTCGCTGCGGTGCTGCGGATCGGTCGAAATCGAGGGAATCGCAATCCACTCGCGCAGTTCGTCGAGGTTGCGCGCGCGCGCATCGTCGCAGTAGGCCTGCAGTCTCGGATCGAGCGCCGTCATCCTTCGGTAGCATCCATCACAAAGGGGGCTTCGAGGCGAATCTCGATCGTCCGGCTGCCGCGTTGGATTTCGAAACGATGCGGCTTACCGTCGTAGGCGCGCGCCTCGGTTTGATAGGTGCCGTACTCCCACCAAAACTTGCCGTCGAGCTTGTTGACGATGTCGTCGGTGCGCATTCCGGCGGCGTAGGCCGGGCCGCCGGCCCGCACGTAGGCGCGCATGTAGCCATCGACCGTTTTGAAGAGCGCGTAGTAGTAGCTCGGCTTGCCGCCGGGTCGCGCCGCCAGCCCGTGGGCGAAGAGGTTTCCGCTGCGAACCGGTTCCGAGCGTGCCCACTGCAACAGCCGCGCGACGCCGGCGCGGGCCAGCCGCCGGGCGACCGCCGCATCGGCCGCCGGCACCACGCGGTGGTCGTGCCACTCGTCGACGATCCAGCCGCCGCAATCCTCGAGGCGCAACCCGACGTCGAGATCGGTACCCTCGATGAGCGCAAAGGTACTGGTCGTCACCTGCACGTAGGCGGCGTACGGCTTGTGCGCGCAGTCGTCGGCGTCCGGGTCGGCATCCAACCGAAACGCCTGCATCGCCGCACCGCGCAGCGCGCCGGCGACCGCGTCGGCGGCAACCCGTCCGAGCGGCGTCCCGTCGTCGCCCACGCCGATCCGCCCGGCCGCCGCGGGCGGTGCGAACATGCCCATCGGCACGCTCTCGGCGGCACGTGCCGGGCGCGGCCCCGGCAGCAGCGCGGTCGTATGGAGCAGCTGCGGCGCTGCGAGCACGACGACCACGGTCGCCAGCGTCGCGACCGCCACTTGAAAGGGCAGCGTGCGTTTGGTGATCGCGTCGATCGGCACGCCCGTGAAGGTCGCGACCCAGACGTTCTGGGTATTGGTCGGATCGCAGACGTTCTGCACTTGAACGACGGCCATGATCGCCGCGACCAGCACGACCGGCGGCACGGCGTGTGCCGCTAAGAGCACCGTGAAGATCACGATGCCGACGCCAAACGGATTGAGCGGTCCGCGATAGAGCGCGAGCGGGCTGCACAGCCCGAAGACCAGCACGTAGGCGACCGGGTTGGCGATCCATCCGCCGCCGAGCGGGCGCAGCGCGGCGGCCAGCTCCGGCTGGGCCGCCGCCACCAGCAACATTCCGATGCCCATGAAGAGGACGACCGCCGCCGCGACGTCCTCGAATCCGCGAATGGCGGCCGCCACCAGCACGTCGACGGCACGGCGCGGCTGCGTGACGAGCGCGCCGAAGACCGCCGCCAGCGCAAAGGCCGGCGTGGCGGCCACGTGCAGCGCGTAGTACAGGAGCAGTGGCACGAGCGGGGTGAGCAAGGCGATCGCCGGCACCCCTTTGGGCGGCGGCCCCTCGAGCCGTACCGCCCAGGTGGCGTATCCGCGCTCGCGGCGAAAGGCGATCGCCGCGTAGATCGCCAGCGCGACGCCGTCGATCGCCGCCAGCACCATCGCATAGCCGATGAACTGACTCGGCGCAACCCCGAAGAAGTTGCTGTAAAACGTCCAGTTCGCGATATTGAAGATGAAGCCGAGCGCAAACGACATCAAGAAGAGCGTCGCCGCGATCGTTCGCGGAACGCCGGCGGTCAACATGATCGGCAGGACGATCGACCCCACCATGATGATCGCGCCCAATCCGCTCAGCGACGTAAAGAGCAGCGCCACCACCGCGCACAGCAGCATCGTCAGCGCGAACGGCCGCTCGCCGCCGTACTCGGCCGCGAGGTTCACGATCGCGCGCGCAATTCCGGTGTCCATCGTCACCCGGCCGAGCAACGCACCGAAGATCACCGCCACGTAGACCACCGCCAGCTTCGCCGTTCCCGCAACGACGATCGTCCCCAGGTGCGCGAGCGGAACCCCGGCGGTAAGCGCCAACGCCAGCGCCATCAGCGGAACCGCGACGATCGCCGGCAGCTTGCGCGCGTACATCAATCCGGCGAACGCAAAGAACACGACCAACAGCGCGATCGCAATCATCGAATCACGCTCGCAAACGGCGGCAGGGTACGATGCGGCACGTAGTCGTCGTAGGTCGCGCGGTAAAACGCTTCGCCCAGGGCGATCGCGCGCTGCGCGGCCAGATGGTAGCGCTCGAGCACGGGCGCCAGCGCGTCGGGGCGGCTCTCCGCAGTCCACGCGCGCCCGTAGAGCCGCGCGAGGTCTTCATAATCGTCGCGTAGCTCCCACATCCAATAGCGGCACCAGAAGAGGTCGCGCACGGTCGGACCGTGCGGCTCGCCGACGTGCCGGCGCGCTTGCGCGTACATCGCGCGCACCTCGCTCGCGACTTGCTGCGCCCGCCCGAGCACGTCGAAGCGGCGTGCCGCCAAGAACATCACCGCCGCCGCATGGCGGTGCAGCGGCGGCCGCTTGAAGTAGAGATCCTGCTCGACCGCTTCGGCATCGAGACGCGCGCGCGACACCTGCTTCGCCGGCAGTTGCGGGGCATCGAAGATCGGCGCCCACGCGAGTGCGTCGCTGTTATAGTCGGTTCCACGCTGCAAATCGTCCAGCGCGCGCCCGAGCAGCGTAACGTCGTGCGCGTAGTTCGGGTCGTCGACACCGAAGAACGCCGACGGGAAGTCGGCCGCGAAGCGCGCCGGCGCGACCGATCCGGCCTGCCAGGCGCTGGCCGCGGCGTAGAGCACCGGATACCAGGTCGCGCCGTACAGCGACTCGCCGTCGTCGTTCCAGACGCTTTCGTAGAGCCCGAGCACGTGGGCGGCTTTGCCTTCGTCGATGAAGCGCCGCTCGACCCGTAGCGCCTCGGCGACGTTGGGAAAGATCTGGTTCCAGTTGTCGTCGCCGGGATCGACCATCTGCTCGAATCCGCCGCGCGCGATCAGTTGGATGTGTGGGACGAAGCTGCGCTCGTCGTCGTAGTGCCAGTTCACGATCACGGCATCGTGCGGAAGCAGCGGCATGATCGCCGGATCCGCTTCGATGCCGTCGTCCCAAAGCATCACCCGCGCTCCGGAAGGCGCGATCAGGGCGTTCATCGCGGCGATGTGGTCGGCATAGGCGCGAGCGCGGCCTACGCGGTGCACGTAGGCCTGCGTTCGGCCGTCGCCGAGCGTCACGGTCTCGTCGGAGCCGATGTGAAAGAAGGGCGGATGCGGCACTGCAGCCAGCTCGGCGCCGATTAGGCGCGCCAGATACGCATCGGTTAGCGGAACGTTGGGCGCCATCAGAAAGCCGTGCGGCAGCGCCGCCGCCGCAGCGTAACGCTCGAGCTTGAGGGTGTTGTGCATGTGCGCGAAGGTTTGCTGCTGTGGGATGAAGGCGACGTGGTAGCGGGCCGCGTAGCGCGCCAGCGCAGCGAGTTGCGCCGGCGTAATCCCGTCGAGCGGCGCCGGCAACGGATCGGTCGGACTGATGAACGTCTGCTCCATGTACGGCGAATAGCCGTTCATCTTGAAGGCCGCGATCGTGCGAATGCGCCGTTCGAAGTAGCGCATGGTCGGCAACGGCCCGCGCGAGACGTCGTCGGAGAGAATCCGCCAGCGTAGCGCCGGACGATCGTCGATGCGCAGGCACGGCACCTGCCACGCCGCGCCGACGCGCACCGGTAGTTGGGCCAGCGTCATCGCGGCGTAGAAGGCGCCGACGGCGTCGCGGCTGACGATCGTGGCGCGGCCGCCGCGTAGCGTCAACCGGTATGCCTGCGCGCGCATCCGGCGGTCGAAGCGCACGACGATGTCGGGCTGCGCGGCGACCCGCAGCGCGCCGATACCCTGCGCGCGCCAGCGCCGATCCAACTCGGAGCGAGCCGCCGGATCGAAGCCGGCACCGACTGTGCGGGGCGGCGCGAATGGTGCACAGCCGGCGATCGGGTGCAGCGACGACGGCGCGGGAATGAGGTGCGGCCCGGCCGCCACGGCGGGCCTTCCCAGCAGTGCGGCTCCCGCAAGCGCGCTCGCGGCGAGCCATCTCGTCGGCAGGATCACGCGACGCGGTTAGTCGCTGCGGACGGGGCTTCCCGCCAGGGGGCCAAAGCAACCGCGCGTAAGCTCCGGGCATGCGCACGAGGTATGCAGCCGCCATCGCCGTCCTGTGGATGCTGGCATTCGGTGTGGCGGCCGCCAACGACGCCAAGACGCTGCAGAATCTCAAGGGCGCGGTCGACTACCAGCAGCCTCACGCGACGCCCAATCCGCTGGCACCGCGCGCGACGATCGCGTTACCCGATCGCGACTACACCATCACCGGCGCCGACTCGCTCGCGCAACTCACGCTGCCGGACAGCTCGCGCGTGATGATCGGCGCGAACTCCAAGGTCGAACTGACGCGCTTCGACCAGGCCGCGATCGCCCACGCGTCGTTCGTGATCGTGCGCGGACAAACGCGCTTTGCCGTGATCCATCCGGCCGGTGCGCGCGCCGACTACGTCTTTCACACCTCGACGGCGACGATTTCGGTGCGCGGAACGCAGGGCGACATCGGCTACGATCCGAGCGGAACGCTGCGCGTCAACGTCTACGAAGTCTGCAACCCGGCCCTTCCGGTCGAAGTCACCACGGCGGCCGGCGAGACCTACACCCTTACGGCCGGACAGTCGCTGCTCGCGAAGCTCGTCGACGGCGTTGTGCGGGTGCAGATCGAGCGGCTCACCCAGGCGCTGATCGATCGGTTTTCGCCGGATTTCGGGGTGCCGACGAGTTGGAATGCGGCCAAGGGCGCGATCGCGAGTTACGCGACCAACGCCGCCAACGGGGCGACCAACGGGTACGCCGGCGCGATCGGATCGGCGATCGGCGGCCTCTTCGGACACCACGCGCGCCCGACGCCGGCGCCGACGCCGTCTACCTGCCGCTAATCGCCTCGCGCATCGCGCGCTCGCGTGCATCGAAGGCCGCCTCGAACGCGGCCGGATCGGCGTTTGCGCCGTCTTGGCGCGCGCGCTCGGCCAGCATCCAGAGCACCCGGTCGGCGTCGGCCACGACCGCGGTCGCCGCCGCCGACGCATCGTCGCCGTCGAGCCATGCGCGGCCGGCCTGATCGGCAAACTCGGCGCGCAGCAACGCATCCTCGAAGCTCCCCGAGACCGTGCCGGTGGCGCCGGCCTGCAGTTCGGCCAGTACCTCGCCTGCGACGGCACGAATCAGCGCGTCGCTGCGCCGACGCGCCGGGCCGTCGCCGTAGCCCGGAAAGCCGGCGATGTGCTCTTTAAGGAATTGAAACGAATCCATGGCGGAGGCTACGCGAGCGCGCGCGAAGCAGCCTGCCGATGACCACCCTGCTGGTCCTAGCGCTGGGCGCCGCCATCCTCGCGGCCGCCTACGCGCGACTGCTGCTCCGACGC